>CAZJKR010000009.1:3639-23893 GCA_964546615.1 uncultured Curvibacter sp.
TTGTACCAGTTGGGAGTGGCGCCGCGCTTGAGACGCCAGTTCTTGCCCGGATGCCTGTATTCGGGCACGCCGGGGGCGGAAGAGGCATTCAGGTCGCTCGAATCCAGACCGGAGGTGGCCTCGGCCCAGCTCTGCTCGAAATCGCTGGTGGTGGTCTGGATCGAACTCTCGACCTCGCGCGCGGCGCCCTCCACGGAATCCTTCATCTTCTTGAGCTCATCGAGCTCCATCGACCGATTGACCTCGGCCTTGACATCGGCCACATAGCGCTGCGCCTTGCCCAGCAACGCGCCGACCGTACGGGCCACGCGCGGCAGCTTCTCCGGCCCGATGACAATCAATGCCACCGCGCCGATCAGCGCCATCTTGGAAATACCGAGATCGATCATGTCTGCCTGGCAGGCATCAGGACTTGGTCTTGGCTTCGACGTCGATGGTGGTCTTCTCGGCGGCCGGTGCTGCCGTGTTGGCGACCTGCGCCGCCGGCTCAGCCGGTTTGTCCTCGGCGGAGGAACCATCCTTCATGCCGTCCTTGAAGCCCTTGACGGCGCCGCCAAGGTCACTTCCCAGATTCTTCAGCTTCTTGGTGCCGAACACCATGACCACGATCAGCAGCACGATCAGCCAGTGCCAGATGGAAAACGAACCCATATATCACTCCTCAGGAATTAGGTAATTCTAATCTTCACAAAGGCTGGCCGCACCAGCCGCTCCGAATTAGCCCTTGCGCCATGGGCGCGGCCCGCCGATGACGTGGATGTGCAGGTGATGCACCTCCTGCCCGCCGCCCTCGCCCGTGTTGCAGACGATGCGAAAACCGCCCTCCGGGTAGGGCCGACAGCCCTCCTGCAGCGCCAGCCTGGGTGCCAGCGCCATCATGCGCCCCAGGAGGGCGGCATGCGCCGGTCCGACCTGGGCCATGGACGGGATGTGCAGCTTGGGCACCATGAGGAAGTGGACCGGCGCCCAGGGCTGGATGTCGTGGAAAGCGTAGATTTCCTCGTCTTCATAGACTTTTTTCGAAGGAATCTGCCCCGCAATGATCTTGCAGAAGATGCAATTCGGGTCGCTGTGCGTGACGTCACTCATGCCGAAAACTCCATCGGGAGACCCTTGTTCATGTTCACCATGCCGCGGATGATGCGGTAGAAGAACCAGACCGAGATGACCAGCCAGGCCAACCAGCCGGGCAGCAGGAAGAAAAACCACAGCGGCAGCGTCAGCACATAAAGCGCGGCCGCAATCAGCACGGTACGGATACGCCAGCTGAAATGCGAGGCGTGCCAGGTGCCGGCGGCATCCTCACGCTTGACCAGGTCCAGCACCAGCGCGACGACGAGCAGCACCGGACTGATCTGCGCGCCGGGCACCAGAGCGCCCACCGCCACGATCAGGTGCAGCACGTAGCTGACCGTTCCCAGCGTGGTGAGGGACTGCAACCGCTCGGCTTCGCTGCGGCTCACGACGGCCCACCCTCGCGCGCCAGCGCCTTGCGCAGCGCCTTCTCCTCGATGCCGCTGGTGCCTTCACGGCGCTCCAGCTCGGCAATCACGTCCGCCGGCGTCAAACCGTAATGCGCCAATGCAATCATGCTGTGAAACCAGAGATCCGCCACTTCGTAGATGATCTTGCTGCGCTCGCCGCCGTGGTCGGCATCCTTGGCCGCCATGACCACCTCGGTGGCTTCCTCGCCAATCTTCTTCAAAAAGGCATCCGGCCCCTTGTGCAGCAGGCGCGCCACATAGCTTTTCTCCGGGTCGCCGCCATTGGCGGGTAGCCGGCTCTCGACCACAGCCGCCAGGCGAGCCAGGGCGTCGGCAGAGTTGTTGCGGGTGTCAGACATGGCGCTCATTTGTAGATGGTTTCGGGGTCTTTCAAGACCGGGTCGACGGCCTGCCAGGCGCCGTCCTTCAGCACGCTGAAGAAGCAGCTGTGGCGGCCGGTGTGGCAGGCGATGCCGGGCTCGTGCCCGAGCTGGGTCACCTTGAGCAGGATGACGTCGTTGTCGCAGTCCAGGCGGATCTCATGCACGGTCTGCACATGGCCGGATTCTTCGCCCTTGAACCAGAGCTTGCCGCGCGAGCGGCTGAAGTAGACCGCACGGCCGAGTTCGGCCGTTTTCTGCAACGCCTCACGGTTCATCCACGCGAACATGAGCACATCGTTGCTGCCCTGTTCCTGCGCGATCACCGGCACCAGGCCCTGCGCATCCCATTTCACGTCGTCCAGCCAGTTCATGGCGCTATTGTCGCCCGATTCTGTCAGGCGAATCAGGCTCCAGACTCGATGCGCACCGGAATGCCGGCCGCGGCCATACGCGCCTTGGCCTGGGCGATGGTGTACTCGCCGTAGTGGAAGATGCTGGCCGCCAGCACGGCATCGGCCCCGCCGACCTTGATGCCATCGACCAGATGGTCCAGGTTGCCGACGCCGCCGGAGGCGATCACCGGCACACCAACCGCATCACTGACGGCGCGCGTGAGTTCCAGGTCGAAGCCGGCCTTGGTGCCGTCGCGGTCCATGCTGGTGAGCAGGATCTCACCGGCGCCGTAGTCGGCCATCTGGCGCGCCCAGGCGACGGCGTCCAGCCCGGTGTTCTTGCGCCCGCCATGGCTGTAGACGTCCCAGCCCTCGCCGCGCGCCAGCAGGTCGTCCCCAAAACGGCGTTTGGCGTCGATGGCCACCACGATGCACTGCGCGCCGTACTTGGCCGAGGCGTCGCGGATGACCTGCGGGTTGGCAATGGCAGCCGAATTGAAGCTGGTCTTGTCGGCGCCGGCGTTGAGCAGGCGGCGCACGTCTTCGACCGTGCGCACGCCGCCGCCGACGGTGAGCGGAATGAAGACCTTGGACGCCACTGCCTCGATGATGTGCAGGATCAGGTCGCGGCCGTCGCTGGTGGCGGTGATGTCGAGGAAGGTGAGTTCGTCGGCGCCCTGCTCGTTGTAGCGCGCGGCAATTTCCACCGGATCGCCGGCATCACGCAGTTCGACGAAGTTGACGCCTTTGACGACGCGACCGCCGGTCACGTCCAGGCAGGGGATGATGCGTTTGGCCAGCATGATTGCTTTCAGAAAGAGTCAACGGCTGGTTTTGCCGCCGGGCCGCCCCAAGGCAAAATGCGGCCCCCTCGGGGGGCAGGGAGCCACACGCAGTGGGCGACCGTGGGGGCCATTTCAGGCGCTGAGTTCGTCGGCCCGCACTTGCGCAGCCTCGAAGTCCAGATCGCCGGTGTAGATGGCGCGGCCGCAGATCACGCCTTCGATGCCTTCGTCCTCCACCGCGCACAGGGCCTCGATGTCGGCCATGTTGCTCAAGCCGCCGGAAGCGATGACCGGAATGGTCAGCGCCTGCGCCAGCTTGACGGTGGCTTCGATGTTGATGCCCGAGAGCATGCCGTCGCGACCGATGTCGGTGTAGATGATGGACTCGACGCCGTAGTCCTCGAACTTCTTGCCCAGGTCCACCACTTCGTGGCGGGTCAGCTTGCTCCAGCCGTCGGTGGCCACCTTGCCGTCCTTGGCATCGAGGCCGACGATGATGTGACCGCCGAAGGCGGTGCAGGCGTCCTGCAGGAAACCCGGGTTCTTCACGGCCGCAGTGCCGATGATGACGTAGCGCAGGCCGGCATCGAGGTAGCGCTCGATGGTGTCGAGGTCGCGGATGCCACCGCCGAGTTGCACGTCAATCTCGCTGCCGACCTCCTTCAGAATGCTGCGGATGGCCAGTTCGTTCTTGGGTTGGCCGGCAAAAGCGCCATTGAGGTCCACCAGGTGCAGGCGACGTGCACCCTTGTTGACCCAGTTGCGTGCCATCTGCGCCGGGTCTTCCCCGAAGGTGGTGGACTGATCCATGTCGCCCTGCTTGAGGCGCACGCAATGACCGTCTTTCAAATCAATGGCGGGAATTAACAGCATGGTGCTCTTGGATAAAGAAATGGCAGATGGAAGGACAGCCGGAACGAAGGATTCAGGGATTCCAGTGAAGGAAGTTGCGGTAAAGGGCGAGGCCGTGGGCCGCACTTTTCTCAGGGTGGAATTGAGTCGCAAAAATATTATCGCGCGCAATCGCGGAGGTGAAGCGGCCGCCGTAGTCGGTCTCGCCTGCGCTGTGGCGCGCATCCGACGGTCGAGCGTAGAAGCTGTGCACGAAATAGAAGTAGCTGCCGTCGGGCACCTCGCCCCACACCGGGTGACGGCCCTGGCCGTGGTCCATCTGACGCACCTGGTTCCAGCCCATCTGCGGCACCTTGTAGCGGCTGCCGTCGGGCTGCAGGCGGCCCGTCAAGTCGAACTTGATGACCTCGCCGTGGATCAACCCCAGACCGGCCGTATCACCCTCGGCACTGTGGTCCAGCATCATCTGCATGCCAACGCAGACGCCGAACAAGGGCTTGTTTGCCGCGGCCTCCAACACGGCGTCGCGCAGACCGGAGTCGCGCAGCTCGCGCATGCAATCGGGCATGGCGCCCTGGCCCGGCAACACCACCCGCTCGGCCGCGCGCACTTCGTCCGGGCGCGCGGTGATGAGCACATGCCAGCCGGTACCGGCGGCCGCTGCCTGCACCGCCTGCGACACCGAGCGCAGATTGCCCATGCCGTAGTCGACCACGGCCACGACCCGCTCTCTCATCGGCACAACTCCGGGAACACCGCAGAACCGGCTTTGCCGGGCTGCTGGTGGCGCCCCCACCAGGGTGAGGCACCGCAGGGGCTTCGGGGGGGAGTCATAGACTGCCCTTGGTGGACGGGATCATGCCCACGGCACGCGGATCAATCTCCAGCGCAGCGCGCAACGCACGGCCGAAGGCCTTGAATACGGTCTCGGCCTGGTGGTGCGCGTTCTCGCCCTTGAGGTTGTCGATGTGCAGCGTGATGAAGGCGTGGTTGACGAAGCCCTGGAAGAACTCGTAGGCCAGCTGGCTGTCGAAGGTGCCGATCATGCCGCTCTTGAATGGCACGTGCATGACCAGGCCCGGGCGGCCGGAAAAGTCGACCACCACGCGCGACAGCGCCTCGTCCAGCGGCACATAGGCGTGGCCATAGCGGCGGATACCCTTCTTGTCGCCTACGGCCTTGGCCACCGCCTGGCCGAGCGTGATGCCGACGTCTTCCACCGTGTGGTGGCCGTCGATGTGCAGGTCGCCCTGGGCCTGGATGTCGAGGTCGATCAGGCCGTGGCGTGCGATCTGGTCCAGCATGTGATCGAAGAAGCCGATGCCGGTGGACAGGCGCGAAATGCCGGTGCCGTCGAGGTTGACCTTGACGGTGATCTGCGTCTCAGCCGTGTTGCGCGAGACTTCTGCAATGCGTGGTGTGCTCATAGTGATTCTTTCAGCGCCGCCAGCATCAGCCGGTTTTCATCGGGGGTGCCGACCGTCAGGCGCAGGCAGTTGGCCAGCAGCGGGTGCAGCTTGGAGACATTCTTCACCAGCACCTTGCGCGCCTTCATGCCCTCGAAAGCCTTGGCCGCATCGGGCACGCGCACCAGGATCATGTTGGCCTCGCTGTTCCAGGCCCGCACCCCGGGCAGAGTCGACAACGCTTCCAAAATAATAGCACGCTGCGCTTTGATCTCAAGGGCCTGAGCCGCAAAAACATCCGCATGCTCGAGCGCAAACAAGGCGCACTCGTAGTTCAGCACGCTCACGTTGTAGGGCGGGCGCACCTTGTCGATCTCGGCGATCAGTGCGGCCGGTCCGATCATGTAGCCCAGCCGCACGCCGGCCAGACCGAACTTGGAGAGGGTGCGCATCAGCAGCACATGGCCGTGGGCCACCGGCTCGGCACGCATGCGGTCGAGCCAGGTACGGGCGGCAAAAGGCTGGTAGGCCTCGTCCAGCACCACCAGGCCGCCCTGCTCGCCAACGACGGCAATGATCTTCGCGATCACCGCCTCATCCCACAGGTTGCCGGTGGGGTTGTTGGGGTAGGCGATGTAGGTAATGGTCGGCTTGTGCTGGCGGATGGCGGCCAGCATGGCGGCCTCGTCCAGCTCGAAGTCGGGCGTGAGCGGCACACCATGGAAGGCCAGCCCCTGCAGCTGCGCGCTCATGGCGTACATGACAAAGCCGGGCAGCGGCGCCAGGATGGAGGCGCCCGGCACGTCGCAGGCCAGGGCCAGCAAGGAAATCAGTTCATCCGAGCCGTTGCCCAGCATCAGGTCGCAGCCGGCCGGCATGTCGGCGTAACGCGCCAGCGCGGCGCGCAGGTCGTTGACGCGGCCATCCGGGTAGCGGTTCAGCGCCAGCTTGCCCAGACGCTGGCCCAGTTCGGCCTGCAGCGCGGGCGGCAGGCCGTAGGGATTCTCCATGGCGTCGAGCTTGACCATGCCAGCCGATTCCTGCACGGCGTAGGCGTGCATGCCCTGCACGTCCTGGCGGATCAGCTTCTGCAGCTTGGGATCAAGATGACTGGCCCCCACACTTGTCACTGCGTGTACTGCGCTGCCCCCCAAGGGGGCCGCGCCTTGCTTGGGGCGGCCCGGCGCTGCGGCGGTCATTTCCCTCCCCCTTTCAGTCGCATTTCCGCCGCGCGTGCGTGGGCCTGCAGGCCCTCGCCATGCGCCAGCACGGAGGCAATCTGACCCAGCGTCTGCGCGCCGGCCTCGCTGACCTCGATCAGGCTGGAACGCTTCTGGAAGTCGTACACACCGAGCGGCGAGGAGAAGCGCGCCGTGCCGCTGGTGGGCAGCACGTGGTTGGGGCCGGCGCAGTAGTCGCCGAGGGACTCGCTGGTCCAGGCACCAAGGAAGATGGCACCGGCGTGTTTCAGCAGCGGCTCCCACTGGTGCGGCTCGCGGCTCGACACCTCCAGGTGCTCGGGGGCGATGCGGTTGGAAATAGCGCAGGCCTCTTCCATGCTGCGGGTATGGATCAGCGCACCACGGCCGGTGAGCGACTTGGCGATGATCTCGGCGCGCGGCATCTGCGGCAGCAGGCGATCGATCTCACGCTGTACCGCGTCGAGGTAAGCGGCATCCGGACACAGCAGGATGCTTTGCGCCAGCTCGTCGTGCTCGGCCTGGCTGAACAGATCCATGGCCACCCAGTCGGCCGGCGTCGTGCCGTCGGCCAGCACCAGTATCTCGCTCGGGCCGGCGATCATGTCGATACCGACCTGGCCGAAGACGTGCTTCTTGGCGCTGGCGACATAGGCGTTGCCCGGGCCGGTGATCTTGTCCACGCCCGGCACGGTGGCTGTGCCGTAGGCCAGCGCGGCCACGGCCTGCGCCCCCCCGATGGTGAAGGCGCGTGTGACGCCGGCCACGTAGGCAGCGGCCAGCACCAGCGGATTTTTCTCGCCGCGCGGGGTCGGGACGACCATGATGATCTCGCCCACACCGGCCACATGGGCCGGAATGGCGTTCATCAGCACCGAAGACGGATAGGCCGCCTTGCCGCCCGGCACGTAGATGCCGACGCGGTCCAGTGGCGTGACCTTCTGACCCAGCAGGGTGCCGTCGGCATCGCGGTAGCTCCAGCTCTCGCCCGAAGCCTTCTTCTGCGCCTCGTGGTAGCTGCGCACGCGCTGTGCGGCGGCCTGCAGCGCCTCACGCTGCGCCACCGGCAGCGCATCGAAAGCGGCCTTGAGTTCAGCCTGCGTCAGCTCCAGCGCCTTGAGCGTGGCTGCCTGCACGCCGTCGAAGCGCGCGGTGTACGCCAGCACGGCCGCATCGCCGCGCTGGCGTACATCGGCCAGGATCTCGGCCACACGCTGCTCGATGGCGGCATCCGTCTCACCCGACCAATGCAGACGCGCCTGGAATTTGGCCTCAAAATCGGCCTCGAACGTTGACAGACGGGCGGGTGCAGCTATCAAATTCATAGCAATTACCTCTGACCGACAACACCGGCAAAGGCATCGATGATGCGGCGGATCGGTTCGCGCTTGAGCTTGAGCGCGGCCTGGTTCACCACCAGGCGCGAGCTGATGTCCATGATGTGCTCGACCTCGACCAGGTGGTTGGCCTTGAGCGTGTTGCCGGTCGACACCAGGTCGACGATGGCATCGGCCAAGCCGGTCAGCGGCGCCAGTTCCATGCTGCCGTAGAGCTTGATCAGATCGACGTGTACACCCTTGGCGGCGAAGAACTCGCGCGCAATCGCCACGTACTTGGTGGCCACAGTCAGGCGCGAGCCCTGCCGTACCGCAGCCGCGTAGTCGTAGCCCTCGCGTACCGCCACGCTGATGCGGCACTTGGCGATCTGCAGGTCCAGCGGCTGGTACAGGCCCGTGCTGCTCGCAGCGCCACCCCATTCCATGCCATGCTCCAGCAGCGTGTCCAGACCGGTGATGCCCAGATCGGCCCCGCCGTACTGCACATAGGTCGGCACGTCGGTGGCACGCACCAGCACCACACGCACGTCCGGCTGGTTGGTGGCCAGGATGAGCTTGCGCGTCTTGTCCGGATCGTCCAGTACCTCGATGCCGGCCGCCTTGAGCAGCGGCAGGGTCTCGTCGAAGATGCGGCCTTTGGAGAGTGCGAGCGTGATCATGGGGGCCATTTTCTCACTTGATACGTTCGATGTCGGCGCCTATGGCCGCCAACTTGGCTTCCATGCGGTCGTACCCTCTATCCAGATGATAGATGCGGTCTACCAGGGTCTCGCCTTCGGCCACCAGGCCGGCAATCACCAGGCTGGCCGAGGCACGCAGGTCGGTAGCCATGACGGTCGCGCCCGACAGGCGCTCCACGCCTTCCACCACCGCCACCTTGCCGTCGATCTGGATCTTCGCGCCCAGGCGCACCAGCTCGTTGACGTGCATGTAGCGGTTCTCGAAGATGGTCTCGGTCACCTTGGCCGTGCCCTGCGCCACGCAGTTGAGCGCCATGAACTGCGCCTGCATGTCGGTCGGGAAGCCCGGGTACTCGGTGGTGCGGAAACTCTGCGCCTTCAGCCGGCCCTGCGACTGGACACGAATGCCGTCGGCCAAGGCGTTCACGCTGGCGCCGGCGGCCTGCAGCTTCTCGATCACCGCGTCCAGGTGGTCGGCCCGACCATGCCTGAGCACCACGTCGCCACCCGCGGCCGCAACCGCACAGAGGAAGGTGCCGGTCTCGATGCGGTCGGCCACCACTTGGTGGTCGCACCCGTGCAGGGCCTCGACGCCCTGGATGCGGATGCGGCTGGTGCCATGGCCCTCGATCTTCGCGCCCATCTTGATCAGCATCTCGGCCAGATCGGGGATCTCCGGCTCCTGCGCCGCGTTCTCCAGTACGGTCTCGCCCTCGGCGAGGCAGGCCGCCATCAGGAAGTTCTCGGTACCGGTGACCGTCACCATGTCGGTGGTGATGCGCGCACCTTGCAGGCGTCGCTGCCCTGCCGGCAGGCGGGCGATGATGTAGCCATGTTCCACGGTGATCTCGGCGCCCATGGCCTGCAGGCCCTTGATGTGCTGGTCCACGGGGCGCGAGCCGATGGCGCAGCCGCCGGGCAGCGACACGCGCGCCTGGCCGAAACGGGCCAGCAGCGGGCCGAGTGCCAGCACCGAAGCGCGCATGGTCTTGACCAGTTCGTACGGCGCCTCGGGCTTGTCCAGGGCCCCGGCATCGATGCGCACCGAGCCATCGACGCCGCGCTCAGCCACCACGCCCATGTTGCGAATGAGCTTGAGCATGGTGGCGACGTCCTGCAACTGCGGCACGTTACGCAGCGTCACCGGCTGCGCGGTCAGCAAGGCGGCGCACAGCTCAGGCAAGGCTGCGTTCTTGGCACCGGAAATCGGCACCTCGCCGCGCAGCGCGCGGCCGCCGCGAATCAGCAATTTATCCATGGTCGATCAGTTGGATTGCGCCGCCCATTCGGCCGGTGTATAGGTTTTCATCGACAGGGCATGCACCTCGTCGGTGTGCATCTTCTGCCCCAGCGTGGCATAGACGCGCTGGTGGCGCTGGATCGCGCGCTTGCCCTCGAACTCGCTGGAGACGATGGTGGCGTACCAGTGGCGGCCGTCGCCGGTGAGCTCGACATGCTCACAGGCCAGGCCGGCGGTGATGAGGGATTGGAGTTGGTCTGCGGTCATGGTGTTGCGCGGCGCTCAGCCGCGGATCTTGTAGCCGATGCGCAGCAGGTGCACGGCCAAACCGCCCACCGCCAGCAGGGCCGTGCCCACGATCGCCAGGCTCAGCCAGGGCGAAACGTCGCTGACGCCGAAGAAGCCGTAACGGAAACCGTCGATCATGTAGAAGAAGGGGTTGAGGTGGCTCACGCCCTGCCAGAAGGCCGGCAGGGAGTGGATGGAATAGAACACGCCGCTGAGGAAGGTCATGGGCATGATGATGAAGTTCTGGAACGCGGCCAACTGGTCGAATTTTTCCGCCCACAGACCGGCAATCAGTCCGAGCGAGCCCAGCAGGGCCGCGCCCATGACGGCGAACGCAACAATCCAGAGCGGCGCCACCACGTGCAGGTCGGTAAACCAGAAGGTCACGAGGAACACACCGCCGCCCACCACCACACCGCGCAGGATCGAGGAGCCCACATAGGCCAGGTACCAGGCCCAGTGCGACAGCGGCGTCAGCAGCAGAAAGACCAGGTTGCCCATGATCTTGCTCTGGATCAGCGAGGACGAGCTGTTGGCAAAGGCGTTCTGCAGCACGCTCATCATCACCAGGCCGGGAATCAGGAAAGCGGTGTAGCTGATGCGGTCGTAGACCTTGACGTGGTCTTCCAGCACGTGCCCGAAGATCAGCAGGTAGAGCACGGCCGTGAGCACCGGCGCGGCAATGGTCTGGAAGCTGACCTTCCAGAAGCGCAGCACCTCCTTGTAGAGCAGCGTCTGGGCTCCTGTCATCTCTTCTGCCCCATCACTTCGAGGAACACGTCTTCCAGGTCGGCCTTGCTGATCTCGACATCGTCGACGACCACACCGGCTTCGCGCACGGCGCCGAGGTAACTTTCGATCTCGCGCGCGTCATGGGCCGGGAACTGCACGATGCGCCCGGTCACGCGGGCCTGGGCGGCCAGATCGGCCGGCAGCTCGCCGTCGATCTTCAGGCGCAGCACGTGGCTGGAAGCCGCCTTGAGCAGTTCGCTGGTGCGTTCCAGCGCCACGATCTTGCCGCTCTTGAGCATGGCGATGCGGCCGCACAGGGCCTCGGCCTCTTCCAGGTAATGGGTCGTCAGCAGGACGGTATGCCCCTCGCGATTGAGCCGCGCGATGAACTGCCACAAGGTCTGGCGCAACTCGACATCGACGCCGGCCGTCGGCTCGTCGAGCACGATGACCGGCGGCTTGTGCACCAGGGCCTGCGCCACCAGCACACGCCGCTTCATGCCACCCGAGAGCTGGCGCATGTTGGCGTCGGCCTTGTCGGCCAGGCCCAGGCTCTCCAGCAACTCGTCGATCCAGGCATCGTTGTTCTTGACGCCAAAGTAGCCGGACTGGATGCGCAAGGTCTCACGCACATTGAAGAAGGGGTCGAAAACCAGCTCCTGCGGTACCACGCCGAGCAGGCGACGCGCCTGCGCGTAATCGGCCTGCACATCGTGCCCCAGCACCGCCACCCGGCCCTGACTGGCGCGCGTCAGGCCAGCCAGAATGCTGATGAGGGTGGTCTTGCCGGCACCATTCGGGCCGAGCAGGCCGAAGAACTCGCCCTGTTCAATCTGGAGGCTGACGTTGTCGAGCGCCAGGAAGGTGGCACCCTTGGGTCCCCGCACGGCCGGATAGGCTTTGGAAACGGACTGGAAGGCAATGGCTGGCATGAGAGCCTGCTATTTTAAGCGGATGGCCCGCCAGACCGCAGCTGCGGCCGAAGAAACCTCAGGCCACCGGCAGCAACTCGGCGACGCCGTACAGCGCTGCCAGATCGGCCAAGCGCGGCGTCAGGCCGCGGATCGAGAAATTCCGGCCCATCACCAGACACTCGCGCCGCAATTCCAGCAACACGGCCAGAGCCGCCGAATCGAAGTGTTGCAGCGCACTGGCGTCCAGCACCAGCGTCGGCCCGCGCTCGGCCCGCAGGGCCTGCACCAGCATCTGCAGGCAGGCCCGGGCATGGACATGCGTCAGTTCTGAAGGCAGTACCAGCACCCTCAGACCTTCCTGGCGTTGGCCTTGTTGCGCTCGGCGAGGGTGGCAATCAGGCCATCAATGCCCTTGCTGCCGATTTCCTGCGCGAACTGGGACTTGTAGGTTTGCACCAGCCAGACGCCCAGCACGTTCAGGTCGTAGATCTTCCAGCCCAGGCCTTCACCCGGCGTCTTCTCGAGCCGGTAGTCGAGCTGAATGGGGTCGCCGCGCCCCCGGACCTCGGTGCGCACCACGACCTCCCGGTCCTCCGCTGCGGCGCGCATCGGTCTGAGCGTGATCGTCTGATCCGTGACCTGGGCCAGGGCACCGGCATAGGTTCGCACGAGCAGGGTCTTGAACTCCTCCTGCAGGCGTTTTTTCTGCTCGGGCGTAGCCTGGCGCCAGGCCGGGCCCACGGCCGACGCCGTCATGCGCTGAAAATTCACATTCGGCATGATCTTGCCATCCACCAAGGCCACGATGCGATTCATGTCGCCGTTCTGGATGGCCTTGTCGGCACGGATGCTGTCCAGCACCTCGGCGGACAGACGCTGGATCATCGCGTCCGGGGCCTCGTCGGCGGCCCGCGCCGGCAGCCCACCCAGCAGGGCGGCACTGCAGGTGAACGAGACCAGAAGCCGATTCAAGAAACGACGCTGCATGATTGAACTTCCATTGTTACGCTACTGTTGACTGGAGAACGCAAGGCGGTCTGCACGCCCCGGCCGACGCCGGCCGGGCCTCGGATCATTCCGGCGCCGGCTCCTCTTCCTCGGGCGGATTGCCGTCGAACACCGCATTGCGCCTGCGCTGCAGATGGGCATCGCGGGTGAAAGTGTACTTGTCGAGCGCCACCTCATCCAGCAGATCCCCCGCCCTCAGCAACTGGGCCCGCTTGTCGACCAGGCGCAAGGACCACAGCGTGTTGCGCACCGGGATATCCTCGATCTTCGTCACGGGGTCGCCCGTCATCTTGTCCACCGGCAAGGCCACCGTGTCACGCAGGGTGGAGGGCCCCAGCAGCGGCAACACGATATAAGGTCCGGCGCCAACGCCCCAGCGTCCGAGCGTCTGACCAAAGTCCTCGCTGTGGCGCTCAATGCGCATCTCACTGGCCACGTCGAGCACGCCGCCGAGCCCGAAGAAGGTGTTGACGCAGACACGCATCAGGCTGTTGCCTGCGGCCTCACCCTTGAGCTGCAGCACGCTGTTGACGAAGGACCAGGCATCCTCGATGTTGTTGAAAAAGTTGCCGACGCCGCGGCGCACCAGCGATGGGGTCACCTCCTGGTAGGCGCTGGCGACCGGCTTGAGCACGGTCCGGTCGAGCGCGTCGTTGAATTCGAACATGCTCCGGTTGAAAGGCTCCAGCGGATCCTTGGGGTTGGCCTGCGGTCCCGAGGCGCAACCGGCCAGCATGGCGCACGCCAGCAGCAGGGCCCCCAAAGCCCAGCGTCCCCACCCCCCGGCTGCCCGCCGTTCTGCGTTCTGCTCGAATGTCATTTCCTGCCTGTGCCCGATGTATTGCCTTCGGCCGTCTTGTTATAGAGAAACTGGCCGATCAGGTTTTCCAGCACCACGGCGGACTGGGTACTGGTGATGACATCGCCGGCGACCAGCAGGCCGTCTTCTGCGCCGGCCTCGATGCCGATGTACTGATCCCCCAGCAGACCGCTGGTCAGGATCTTGAGCGAACTGTCCTTGGGAAACTTGTAACGACTCTCCAGCGCCAGCACAGCGCGGGCCTGGAAGGTTCTGTCGTCAAAAGTGATGGACTCGACACGACCGACCACCACGCCACCACTGCGCACCGCCGACTTCGGCTTGAGGCCGCCGACATTGTCAAAGCGCGCCTCGATGCGGTAGGTGGACTGGAAGCTCAGGTTCAGCAGGTTGGCCGCCTGCAGCGCCAGAAACAGGATGGCTGCAGCACCGACCAGAACGAACAAACCGACCCAGACATCATTTCTTGAGCGTTGCATCTTAGTTCACCGGGGGCAGACCGCATCGCTGAGCGCGTGACCCGACCCACAAGCCTCCTGTCAAATTCAAATCGTAAACATCATCGCGGTCAGGATGAAATCCAGGCCCAGAACCGCCAGCGACGCCATCACCACCGTCCGTGTGGTGGCACTCGCCACCCCCTCGGGCGTAGCTTGCGCCTCGTACCCTTGCAGCAGCGCCACGAAAGTGACCGTGAAGCCGAACACAAGGCTCTTGACGACACCGTTGCCCACGTCCTGCCAGACATCGACGCCGCCCTGCATCTGACTCCAGAAGGCACCGGGGTCGACACCAATCATGACCACACCGACCAGCCAGCCGCCCATCACCCCCACCGCGCTGAACACCGCCGCCAGCAGGGGCATGGCAATCACCCCACCCCAGAAACGGGGAGCCAGTATGCGTTGCACCGGATCGACCGCCATCATTTCCATCGCGCTGAGCTGCTCACCGGCCTTCATCAGGCCGATCTCGGCGGTCAGCGATGTTCCGGCACGGCCGGCAAAAAGCAGCGCGGCCACCACGGGCCCGAGTTCCCGCACCAGACTGAGGGTCACCATCTGGCCCAGCGCTTCCGAAGAACCGTAGTCCACCAGGATGTAGTAGCCCTGCAAACCCAGCACGAAACCGACGAACAGGCCTGAAACCACGATGATGGCCAGCGAATGGTTGCCCAGCAGGTGCACCTGGTCGCGGATCAGCCCGAAACGCCGGAAGCTGGGGCCGGCCAACTGCAGCAGACGCAGAAACAGGCGGGCGGCATAGCCCATGTCATCGAGCTTGCTGCGGACCGCGTAACCCACATCGGAGGGACGCCACCAGCTCATACCTGCTCCACACCAAAATCCCGCTCCACGCTGGGGCCGGGATAGTGGAAATGCACCGGTCCTTCGGCCTGGGCCTGCACGAACTGCTGCACCAAGGGGTCGCTGGAGTGCCTGACCTCTTCGGGCGTGCCTTGGGCAGCAATGCGGCCGTTAGCCAGGATCACGACCTGGTCGGCGATCCGGAAGGTTTCTTCCAGATCGTGCGAGACCACGATACTGGTCAGGCCCATGGCATCGTTGAGCCGGCGGATCAGCTGGGCCGCCGTTCCCAGGGAAATCGGGTCGAGACCGGCAAACGGTTCGTCGTACATCACCAGTTCGGGATCCAGCACGATGGCACGGGCCAGCGCCACCCGGCGGGCCATGCCACCCGAGACCTCGGCCGGCATCAGGTCGCGCGCACCGCGCAAACCCACGGCATTGAGCTTCATGAGCACGATGTCGCGGATCAGGGCTTCCGGCAGATCGGTGTGCTCACGCAAGGGAAAGGCCACGTTCTCGAACACGTCCAGATCGGCAAACAGCGCGCCGAACTGGAACAGCATGCCCATGCGGCGTCGCGCCACATAAAGCTGGCTCGGGTCCATGCGGGTGACGTCCTGGCCATCGAACAGCAGCTCCCCCTGCTGAGCCCGGCATTGCCCGCCGATCAGGCGCAGCACCGTTGTTTTCCCGCCACCGGAGGCCCCCATCAGGGCCGTGACCTTGCCACGCGGCACCTGCATGGAGACGTCGTCCAGGATGACGCGTTCACCGTACCCGAAGGTCAGGCGACGCAACTCGACAAGGGGGGGTGGGGAGGCTGGATGCATGAAAAAAACAAAAGCCGGGATGATCCGGCTTTTGAATCATAAGGGATTACACCGATCAGCGTGGCAGATCGCTGCTCCCCATGAGGAAGGCATCCACCGCCCGGGCTGCCTGCCGGCCCTCACGAATGGCCCAGACCACCAGACTCTGGCCACGCCGGATGTCACCAGCTGCAAAGACCTTGGGTACGTTGGTGACATAGCCGCCATCAAAGTCAGTACTTGCTTTGGCGTTGCCACGTGCATCCTTCTCAACCCCGAAGGCGTCCAGCACGGTCGCCACCGGGCTGACAAAACCCATGGCCAGCAGCACCAGGTCGGCCTGGTACTCCTTTTCGGTCCCCGGAATCTCGACGAACTTGCCATCCTTGAACTCGACATGCACGGTCTTGAGACCGGTGACCTTGCCGTTCTTGCCGATGAACTCCTTGGTGGAGATGGCGAACTCGCGCACGCAACCTTCCTCATGGCTGGAGCTGGTACGCAGCTTGAGCGGCCAGTAGGGCCAGACCAGGGACTTGTTCTCCTGCTCGGGCGGCATGGGCATGACCTCGAACTGGGTCACGCTGGCGGCGCCATGGCGGTTGCTGGTGCCCACGCAGTCCGAACCCGTGTCACCGCCACCGATGACGATGACATGCTTGCCGTCGGCGCGGATCTGGTCCTTGACCTTGCCGCCGGCATTGACACGGTTCTGCTGCGGCAGGAACTCCATGGCAAAGTGGATGCCGTCGAGCTCGCGCCCCGGCACCGGCAGGTCGCGCGACTGCTCGGCGCCGCCGGTCAGCAGCACGGCATCGAACACCTTCTTCAGCTGCTCGGGGCTGACCGTGTCCTTGGCCCAGTTGGTGACCTTGGACCCCTTGGGCAGTTCGCCGACCAGGGTATTGGTCTGGAAGACCACACCCTCGGCTTGCATCTGCTGGACACGACGGTCGATGTGCGACTTGTCGAACTTGAAGTCCGGGATGCCGAAGCGCAGCAGCCCCCCGACCGTATCGTTCTTCTCGAACACCGTCACATCGTGCCCCGCGCGCGCGAGCTGCTGGGCCGCCGCCATGCCGGCCGGGCCGGAGCCGACCACGGCCACCTTTTTGCCGGTCTTGACAGCAGCCGGCTGCGGCTGCACCCAACCGTGCTCCCAGGCACGGTCGATGATGGCGTGCTCGATCGACTTGATGCCCACGGCATCGTTGTTGATGTTCAGCGTGCAGGCGGCCTCGCAGGGCGCCGGGCAGACGCGGCCGGTGAAGTCGGGGAAGTTGTTGGTCGAGTGCAGCACCTCGATCGCATTCTTCCAGTCCCCCTGATAGACGAGGTCGTTGAAGTCCGGAATGATGTTGTTGACCGGGCAACCGTTGTTGCAGAACGGCGTGCCGCAGTCCATGCAGCGTGCCGCCTGGACCTTGGCCTGCTCGTCGCTCAGGCCGATCACGAATTCCTTGTAGTTCTTGACGCGCTCGCCGACTGGCTGATAGCCCTCTTCGAGACGCTCATACTCCATGAAGCCGGTGACTTTTCCCATGATTCAATCCTTTGCTTTTACTTCGCAGCAGCGGCTTCTTTTTTGCCGGCGGCCTTGGCCGGGGCAGCGACCGCCTTCCTGGCATTGATCTCACCCAAAGCACGCTTGTACTCGTTGGGGAACACCTTGACGAACTTGGCACGTGCCTCGTTCCAGTGGTCGAGCAGTTCGCGCGCACGCTTGCTGCCAGTCCAGCGATGGTGGTCCTCCAGCAGCTTCTTCAACTGGACCTCGTCGGTCTGATCGCGATGCCAGATCGCACGATCGATGGCTGCCTCCTGCTCCGCTGCCGGCAGCACCTTCTCCATGGACACCATGGCGGTGTTGCAGCGCGTCGCAAACTGGCCATCCTCGTCGTAGACATAGGCCACGCCACCGCTCATGCCGGCCGCAAAGTTCCGGCCCGTCTTGCCCAGCACCGCCACCGTGCCGCCGGTCATGTATTCACAACCGTGGTCACCGGTGCCCTCGACCACTGCCGTGGCGCCCGAGAGACGCACGGCAAAGCGCTCACCGGCCACGCCGCTGAAGAAGGCCTCACCGCTGGTGGCACCGTACATCACGGTGTTGCCGACGATGATGTTGCGCGTCGCTTCACCGCGGAATTCGAGGCTGGGACGCACCACGATGCGGCCTCCTGACAGGCCCTTGCCGGTGTAGTCATTCGCTTCGCCGATCAGGTAGAGCGTGATGCCCTTGGCGACGAAGGCGCCGAAGGACTGGCCGCCCGTGCCTTCGAGCTGGATACGGATGGTGTCGTCCGGAAGACCTTCCGGGTGCACCTTGGTCAGAGCGCCGGACAGCATGGCACCGACCGAGCGGTTGACGTTGCGCGCCACCTCCATGAACTGGACCTTCTCGCCTTTTTCAATCGCGGCACGCGACTTGGCGATCAGCACGTTGTCAAGCGACTTCTCCAGACCATGCTCCTGCTGGGCCACGTGCAGGCGCGGCACGTCGGCCGGCACCGTCGGCTGCGCAAACAGACGGGAAAAGTCCAGTCCGCGCGCCTTCCAGTGCTCAATGCCCTTTTTCATGTCCAGCAGATCGGCGCGGCCGATCATGTCGTCGAACTTGCGGATACCCAGTTGCGCCATGATCTGGCGCACTTCTTCGGCGATGAAGAAGAAGTAGTTCACCACATGCTCGGGCTTGCCGGAGAACTTTTTGCGCAACACCGGATCCTGCGTCGCCACCCCGACCGGGCAGGTGTTCAGGTGGCACTTGCGCATCATGATGCAGCCCTCGACCACCAGCGGCGCGGTGGCAAAGCCGAACTCATCGGCACCCAGCAGCGCGCCGATGGCGACGTCGCGGCCGGTCTTCATCTGGCCGTCGGCCTGCACACGGATGCGGCCGCGCAGGCGGTTCAGCACCAGGGTCTGCTGGGTCTCGGCCAGGCCGATTTCCCACGGGCTGCCGGCATGCTTGATGGACGACCAGGGCGAGGCGCCGGTGCCGCCGTCATGACCGGCAATCACCACGTGGTCGCTCTTGCACTTGGCCACACCGGCGGCGATGGTACCAACGCCGATCTCGCTCACCAGCTTGACGCTGATGCTGGCGTGCGGCGCCACGTTCTTCAGGTCGTGGATCAGCTGCGCCAGGTCTTCGATCGAGTAGATGTCGTGGTGCGGCGGCGGCGAGATCAGGCCCACGCCCGGCACCGAGTAACGCAGCTTGCCGATGTAGTCCGACACCTTGCCGCCCGGCAGCTGGCCGCCCTCGCCCGGCTTGGCGCCCTGCGCCATCTTGATCTGGATCTGGTCCGAACTGGCCAGGTATTCGGCGGTGACGCCGAAGCGGCCGGAAGCCACCTGCTTGATCCTGGAGCGCAGCGAATCGCCATCCTGCAACGGCAGATCGACTTCCACCTGGGCGTCGCCAATCACGCTCTTGAGCGTTTCGCCCTTCTTGATCGGGATGCCCTTGAGCTCGTTGCGGTAACGGGCCGGATCCTCTCCACCTTCGCCAGTGTTGCTCTTGCCGCCGATGCGGTTCATGGCAATGGCGAGCGTGGCGTGCGCTTCCGTGGAGATCGAGCCCAAGGACATGGCGCCGGTGGCGAAACGCTTGACGATCTCGCTGGCCGGCTCCACTTCCTCCAACGGAATCGCCTTGGCCGGGTCGACCTTGAACTCAAACAGACCACGCAGCGTCATATGACGCTTGTTCTGATCGTTGATGATCTGCGCGTATTCCTTGTAGGTGCTGAAATTGTTGGTCCGCGTGCTGTGCTGCAGCTTGGCGATCGCGTCCGGCGTCCACATGTGCTCCTCGCCGCGGGTACGCCAGGCGTACTCGCCACCCGCATCGAGCATGCTGGCCAGCAGTGGATCGTGGCCAAAAGCCGCACGGTGCATGCGAATGGCTTCCTCGGCAATCTCGAACACGCCGATGCCCTCGACCCGGCTGGGCGTACCGGTGAAGTACTTGTCGATGGTCTCGCTGTTCAGGCCGATGGCTTCGAACAGCTGGGCACCGCAGTAGCTCATGTAGGTGGACACGCCCATCTTGGACATGATCTTGGACAGGCCCTTGCCGATCGCCTTGACGTAGTTGTAGATGGCCTTGTCGGCGCTCAGGTCGCCGGGCAGATCCTTGTGGATGGCCACCAGCGTCTCCATCGCCAGATAGGGATGGACCGCCTCGGCGCCATAACCTGCCAGCACGCCGAAATGGTGCACCTCGCGTGCGGTACCGGTCTCGACCACCAGACCGGTCGAGGTACGCAGCCCTTCGCGCACCAGGTGCTGGTGGATGGCCGACAGCGCCAGCAGCGCCGGGATCGCCACCTGCGTCGGGCTGACGCCGCGGTCGCTGATGATCAGAATGTTCTTGCCGCCCTTGATGGCGTCCACGGCCTCGGCGCACAGCGAAGCCAGCTTGGCTTCCACGCCTTCGTGGCCCCAGGCCAGCGGATAGGTGATGTCCAGCGTGGCGCTGCGGAACTTGCCCTTGGTCGTGGCTTCGATGTTGCGCAGCTTGACCATGTCCGAGAAGTCCAGGATCGGCTGACTGACTTCCAGCCGCATCGGCAACGTCTTCGCCACCGGCCAAGCGCCTTATCTG
>CAZJKR010000009.1:23903-25757 GCA_964546615.1 uncultured Curvibacter sp.
TTGATGTCGAGCAGATTGGGCTTCGGACCGATGAAGGACACCAGCGACATCACAATCGCTTCACGGATCGGGTCGATCGGCGGGTTGGTCACCTGGGCGAACAGCTGCTTGAAGTAGTTGTACAGCGGCTTGTTCTTGTCGGACAGCACCGCCAGCGGGCTGTCGTTGCCCATGGAGCCGATGGCTTCTTCGCCGGCGGCAGCCATCGGGGCGATCAGGAATTTCAGGTCTTCCTGCGTGAAGCCGAAGGCCTGCTGACGGTCCAGCAGGCTGACCCCACCCGCCGCCACATGCTCGGCGGCCCCGGTTTCGACATCGTCGAGCTTGATGCGCAGGTTCTCGATCCACTGCTTGTAGGGCTTGCTGTTGGCCAGATTGGCCTTGAGCTCCTCATCGTCGATCATGCGGCCCTGCTCCAGGTCGATCAGGAACATCTTGCCCGGCTGCAGGCGCCATTTGCGCACGATCTTGTTTTCCGGCACTGGCAACACGCCGGACTCGGAGCCCATGATCACCAGATCGTCGTCGGTGATGCAGTAGCGCGAGGGACGCAGGCCGTTGCGGTCCAAGGTGGCGCCGATCTGACGGCCGTCGGTGAACACGATGGACGCCGGGCCATCCCAGGGCTCGAGCATGGCGGCGTGGTACTCATAAAAAGCCTTGCGGCGCTCGTCCATGGTGGTGTGCTGTTCCCACGGCTCGGGAATCATCATCATCACGGCCTGGCTGATCGGGTAGCCGGCCATGGTCAGCAGTTCCAGGCAGTTGTCGAAGGTGGCGGTATCAGACTGGTCGGCAAAGCTGATCGGGTAGAGCTTCTGCAGATCAGCGCCCAGCACCGGCGAGGACATCACGCCTTCGCGCGCCTTCATCCAGTTGTAGTTGCCCTTGACGGTGTTGATCTCACCGTTATGCGCCACATAGCGGTAGGGGTGGGCGAGCGGCCATTCGGGGAAGGTGTTGGTCGAGAAGCGCTGGTGCACCAGGCCCAGGGCCGAGACGCAGCGCTTGTCCTGTAGATCCAGGTAGTAGGTGCCCACTTGATCAGCCAGCAGCAACCCCTTGTAGACCACGGTGCGGCTGGACATGCTCGGCACGTAGTATTCCTTGCTGTGCTTGAGCTGCAGGGCCTGGATAGCGGCGCTGGCGGTCTTGCGAATCACATACAGCTTGCGCTCCAGGGCGTCCTGCACGATGACGTCGCTGCCACGGCCGATGAAGACTTGGCGCAGCACCGGTTCCTTTTCGCGCACAGTGGGCGACATCGGCATCTCGCGGTTGACCGGCACATCGCGCCAGCCCAGCAGCACCTGCCCCTCGGCCTTGATGGCGCGCTCCATCTCCTGCTCACAGGCCAGGCGCGAGGCATGCTCTTTCGGCAGGAAGATCATGCCGACGCCGTATTCGCCCAGCGGCGGCAACTCAACGCCCTGCTTGGCCATCTCTTCGCGGTAGAGCGCGTCAGGCAACTGAATCAGGATGCCCGCGCCGTCACCCATCAGCTTGTC
Organism: uncultured Curvibacter sp.; assembly: GCA_964546615.1. Taxonomy (GTDB): domain Bacteria; phylum Pseudomonadota; class Gammaproteobacteria; order Burkholderiales; family Burkholderiaceae_C; genus Hylemonella. Next base: position 25,412 of record CAZJKR010000009.1, read on the forward strand.
GGCCCCCACGGCACCGCGATGATCCAGGTTTTCCAGGATCTTGAGTGCGCCTTGCACGATGTCATGGGATTTGACGCCCTTGATGTGCGCCACGAATCCAACGCCACAGGCGTCATGCTCGCTGGTGCTTGAATACAGGCCGGTTTTTTGCAGATGCTGGATTTCGGCAGCCGTTGTCATGGCGCACTCCTCAATATTTCACAGGGGGTGTAAGCATAGTGCACCGCAACAACAATGCCAAGAAAAATAATCGGGGTCAGATTCCAATTATCTGTTGACCAATTCGTTCATAATTTAATTAGGGACACATCTATTTCTATTTCGACAACGACAACTCAACGGATCA
>CAZJKR010000009.1:25767-28767 GCA_964546615.1 uncultured Curvibacter sp.
GCCGAAACTTTGCTGAGTCGACGACTTGTCTGCTTCTGAAGTTCACTCACAAATCCCGCTTCGCCCAATGCCCAACCATGCAAGGTCGCCTTTGTCAACGCTTCTTGCTGGGATGCGCTTACTCCTGCCTGTACCAAGTCTGCGTATTTCGCCTCGCGGGCAAATGGTGTATTCCCCAAATCCCAATACAAAGGATGAGGGGTGATGATTTTGTCAACTTGAAGGCCGACATAATGTCGGTGGCTGGACCATAGGTAGTCACGCGCCTGTGCCACCAAGCCGGCGCGCACCGGATTGAGGTCGATATAGACCATGCACGCCAAGAGGTAGCGCTCGGTCTCGATCAGGGTGGATTTGTAACGCCCCTCCCAAAGGGTGCCGCTACGATGCTGTGCATCATTGAAATAACGCACATAACTGCGGCCGATAGCCTGCAGCATTTGAGGCATCGCCGTATCGGTGTGCGGCGTCACCAGCAAATGGAAATGGTTGTCCATCAAGACATAGGCATGGATGGCGACGCCAAACTTCCGCGCATTGTCATCCAGCAGCGCCAGAAAATGCACGCGATCCGCCGTCGATGTGAAAATCGCCTGTCGATTGTTGCCGCGCTGGATGACGTGGTGCGGGTGGCCAGGAACCGTCAGACGGGGAAGTCGTGCCATGATGAATGCAAAGAACTGGTTTGCATCATCATAATTGGAATCTGACCCCGATTATTTGTGACCCCGATTATTGGGGTGCCTTGCTGACACGCACCTTGCCGCCGGTGGTCACCAACACCACGGCATCTCCCGGCGCAAAGACTTCCGTCCCTTTGGCTTGAACCACGGCACGTCGGTCGCCGTTCTTGAGTTGCACCAGAATCTCGTAGGCCTCCTCCCGGGTACCCATGCGTTCGATGGCATTGCCTGCCACCACACCAGCCACGGCACCCAGCACACCGATGATCTGCCCTTCACGCTGGTTGCTGCCGGCGCCATAGCCTGCCAAGCCGCCCACCACACCGCCAGCAGCGGCGCCCGCACCGGACTGGCTACCTTCGACTGTCACCGGGCGCACGGACAGCACCGTCCCATCTTCCACCACCGACAGTCGCTGCGCATCACCACGCTGGATCACGTCCGGGCTGCTGGTGGCGCAGGCTGTCAGCACCAGAACTAGCAGCAAGACAGATAATTTTTTCATGTTGCCAACTTTCATCCCATGTTTAAACCATGCCACCGATCAAGCCCCCGCCCGGGAGCATTGCTGATCACCGACCAACGCCGTCCTCGATCACCGGTTGACCTGAGGGCAATTGAAACCGCGTCTGAAGCAACGAGGTGAGTCCGAACTCCTCCAGGATAGCCCCCAGTCGCAGCGCCGCTGCGCGCTTTTTCTGCCCGGTGTAGCGCGCGATGATCAGCTCGTTCTTGAGACTGTGCTCCCAACCCACCAGTTCCGTCACCGTCACCTGGTAGCCCCAGGCCTCCAGGTAAAGACAGCGCAGCACGTTGGTGATCTGGCTGCCGAGTTCTCGGGTGTGCAAGGGGTGGCGCCACAGCTCCGACAGCGGCGTGCGCGACAAGGACAGCGCCTTGCCGGAGTTCAGCACTCGGGCCACCTCGGCCTGGCAGCAGGGTACCAGCACCATGAAACGCGCCTGTTTCTGCAGACCGAAGGCGATGGCATCATCGGTCGCGGTGTCGCAGGCATGCAGCGCCGTCACGACATCGATGCGTTCCGGCAAATCCTCCGATCGGGCCGACTCGGCCACGCTCAAGTTGAGAAAGGACATGCGCTCGAAACCCAGTCGCTGCGCCAACTCGCACGAACGCTGCACCAGTTCCGGCCGCGTCTCGATGCCATAGATATGGCCACCGGCATGCTGCTTGAAAAAAAGGTCGTAGATGATGAAGCCGAGGTAGGACTTGCCGGCACCATGATCGGCCAGTGTGATGTCGGGCCCTGCGACGCCAGCCCGCTCAGCCTGCAGCTCCAGCAACAGCTTCTCGATGAACTGGAACAGGTGGTAGACCTGCTTGAGCTTGCGGCGCGAGTCCTGGTTGAGCCGGCCCTCACGCGTCAGGATGTGCAATTCCTTCAGCAGTTCGATCGACTGCCCCGGCCTGATGTCGGCATCGGCGGCGGGGGCCGTCGTTGGCGCACGACGGGTCTTTCTGTCAGGATTTTTCATGGTGTCGCAGGGTCCTTGCCGTCCGGCAGCGCACCCTCTGCCGCGCTCGGTCGCTGGCCAGGTCCGACATTCAAGGCCTTCCAGCCGGCATGGCCGAGCTGCTCCAGGGTCAGCATGTTCTTCTCATAGATGCTTTCGGCCTCGGGAAAGGCCTGCACTGCACGGTCGATGCTGGCCTCGCGCAGAAGATGCAGCGTCGGCCAGGGTGCGCGGTTGGTGTGGTTGGTGATGTCGTCGGGTCCGGTGCCAGCGAACTGGAACTGCGGATGAAAGCTCGCAATCTGCAGCACGCCGTCCAACTGCAACGCCGACAGCGCCGCATCGGCCTCATCGAGAAAGTCATTGAAATCGAGGAAATCCTGCAGACACAGTGGTGCCATCAGCAAGGTGGTGTCCCGTGCCTCGGGATCGGCTGCCTGCAAGGCCATCAGTTCACGCACCAAGTCCTCACGCAGGGCCGTCACCTCGGTGGCCAAGCTGACGACATGGTGGATCTGCCCTTTGACCTGCACGCTCTTGGCAAAAGGGCACAGATTCAGACCGATGACGGCCCGCTCCAGCCAGGCCTGCATGTCGCGCACCACGGCCATGGCGAGTTCGTCGTGATCGGTCAAGCTCACGGCCGGCTCCTGCGTCCGAGCTGGGTGGCCAACAGCATGCCGGCGATCGAGCAGGCACCGGTGACCGCCCAGGTCCAGTGCCAGCCGCCCACACCCGTGGCTACCCAGGCCACCAGGGGCGGGCCGGCAAACTGGCCCATCGCGGCCCACTGCTGCATCCAGCCCACCGTGGTCGAGACCGTGCGCTCGCTCGGCGCGAGC
>CAZJKR010000009.1:28777-32331 GCA_964546615.1 uncultured Curvibacter sp.
CCTCATGACGATTAATGAAGGGATCATGCCGCCCACCATGGAGAACAGCAGCACCGCGACAAACCGGACCATCGGCGGCAGGCCCGCTGCGCCAAACGCCAGCGGGAACGTCACGAAAGCCAGCAGGGTGCCCAGGCCCATGACGCCAAAACCGATGTAGAGCAGGCGCCGTGCGGGCACCCCGCGCGTCAGCAAGCGCCCGGAAGCGATATTGCCCACCATGTTGACGGCGGCGACCAGCGCCGTCAGCACCGCCGTCGCGCCGCCCGCCACTCCGGCCTGGGCATAGATGGTGGGCAGAAAACCGATCACCGCCAACCACTGCCCCGAATACACCGCAAAGCTCACTGCCACCAGCCAGGGGCCGGGAGCACTGAGGGTCTGCCGCAAGCGATCATGCCAGGTATCGGCGGCTGATGCCGCCGCCGCGGGCCGGGTCTGCTGCATGGCATGCCCCACGGCACGCGCCTGATCGGGCGGCACCACCAGCCAGAGCCATAGCGCCATGAGCAGCGTCAGCCAGGCCAAGCCCCACCACCAGGACTGCCAACCGGCCAGCGCGATGACCAGCGGCCCGCAGAGCAGTGCACTGGCCGTGCCCAACGGCATGTAGGCGCCCCACAGGCCCAGCATGGTGCTCATGCGCTCGGACGCGACCAGATGACGGATCAGGCTCGGCGCCGGCATCGACACCAGCAGAAAGCCCAGGCCCTCGATGGCACGCAATACCAGCAAGGTGGAAACGTCCTGCGACCAGCCGCCCAGCAATGAGGCGACAAACAACACCATCAGGCCAGCCAGCATGCTGCGCTTGAGCCCCAGGCCATCGGCGGCCAGCCCCACGGCCAAGCCCAGCGTCATACCGGCAAACTGGACCAGGGAGAGCAGAAATCCCGCCTGCAACAGGCTCACCCCCAGCGCATCGCGCAGCGCCGGCAAGGCGGGCGACAACTTGCCCACATGCAGCGCGGCACTGACGCCGGCAAGGATCACCACCAGCGCCGGATCGACCGCGGGGCGGGACCGGCTCTGCACCAGTCTCATGCCAGCAGTCTCCGCCCGGTCAGGCGCTCATGTTCGCGCCATGCAAAACGATCGGTCATGCCGGCAATGTAGTCGGCCACGACCCGCGGCACCGGCCCGCATTCGCCCGCCCGGTCCCGCGCAGCCTGTGCACGTGCGGCGAAACCGGCCTGCATTTCCTGCGGGGTCGCAAGATAGGCCTCAAACAGCTCCTCGATCACCTGGCGCGCCTGCCCGGTGGTCTGCACCACCTGCGGATGGCGGTACAGGTTCTGGAACAGGAACTGCTTGAGGACAACCGACTTGCGCCGCATGTCCTCGCTGAAGCCGACCAGCGCCGGCAAGACCCGCACCGCATCGACGCTTTGCGGCTCGGCCGCCCGGAGTTTCTCTCCGGTCGCATCGATCACGTCGTACACCTGTGCACTGAGCATGCGGCGGATTACCTCGTACAGCAGCCGGCGACCTTGCGCCGCCTCGCCCAGACCGGGATGCTGCTGCAGTGTCGCCTGACGGAACACCTCGAACAGCGGCACCTCGGCGAGCTGCTCGAGCGAGATCAGCCCCGAACGCACGCCGTCATCAATATCGTGCGCGTTGTAGGCAATCTCGTCGGCCAGGTTGCACAGCTGCGCTTCCAGGCTGGGCTGCGTGCGCGCCAGAAAACGCTGTCCGACACCAGCCGGCTCGGCCGCCTCCAGCATTTCGGCATTCGCGCGCGCGCAATGCTTGAGAATGCCTTCGCGCGTCTCGAAGGTGAGATTCAGGCCATCGAATTCGGGGTAGCGCTCTTCCAGCTGATCCACCACGCGCAGACTCTGCAGGTTGTGCTCGAAGCCGCCGTGACCGGCCATGCAATCATTCAGTGCATCCTGTCCTGCATGACCGAAGGGCGTGTGACCCAGATCGTGCGCCAGTGCAATCGCTTCCACCAGATCCTCGTTCAAGCCCAGCGTCCGTGCGATCGATCGCCCCAGTTGAGCCACCTCCAGCGAGTGCGTCAAACGGGTCCGGAACAGATCGCCTTCATGGTTGAGAAAGACCTGCGTCTTGTAGACCAGCCGTCGGAACGCGGTGCTGTGAACGATGCGGTCGCGGTCGCGCTGAAACTCGGTGCGGGTTGGCGCCGCCGCCTCGACATGGCGTCGACCACGGCTGCGGGACGGATCACAGGCGTAAGTGGCGAGCATCATGGCTTGCAGCCAAATTGGCACTTGACGACCGTAAACAATGCGCCCTCAGCTATCAAATGCATAGCAAAATCAGACGCAACAGACATCGATGACTTCACGCACCAGCGCGTCGGCTACGCCACGCACGGCCGCACGGCCCGGCCCGTCGATGACCACGAAGCGGATTTCGCCCGCTTCGGATTTCTTGTCCAGACGCATGAGCTCCAGGTAGCGACCGGCATTGTCCTGCACCGACAGCGTCGGCCCGACCACGGGCAGACCGGCCTTGCCGATCAGGCCGCGCAGGCGTGCCACGAAAGCGGCATCGACCAGCCCCAGCCGGCGCGACAGTTCGGCCGCCATCACCATGCCACAAGCAACCGCTTCGCCGTGCAGCCACTCGCCATAACCCAGTCCGGCTTCGATGGCATGACCGAAGGTATGGCCGAAATTGAGAATGGCCCGCAGGCCCGATTCGCGTTCATCCTGCCCCACCACCTCGGCCTTGATCTCGCAACTGCGCCGGATTGCCTGGGCCAGACTGTCTGCATCGCGCGCCATGAGCGCGTCGACATGGGCTTCGATCCAGTCAAGAAAGGCCATGTCGGCAATCGGTCCGTACTTGATGACCTCGGCCAGACCGGCACTCAACTCCCGCGGAGGCAAGGTCGTCAACGTGTCGAGATCGCACACCACGCGCAACGGCTGGTAAAAGGCGCCGATCATGTTCTTGCCCAACGGGTGATTGATTGCGGTCTTGCCGCCGACCGACGAATCGACCTGGGCCAGCAGGGTGGTGGGCACCTGCACAAAGGGCACGCCACGCATGTAGCTGGCTGCAGCAAAGCCGGTCATGTCGCCCACGACACCCCCGCCCAGGGCGAACAACACGGTCTTGCGGTCGCACCCATGGGTCAGCAAGGCATCAAAAACCAGGTTCAGCGTTTCCCAGGTCTTGAATTCCTCACCATCCGGCAGTGCCAGCACGTGAACGGTCGCGAAGTGCGTCTGCAAAACAGCCTGCAAGGCAGGGGCGTACAGGGGTGCGACCGTGGTGTTGGTCACGATGAGCGCCTGCGCGGCACGCGGCAGACCTGCAAAGGTGTTCGGATCAGCCAGCAAGGCGCGGCCGATCATGATCGGATAGCTGCGCTCGCCCAGGCTGATCTCCACCCGTGCGGCCAAGCGGGTCGAAATGTCGATGGAAGACTGCATAGCCCCGAGTTTAGGGCACTTGCCTCTGGCACAGTGTCTGCGCCAGACTCACGACGACGGCAGCAGCCCCGCCAGCTCGAGCTGCATCACGATCATGTTCACCAGCGTGCCGACCGAAGGTCGCCCGGTCTCGATCACGAAGTG
>CAZJKR010000010.1:0-311 GCA_964546615.1 uncultured Curvibacter sp.
CGCGGCCGCCAGCGGCTGCGCCCCGGCCGGGCTGCAGGCCCTGCTGCCGTTCTGGGACGATCTGCCACCCGATGCCTACCTCAAGGACGGCGGGCGCTACCGGCGAAGGCGCCATGCCTGTTTTGTGGTCGAGGGCGGGGCGGTGCGCCAGGTGCCGCACCGTGCGCACTGGCAGCCGCTGGAATACAACGCCCTGCACGGCGGCATGCAGCGCCTGTTCGAGCCCATGGCACCGGCCCTGCTGCAGCAACCGGTCTGGACCGGTCTGCTGCGCTGGCTGGGGGCGGTCTGTTCGGACCTGCGCGGGGCGC
>CAZJKR010000010.1:321-5735 GCA_964546615.1 uncultured Curvibacter sp.
CTGGTTCGTGGAGGCGCACCAGTTCCGCATCGACACCACCGACGGCATCGGCCGGCCGACGCCCGAGGGCGCGCACCGCGACGGCGTCGATCTGGTGGCGGTCTTCCTGCTGGCGCGCGACGGTGTCAAGGGCGGCGAGACGCGGGTGTTCGAGGCCGACGGCCCCAACGGCCAGCGCTTCACCCTGAGTGAGCCGTGGTCGCTGCTGCTGCTCGACGATGCGCGCGTGATCCATGAAACCACGCCGATCCAGCCGCTGGCCGCGGCCGGTCACCGTGATACGCTGGTGGTCACGCTCCGAGCAGGCGGTTTCCAGGGCGATGCGCCAGCGCGGCCCTGAGGTGCAGTTCCGCGCCGGCTGACCGCGGTCAGCCGGCACATTGATGATCGAAGGAGGTAAGCGATGTTCAAGCACATTCTGGTTCCGGTGGACGGTTCCGAGACGGCCCAGAAGGCGGTGGAGAAGGCTGCCGGCCTGGCCAAGGCGTTTGGCAGTGTGGTGACGGTGATCTATGTCATCGACCCCTACCCCTTCACCGGCCTGGGCAGCGATTTCGCCTACGGTCAGGCCGAGTACCTCAGTGCGGCCTCGGCGGAAGCCGCCCAGGCCACCCAGGCGGCGCAACAGGCCTTGCAGGAGGTCGGGGTGCCGGTGCAGACCCGGGTGGTGGAGGAGCACGCCACCTGGCGCGGCATCCTGGACGCCGCCCAGACCGCCGGTGCCGATCTGATCGTCATGGGTTCGCATGGCCGGCATGGCCTGGAGAAGATCGTTCTGGGCAGCGTCGCGCAGCGCGTGCTGTCCCACTCGCACCTGCCGGTGTTCGTGGTGCGCAACTAGGGCTCAGGTCTGGCGTCGGGCCTGCATCTGCCGGCCCATGTCGGCCAGCGTGGCCGCATCCATGCGCGCGCGTGCGGCCGGGAAGGCCAGACCTTCCTCGTTGGCGATGTGCGCGCCGTAGATGGCGCGAAACTGCGCGACGGCCTCGCGCGTGGCAGTCTCAGGTCGCTCGGTGCAGTCCGGTTCGCACCAGCGCAACAGCGGCTGGCGCACCTGGGCCCACAAAGTCTGCATCCGCTGATGCTCGGCGTGCAACCGTTGCACCAGGACGCGCAGTTCGGCGTCGCCTTGCGCCAGCAGCAGCGGAAAGACATGCGTCTCCTCGTCGGCGTGGTGCAGCGGCGCGGCGATGTCGAAATAACGCAGCACATCGGCGGCAGCGGAGCGGGTCTGGTCGTCGTGGCCTTTCTGCGCGACATGGTCCAGCAGCCGGCCCAGCAGGTCCAGGCTGCGCTGCACACGTTCATGGCAGGCTTCGAGCATCGCATAGGGCTGCTCGAAACCGACGGCCGGCGCGTCGAAGCCGGGCAGGGCGGTTCCCATCCTCTGACCCTTCAAGCCGCCGGCTTCGCCGTGAGCTCGGCCAGCTGCTTGCGCAGCGCCTTCTCCTCGGTGAAACGCGCGGTGGCATCGCGTGCCACGGCCAGTGACCCCAGCATGCGGCCCTGTTCGTCCTTCACCATCTCGAAGCTCATGTCGACGTAGATGGATTCGAGGCTCTTGTGCAGCGAGCGCGTGATCATGGACGTGCGGCCGGGCTTGACGCCGCCGCGTTCGATGGCCTGGTTGAAGCCGTCCCAGTGCGCACGGCGCATGCGCTCGGGGATGATCAGGTCCAGGCTCTGGCCGACGGCCTCGGTGGCCGACCAGCCGAAGACCTTTTCGGCACCACCGTTCCAGACGCGGATGATGCCCTCCAGGTCGCAGAAGATCAGGGCCTCCGGCATGCTGCGCAGGATGGCGGAGGCGGTGGCTTCGAGGCTGAGGGCAGATGTCATGGCGTGGCGTTCAAGAAAGATTTTGCAGACAGCGACAGCGTAACCCAGGCCCCGCCCGCGGCCAATAGTTCGACAGAACTAGGACTGCTGTAGGTTGACAGTTAGATTGACACTGGACTTCTATATATATCAGGTACTTATGCGCCTGTTTAACACTTTAGGCTGATACCAACTGACCGTTATCGATGAGATTTTCTTGATGCGTGGACGTTATCGATGAAACTTTCCAAGACTTTCAAACTGAATCTCAATCATTGATACGTAACCCATTGATTTGATTGGAGATTTTTAGCAGGTCGCCGCCAGCTCCATCAAGTAGTTCCTTCATGATTCAGGCCATTTTGCGATGAGCTTGGAGCGGAAAACAAGGTGTACAGTGAGAAGCAATTCTCACATCAAAATAAGTCGAGGAAGGCATGGCATTAGAACCGGCGAAAGTGCTGACTCGCGCAACACTCCGGGCCGCTGAAATGCTCGGACTGGACAATCTTGAACTTGCGAGGACGATCGGGATGGCGGTAGACCAAGTCGATCTCCTGCGGTCCGCTGAATTACTGATTCAGCCAGTTTCGAGTGCCGGTCAGCGGAGCCTGCTGATTATTCGCTTGCAGGTGGCATTGGCTGCTCTGCTGGGCGAAGACCAGATCGCTGGAACACAATGGCTACGGACCAATAACAAGGCCATCGGCGGCATTCCGCTGGATACGATGTCTCTTGAAGCTGGACTGACCAGGGTTGTTGCCCAACTTGAGCGCTACCTTCAAGGCGCGTAGAAACAGAAGCGGATTTACGGCCCCAGACTCTATGTCGCTGTCGACCGGGGATCAGTCCGGTGGACTGCACGCGGTCCCATAGACGATCCCGACCTATCCGTGAGTACCAATAGCATGAGCGGCGTTCCTGAGGACTTTCCACGCGGCAACACTGCTGCACGCTCCCTGGTGCGCAAACCAAATACTTGGCACGCAAGATAGATGGACACTTCATAGTCGGACTAACTCAAGCCGAGTTGCGCGAGCGTTGGGAGTACTGCGAAGACCTGGCCCAGCAATTGGCGGCGCGGACGCTGCGCAAACAAGCGGCGGGTCTGATTACTGACCTCGACGTGTTTTACAAAGAAACGGAAGTCAGAGTAAGGGGGCAGGGCTGGGATCTCAGCAATGATGGGGTGATCTGGCTGATGAAACGTTCGCGCGCTTTAGCGGAAATGGCGCGATAGCTAAGTACGACAAAGAAACGGGTACAGTCCAGTTGCGCAGCGGCGTTTGTCTTACTCTAGCGGCAGCATCGCCAGTGTCAGGCTCTGTTTTGGTGACACCTAGCAGTGAGTATCCCCACCAAAAAAACTGGTTGGCGGACTCAAAGCGGCTTGTGCTCCCCGAGCGTTCAACCGCTAAAGGATCAGTCACCGCTCGACTCCTTGCACAGCAAGACACCAACGTCAGTCTTCTTCAGGAGAATTGAAGAAATCTGATCTCCGGTACGCCCCAGGGCCTGAATGGTATCCGTCAGCAAGGCAGCTAGCAGCCTGCCCTTGATGGTTTTGTCTCCGGGGTGCGAGAACTTCAGGAACCTTCCTAATACCAAAACCGAATCGGGGTCATGGTGTGCATCAGGCGACAATGGCCTTGCCTTGTTCAAGAGCAGCCGCCGAACCCTGTCCAGATCCGAACGGAAATAGCCGGGCCGCTGCAGCCTTGGGTCGCGGGCACCCACAAGGCAGTTCTCCTTGAGAAACTGCAGCGCGCTGACAGGAATCCCAAGATAGGCAGCCGCAATCCGGGTCTCCAAAACCTCGCCTCTGCTGTTGGGCGTAATGACTCCGTCCAGGGCATCACGTTCAACGCCGCAGCGCTTAGATTTTGCCCGGACATAACCAGTCTGATGGACGACGCCAGCGTTCAACCATTTGCTCATTGTGCGGACATCCACCCCGAGCGTCCGAGCGAGGTCCGTCTGAGTGAGGCGTCGTCTTTGCACGTGGGTCTGAGCCACCAGGCGCGAGTCGATCGCTTCTCCATCCCACTCCATGACCCCAAACTCCAGGAAAACCCGGCGCACCCAGGGAAGCTCATCGCCTGAGCGTCTACTACCTTTCTTGGCAAATCGTTGATAAAAGCGGTTGTAGAACTTCAGAAAATTGGTCTCATGTGCTTGGCGCCTGGCCATCTCGCGGCGCAAATAACTCGTCAGGCCGTTTGGCCAATCTGCAAGCAGCTGGGCTGCCGCATGGACAGAGTCCTCTGCCGAGAGTCTCCCAGCACGCTCGTTGTGTACGAATGAGCCCAGGCGAAAGACATGCACCATCAGCGAGCGCAGCGGCAGCGCGAGCAGGTCCGCTACAGGCAGTCCTGCGGTCAGTCCTTCTAGGATCGCGTACTCCCCATGCAGGTGCGCGTACAGAACCCTCATCAGATCCACCTCAGTGGCATCGGCTATTTCAGGGGTGACTCTGCCGAGGTCGGCCCCACATTTGCAAATGAGCGGCCCTGGCCTGAACTGCCGCAGAGGAGATTGACAAGTCGGACAGTGCATCAGCGCCTTACAGCGATGGAATGGACAGGCCGTAGCCATGCGCAAATCCCAAAACGCATCGACGTAACCCGACTCCCGAACACACAGCGGACACAAGCCCGGTTGCACGAGCCTGAAGGGGCGCGTGATCAAACCGCTTCCCAAGTCGTGTTCGGCGATGCGGAAGGTCGTTTCACCTCGGGCGCTGGTGCGGGTGTAGGACATCGCCTCCAGACGGGCTGCATCTTGTCCCAATACACTGGCCAGCCTGTGCGCAGGCAGGCATGCCGTTTTCATTTCGTCCTGCTGCAGGTTGGCAAGGCGATAGATGTGCCAGGGCGAATCGTAGCCATTGGCCTGGGTGACTCGCAGCATATAGCCAAGCAGACTTTCGCGCGGCATAGGTTGGGGTGTGATGACTAACATATCAAGCTCCAAAGGCGTCGCCGTAGCCTGGGCTCCCGGAGTCGCGCCCACTTTTCCGACCTTTGCTTTGGCTGACCCGCGGCTGGCGCATTGCAGGGCGGCCGATGTGCGTAGCCCACAGAAGTAACTCCTCGCGTTTGAACTGCTTCAGGAAATCCGCTGCGAAAGGATTGGGCATGACGTGTGGCGACTGTTCGATGGGGGTGCCCTCCCGCTGGATGGACCAGATCGATTGCTTGTGGGCTTCCTGCAGATCCTTCAGCTTCAGGACCTTCCGGTTGGAGGTCGAGGCGTTCCAGACCAGCTGGCGCAGGAATTTGGAGAGGATGCCGATCAGACCACCGCAGCTGCAGTAGCACCGGAATGCCATTTCCTCGCCGGCCAGGGTTGGGCAATCCAGGACGCCGGCCATGACTTCATCAAACGCTTGCAGGATCGCCAAGAACTCCAGCCGATCTGACTCAATAGCCCAATCAAGTCGAGGCATGACAACGGGCGCGGCGAAGCGGCCGGCCAATTGCTCGTTTTGGTCGATGACGGCCCGGCAGGTGGGTAAACCGGCTACTACCAGGGCACAACGGGACTCGTCGGCCAGGATCTTGAGCCAATCGGCAACCTGGTACATCACCGTTTGG
>CAZJKR010000010.1:5745-9614 GCA_964546615.1 uncultured Curvibacter sp.
TTTCCGTTCCGGTCGTAAATCGCGGGTCTCCTATGGCTCCGAGCAGCAACTCCACCAGACCCTTCACTGTCGGGAAGGAAGGCGTCCTGACACGCAGAATAGGGACCGACATGCCCTGTGGAAGTCGTGTTGGCGGATGGCGGTGACAAAACTCCTCGATTACCCGGCTCTTACCCGTTCTTGATTCGCCTATGACCGCCAGGCACACGGGTTCACTGGCGCCTGGTGCGTAGACATAGCACTGTTCCAGTTTATCGAGCGCGTGGGTGAAGGCGCTGTGGGGGACGAGGATGCTGTCGATGATGTATCTGATGTCCATGGGCAATGCTCTCTAGGATGAAGTTAATCAAGGGTTGGTGAGCCTGAATCCGAGCGGGCTGCGACAGAAGGAGCTATTAGGTTTGTAGGTCCTGTGCCCGCAAGGATTCAGCGCCGGAGTTGGGTCAGGGCGAGGCACGCCGGTCACGCAGCAAGGCGCCAAACGCCTTGGGCATGGGAAGCTGGATCGGTTCGAGGTTCGCCTCTCCGGGCACCGTATGCAGACCCGACGACCGGGGCAAGCCTTGGTTGCGGGGGGCAACGGCGGCACTGGCCGACGGCAGCTCTTTGGGGGCCTTGCCCACTGGCATCTTTGAGCCCGCTTTGGCGCTTGAGCCTTTGCGCAGCGGAACCTCCTCGTCGCCCGCGTGGGTGAAGCGAGCGCCGCGGCTCATCGTCTTGCGCGACTTACCCAGACCCAGCCGTTTGCGCACGATCTCGGTGATCTGACGCTTGGCTTCACGCCACCCGGTATCGTCGTGCCGCCCCAGGACGCGACCGGCATAGCGCCGGACGATCTTGTGTTGCCACCGCGTCAGGCCCTTGGCGTAGTCGCTGTTGAGTGCGGGAACTTCATAGATCTCGCCGTCCGGACCGATGACATGAACACTGCCGAGATCCGAGTCGTCGACACGGATGTCCACTTCGAGTTTTGCGCCGAAGCGACGGCGCAGGTCAATCAACTCCGGCGAGTTGTAAAACAGGCTGTCGAACTCAATCCCTTGGTGCGACAGCATCCTCTTGTATGGGCGCCCGAGCAGGGCGTCCAGACGTTTGGGGTCGTCAGGCAAAGGGATCTCGTCGACGGTGATCGAGGTTTTCCAGGCCGCTGCAGGCGTGGTCCTCAAGCCGCGGTGCAGGCGCTCATGGTACACATCGACGATCCAGCGATGGATGACCTCCTTCAGGACGCTCAAACTGACGACAGCGTGGCGGGCCGAGTCGTAGTCTTCCCGCGTAAGAATGTTCTCGAAGGTCGTGCCCGGCGAGATATGGGCTACTTCGCGGTTCAGCGTGCCCAGAAAACGTTCGATCTTGCCCTTGAGCCAAGGTGTTTTGCGCGGGGTGTAGTGGATTTCCACGCCAAAAGCTTCGCAAGCGAGTTCGAGTGCGACGCTGTGAAACTCCTGGCCATTGTCGACCACCAGGACCGCCATCACCCCATGTGCCTCCCACGGATGAACTATCTCCGGATAGCGCTGGGTCAGATCTGTCTTGGGCAGAAAGGCGTGGCGCAAACACTGGGCTACGGAAAGGTAACTGGGAGGTTCAAAGCCAATGTAGATTCCCAGGATGCAGCGGGTGTGGCTGTCGATACAGACTGTGAGGTAGGGGCGACCCAGAGGCAGGCTACTCTCGTCGTCCACCACGATCATATTGAGGACCGTATGGTCGATTTCCGCCCGTTCCAGCGGCGCCTGCGTGGTTTGATGATTCAATACCGCACGAAATTTGCGCTTGGCATAGGTCTCGCCGTGGCGGGCTGCGCATCGGTCAAAGGCAGGAATGCGGTCGATGAGGCGTCGTAGCAAGCGACGTGTAGGCCGAGGGAGTTGCAGCTGCTTGGGGCGCAGCTGGTTCTCCTTGGTCACAGCCGTGATGGCGTGATTCAGCGTCTCCTCAACGCTGGCCCGCTCTGGCTTCAGGTAGATATCGTCTATGGCTTGCTCTATCAGGCTCAGAAGTTCCTCCGGATAACGAGGTTTACGGTGCGTGACTTGGGAAAATCCTGGGACCAGGCTGTGGATGTCTTCTCCGCATGCGTAATAGCGGTCGTGCCAGCGCAAGACTGAACATGTACTCGGCTTTTTGGCTGAGTCGTTGAGTGCGGTGTGGACGCCCGTGATGGCGTGCGCCAGAAGTTTGTGATTGCGGGGCAAGCCCTTGATGCCAAGTACATAGGCACGGCGCCTTCTGGCCGTGAGCCAGTCTGCGTCGCTGAGGGTGACTGGTTGCTTCGTCCGCTTGAAGGTCGTGATGGCTTTGTCGTAGTCGGACAGGAAAATCAAGCGTCCCTCGGCGTATAGCGCTTGTAGCTCCTCCTGAGAAAGCTCGGAAATGCGCCGGGTCGTGAATTCCTCGATCTGCCAAGTGTCGTCCGTGACTTTGCGGACCAGGTGATGTTCTCGGCCGTCGATCTGGATGCGCGCGTTAGCGCTGAATGTGTGCTTGCCCATCACTGGCCCCCCTTGGAGGTATTGAACCAATGCAACAGAGTGGATGGGCTCAACTTCTGGTCCAGGTCAAAGGTCACACGGCCCTCCAGAACCAGGCGGCAAGCTACAGACAAGCCCCTTACTCCGAGGGCGCCTGATTGGATATCGATCCAGCGCAGGCGGCCGTATTGGCTGAACATGCGCCGGGCCTCCTCGATCGCATGGACATGGACCGGCCGCCGGCCGTGGCGCGCCAGATAGAGGCAATTGCTCAGACGCGGCTGCAGCGCCAGGTCTTCAGCGAGCAGCAATCGGTACCGATACCCAAAGCGCGGCAATTCCCGCTCCATGAGTGCCGTTCGGGCCTGGACCTCAGGATCCATGGCTTGCCTGGCAGGTTTGATCTCCAGAAATTCCTGATGATGTCGGTGCGTTGCCAAGACATCCGGGAAATGACGGAAGCTACGACCTGCAATCTCGTATTGAATGACGGCAGGCTGCTCTTTGTAAATGCGCACCTGCGTATCGCAGTCGAGCAGGATGAAGGCGTTACGCTCATGGAGTGACTCCCATTGAGTCATTCGGCCAGTCTTCCAGCTGGGCCATTTGCCGGTGCAGCGGGCTTTGGAGCGGGTAACCACTTTGCGAGCGAGTGAGTCCGCAGGGGAGAGGGTGACAGATTGAATGTGCATAACGATGTCCACGCGAGGCGAGCTGGGCAATGCCCAGCAGAATTGGAAGTTAGGTACGCCAGGACGCGTCGCCCTCCATATCCGTGCGGGGTGAGGGCGAGGTCTTGGTCGTGGGCGCCGGGTTGGTTATCGGTCAGCCCGGCATCGGACGCCACAGCGTGCCTGGTCATTGACCTACGCGTGACGTCCCGGCATCGCCAGATGCCGCAGAAGCGGGTTTCAGGCAGCACTTCTCCCTCAACGGTGCGGGTGCACCGTTGACAGGGAAGAGAACCTGGGGGATACTGTCGGCACCAAGTCGTTATGCAACACTTGCGTACCCACGGCCTGAAGCTGCTCTAACAGTTTCGGGCCGTTTTCTTTTTCCCCACGCTGTGCGCTAAGAGCTATCGAGCATGGCGACTCCTTTCCGGTTTTGACGAGACACGGGGCACCCGATCGAGCACGTGGCCAGTCGGGGATTGCACTTGGTGCAAACAGGGCAAGGTGCCAGCCCGGATGATCGGAGAGGCACAGCCTTCTTCATGACCGAAACAGTCCTGACTCGACCAGCAGCTCGGCGACGTCTTGGGTAGCAGCGACCCGGCGGCGCCCGATGGCGACCAGCCTGAGGTCGAGGCGATTGCTGTCGATAGCTCGCCGCAGAGCCGTGGCACTGGGGTATTTCAGGAGAGGGGCCAGCTCTTTGAGTTCAATGAGCTCG
>CAZJKR010000010.1:9624-12164 GCA_964546615.1 uncultured Curvibacter sp.
CGCCATAGCGTTCAAGCAGGCGGGAGAACAGATCGGTCGTTTCGGGCATTTTTGCTGTCGAATTCAGCTGTTTGCGCCGAATGTGCACCAAAATGACATGAAGTAGTAGGGTAAATTTCCGGCGTTAAATAGACCGGATTTTGCCAAGCTCACTTTTGTCGCAAGTCATTGGGAACAATGGGTCGAAACTCATCAAAATTCGAACGACTCAGAGCCCAGATCTGGGCTCGAAACCTCGCTCTGGTCGCGGGCATAACTGACCCGAAGAAGCTGGAAAAGGATATCGCCGCGCGTGTCGGACTCCAGCGCGACGAGGAAAGTAATCAACTGGGCCGCTATTTTCGAGGAGCAAACGCTGTCGAGGTTAAGCGGCAGCCCGGATGTAGAGGAAAGTGGGTGCAGCACGGCGAGGCGTCCTATCCAGGGACTGCCGCTTGGTTTGATACGCCCGTTTGGTATTTGCTGGACCCGAGACCACTCTATGCGCGAGAGGTTCTGGAGTGCGCGCGTTTGCTTCCAGGAAGATACCGCGACTTGTTGCTTCACTCAGACGAACCGGGATTTTCTGCAGGACTCGTACTGCAGGACTTGTGGGCGGAGCGAATATACGAGCTCGCAGCTAGGCCATCGCTCTGGTCGCTAGGCGCATTGGCTTGCGCCTTGCGGCGTGCGGAATTTGCAGGACAGGCCGCTGTTTTTCGGCTTGCAGCGGTCGGGATCTTGTGGACGTCGGAAAGGCTGATCGCGTCAGCACACGAGACCGTGCGGGAGCCGTTGATTCGATTTCGTCAGCTCGCGGCAGAATATTTCGAAACGCAAGTGGTTCCCCTTAGTGTTGCCCTGTATCTTGGTATTTCGGCCAAGGACTTGGCCAGATTTTCTGACGGTGTTAACGAGTTTCTGCGACGAGATGCGGCGGAGGATGCGGAGCTGTGGAAACTCTTCAATGACTAATCAAGCTCTTAGAGGAATCTACAGGGAGTCGTCCGTCAGGCGCGGCCCCAATACGCTCGGCTTTCGCACGCCCCCTGAGATGTTTAGCGAATGTTTTGCATCGACCGGTTGAATCCGCCCCGCACAACTGCCTTTCAGTGCATGAGAGACAGGTCAAGGCTGGCCTGAGACATTCACTTTCGTGGGCCGAGTGTCGGCGCTGCCCGAGACCGGCCCCTAGCTGGCAGGCAGGGTTATACAAAGCTAGCCTCCATTGCCGCACCGAGGCCGCAATAGAGATTTTGGGCGGATCTAGTCACTCCGTTGGCCGCGACTGCGGCCTGCGTCAAAATGCTCAGCAGGATGGCAAAGGAAAAAGGCCCAAAAAAGCTCTCGAGCCCCGTGTCCACCTCTGGGGAGGGAGGTCACTTCGAGTCGCGCGTGCAGGCGAGCTACTTGCTTGCGCTGCTGAGTGGTGACGACTCGCGCTTCGTTGGGCACAGCCAGGTCGTCGAGCTGCGCTTTCAAGGCCGGATCCACGGCTTCAACACCGACGACCTCATCTGCACGGTGGAGCGTGACGATGGCAGCACCTTCAAGGTTGCCATGCAAGTCAAGCTCACTTTGAAGGCCCGAGTCTCCGACACTCCCTTCAAGGATGCGATCACCGACGCTTGGCATGACTTCCACGCGGGCGAGAAGTTCAAGCGAGACGTCGACCGGATCGTCATCGCGTACTCGCGCGATGCCGGAAGGGGCACCGTTCACGCTGCCGCTCAGGTTTGCGTTAAGGCTCGCGCGGCCGCTAACTCAGCCGACTTTCTGAGGGCGGCCCTATCGGAGGGTTACAGCTCGGACGACCAGCGCGATGCACTCTCCGCCATCCGCAAGGTAGTTGAGCAAGAACTAGAGGCAACACTCTCAGACGATGACCTGTACGGTTTTTGTCGGCACCTCTGGTTCTTGGAGCACCGGCTTGCGACCGACGACTCAGCTGACGTCAACAACCTGATCAAGGAAATCGGCTGGGTCCTTGGAAAGCATCGTCACGGAGGGCCGGCCAACGTCTGGAACACGCTCGTCACAGTCTGTGAGCGGCTTAACGAGCAGGCTGCCACTGTCACTCGCCTCACTGTTCGCAGCCAGCTCGACTCCGCGCAACTCGTTGCAGACTTTGATAGACACCGCACGAGTCAAGCCGGCGGCGAAGTCGTCGAGCTCCAGCCCGTTGCAGCGCCGGTCCACCGCAAGCCGATTGATGACAGCTTTGCTTTTAGGGCCGCCGTAGGCGCCCCCAGCACCCCACTCATGGACAGCGCGGCGCTCGGTGAAACACGGCAAGATTCCGCCAATCGCTGGGCCACCACCGAACTCGAAGGCGTCAACGACCTCATCAAGGCGTTTCGCTACCAAGACGCCCAGGTCCGGCTCGCAAGCTTGGAAGGCTACGTAGCGGAGTTCGACGACTACCAGAAGTCTCGCTGGTACCTCCTGCAGGCAACCTGCCACTGGCACAGAGGGTCTACGTCGGAGGCAGCCCGGGACTTCCTGAAAGCCGAGGAAGCCTTCCCGGACGACGAGCGCAACGCGGCTGCCAAGGTCCGCGG
>CAZJKR010000010.1:12174-13872 GCA_964546615.1 uncultured Curvibacter sp.
GCAAACGAGCTCCCAGAAGCTCTTGAAGCCGGGCGCGTTGCCCGTGAGCGCTTCCCCGAGTCCATCTTCGTTTGGACAGCTAACGCTAACGCCGAGATCATCAGCGGGCTGGTACCCGATGAGAGCAGCATCCCTGAGGCGCACCGTAACAGCGCGGATGCTTTGCAGCTCATCGCAGCTGGCTTACACAAAGCCGGACGCCTTGAAGAGGCTGCCGACCTCTCGCTGCGCTCGCTGACTGCTGAGAAACCGGGCTTTTATGTACGAGCAGCCGCGCTGGCGCACGTCCTGGACCTCGTTGCTCAGAACAACGTCCACGCGGCCCTTCGTGTGGTCACTGCCGAGCACAAGAGGATGCTTAAGGCGGTGAGCGACTCCCTGGAGCCCCGCGCGGAGCGGGTCTGGGCCATCCAGTCGGACGAGGCGGTGTCGGTCGTCGCCGCCAATCTGGCAGCGGTGTACCTGCTGCAAGGCAATCCGGCCGAGGCGCTCGAAGTTGCCAAGGAAGCGCGAGTCAATCAGCGGTCTCGCTCGGAGCTGATTCGCGTCGAACTCGAAGCGCTGCACGACACCGGCCAGGTCGAGGCGATGTTCGCGCTTGGGGTGGAGAGCCTCTCGCACCTGCAAGACGGCGGCCTCGTTGCCTTGGCGCAGGTCGCCGCCAACCGCGGCGAAGTGCAGGTAGCCCAGCAGATTCTGGAGGAGGCGCTTCCGCGAGACGACATTGAGTCCGAGGTCAAGGAGGTCCTACGCGCCACCAAGTGGCTTGCGATGTGGAACGCCAAGCAGCGGGTTCAGGTTGCTCAGGAGCTTCAAGGACTCGTGGTCGAGGAGTCCTCCAGCATCGCACTGCTCGCCGCCGTCGCCCGTCTGGCACGTCCCAGTGACAAGCGCAAGAGCGAAGCGGCACTCCTCCGTGTTCGACAGCTCGCCGGTAAGAATCCGCCCGCCGAGGTGCGGTTGCTTCTGGCTGACCTCTACTCAGACCTCAAGGACTTCAAGAGAGCCGCCAAGTTCTACGAGTCGGTATTGCCATCAGAGGGGGCTGGGGAACTTCACGCACGGCTTCTTCACAGTCTGCTGCGCTCAGACAACCGCCGAAAGGCAAAGGACCTACTCGAGCGCCTGCCGGACGGTTGGGTCAACAATGACGACCTGCGTTCCCTGGCAACAGAGATTGCGCGCGACGCCGGGGACTGGCCCCTGCTGACACGTCTTGCTGACGCCCAGTTCGCCCGCCAATCAGATCAAATTAGCAGCTGGCTCTTCAAGTACATGGTCGGCAGCCGCGAGTTGCCGGCGGCGGAACTCAAGGAGTTCATCGGTAGAGCGCCCCTGGACCTCACGGGGTCCATTCGGCAGGTTTCGCAGCTCGCGTCCCTGGAGTTGCGCCTGGGACTCCAAGGCAAGGCGGTGCTGCGTCTCTACCAGATGAGGCGACTGCACGTGGGCAAGATCGAGTCGGCTTCGGCGCTGATGATGGCCTACCTTGCCTACAACGAGCCTATTGCCGACCTTCATGCGAACCCGAACGTCGTGGCACCCGGTGTTCACGTGACATTGGAGGGCCCCTCCGGCATCACCCACCTCACCGTGGACCCGAGCGAACTCGCTGGGCTTCCGGAGGATGTGGAGTTCAAGTCGGCGGGCGATGCGGCAGTCGAAGAGTTTCTGGGGCGTACGGTAGGCGATGAAGTT
>CAZJKR010000010.1:13882-15726 GCA_964546615.1 uncultured Curvibacter sp.
TTCATCGGATTTGAAGGATTCGTCGTTGAAAGTAGGCGATGAAGTTCGCATCGAAACAGGATTCGGCGGCCCGCGCGTATATCGCCTGCTATCGCTCGACTCCGCCTACGGCCGCCAGCTCGTGCTCGCACAAGCTCAAGTCGAATCGAGCGTCGAGCCGGTACCCAACCTCTGGATGGTTCAGGTGCGCAAGGCGCCGGACAGCGAACCTGACTTCTCCCAAGTTCACGAGTCCTTGAAGCGCCAAAGCCAGCGAATCCGCGAGGCACTCAAGAGCTACCAACAGCTTCCGTTCACGCTGGGCGGCTTGGGCCGCTTGATAGGCAATAGCGCAGTGGACATTGTCAAGGGCTGGGCGACAGACCTCGATGATGGACCGCTGCACGTCAGTGACGGCAACGCCGAAGAGCTCGAGCGCGCCCGAGGCGTGTTGGCATCCATGGACAACGCCTATCTCATTGATGCCCCGACGCTCACGGAGCTGGTGCTACTCGATGCGACCGATGCGCTCGCAGCGCTCGGCAAGGTGTACGCCACTACTGAGACCGAGGGCGTACTGCGCCTCAAGCTCGAAGAGCTCAGAGAGAAGGGTCCCGAAGGTCGACTGCTCGACGACAACGGGCAAATGCGCTTTGTGGAGGTCACTGTGCAGGCCAAGGAGCATGCCCGTCGGCAAGCCCAAGCGGCAATCGACGCACTGGAGCGACATTGCAAGGTCGTGCCCGCCTACGGCCCTGAGCACAGACCGAAATTCTTGAGTCGGGTCGAGCGCATCCTCTCGCCCGAAGAGCTCTCAGTTCTCGACGCCGCACTCGAGCGAGGACTGTGCCTCATCACGACCGATCTCCGCCTTCGTCAGATTGCTGACCAGATTCAAGTTAAAGGCGTCTGGCCCCAGGTGCTTCTGCAGCATGCCGCGGAGAAAGGAGTCCTGTCGCGGCAGCGCTACTCGCTGAGCGCAATCCGGCTGTTGCTTTCCAACCGCTCTTTCGTGCCGTTGACGCCGGAAGACCTGTGGGCCTTGTTCCAGCAGAGCACTCCGTGGGTGCGCTTTGGTGTGGCGCGTCTCAAGGCCTACCTGGCCAAGCCGACCGTACACTTTGAGAGCACTTACGCGGTCGTGAAGTCCTTCGTGGCGTTGGCTTCCATGCGAGGCATTAGGCTGATGGCTCTAGCCGAGGTCGTTCGGCACTTGATGGAAGGCGTCATGCGCCACAAGGACGCGACTGCCGAGTCGTTTAACGAAATGCTTGAGCTGTTCGAGACTGTCCTAGAAAGCTCGCGACAGCCGCCTTATCCACCACTTGTGCGCCGTCAGGAGGCTATGGTCGCAGCGCAGTTCGATTTCTTGGTCAAGGCTGCGCAAGAGGGTGCCTTGTGGGCGCGGAATGCGCCTGAGGAGCGGCCTGTGCGGCTGGTTGTTCACTTTGTAGCGAAGACTCCGCTGTTGATGTACGACACGCCGAAGAGGTCCGACGGAGAGGTGGCGTTGACTGCTTGATGTCGGTCAGCGTGAGTTCACTCCTTGCGACCGAACGACCAAGAACGCTGCGAAGTGGACGTATCTGATCCACTCGCTCTAGGTCAAGTTTCGATCACTGAGTGCCTTCCAAACAATGATTCTTATCGCTCCCCGTTGGCACGCCGATACTCCCATGGCGGCAGCGGACTCTTATCCACCAAAATCCCTTCCTAAAAGCCCTTGCGTTGCTCTCCGCACGGTCATAGCTCTGCTTGTCAGACGCTGACAACCCCCGCTTGTAGTCGCGGTAGTACCAAGCCATGCCGCGCCGAATCTGCTTGATGTTCACATCTTGGCCATTGAGCAGCACCTTGCCGATGGG
>CAZJKR010000010.1:15736-18519 GCA_964546615.1 uncultured Curvibacter sp.
CGATCCATTTTGTAAGTCTCAACGATCACTGTCCGACCTGCTACCAGTTCCGCTAGCGATGCACGAGACTTCTGTCCAAAAGCCTGGCTTTTTTCTGGCGCATCGATACCAGTCAAGCGCACTTTGTGCTGAACCTTGCCTGCGTCAAGCACCGTGATCGTGTCGCCGTCGATAACCTTGACCACCTGGCCGCCGATCAGCTCCGCCTGGCAGGCCGCAGCCAAGAATAGTATGGAGAGACCGAGTCGCCGGCGCATCAGAACAGCTGTCGATTCTCAGCTGTCGCAGTCGCTTTCATGGCGTCGGCCGGGTACCGGAAGTGGTCGCTGTTGGGATATCGTGATTCGCTGAAAAGTAGGGTCGCGAATCGAGAATCCGTCGTGGTGAATGACTACTAGTCATGCACCACGCCGAAAGAGGCCAATGCGGAAAACTGGAGCAAAGGAGGAGAGAATCGTGAAGGATCTCTCATCTCAAAAAATAAACTTTGGCCATGCATCAGCAGCCACTTTCAAACTGAGTGCGACGCCATGCATGAGTTTTGCTCAATTTTCGTAATCACGAGTTATGTGGTCTTGCGTTATCGGCTAGGTCGATCAAACCGGACGAGCTTTTGATAAAAGGTTTGTAGGGCATTACCTTGAAAATACTGATCCTGAGTGACTTGCATAACGACATGGACGAAATGTCAGTCGTTGTCGATGGTCGCCGCATCGATAAAGATGCCGACGTCGTGGTGCTCGCGGGCGACATCGAGGAAGGCCTACGATCTCCCGAGTGGGCGCGACAGGCCTTCCCTGACAAAGAAATTGTCCTTGTTGCGGGTAACCACGAGTTCTACGGCCGCTACTGGAACCGGAACCTGATCCGGATCCGACAACGTTCGAAAGAGTTGGGAATCCATTTCCTGGAAAACGACGTAAAGGAAATCGAAGGGGTTTGCTTCCTCGGTTGCACGCTCTGGTCGGACTTCATGATCAATGGCTCATCGCGCAGGCAGATAGCCATTCAAGAGGCCCGCCAGCGAATGACCGACTACCGCAAGATCAAGCACGATCGGCGAGCCGGCGAGGACCACGAGTGGAATCTCTTCAAGACGCCCTTCTTGCATCCCGAATCGACGGTCAAGCGTCACCTAGCCAGTGTGGAGTGGCTGGAAAAAGAGCTCAAGAGCTGCAGCTTTCACAAGACCGTCGTGGTGACCCACCATGCACCACACCCCCAGTCCGTACCGCCCCACCGTCAGCACAACGCATTGGCACCGGCGTATGTCTCAAACCTAGACGACCTCATGGGGCACTGCGCCCTCTGGATCCACGGTCACATCCACTACCAGGTGGACTACGAGGTGCGTGGCACACGGGTGGTCGCCAATCCTCGCGGCTATGCATATGCTCGGGACGAAGGCAGAAACAAGGAGTTCAATCCTTTCTTTATGGTCGAGGTTTAAGGGGTGACGCCTATGAATTTGCAGATGATCACTCATTGCACTGCGAGACTTTGCTTCGGCAGCTTTGCACATCTTCAAGCGCTTTGGCTGTCAGCGCGACGCCCTGGTGGGTATTCCCGCCAATTGACAGCTATGTATCGTCTGACGTCTGGTAACTAGGGCCTAACTATGAAGAATTGGAACTACCGTGTGATCGAGTTCCCAGCGGTTGGGGGCGAGCCGGCTTGGCGCGAGATGCGTGAGGTGTACTACAACGACTCGGGGGTGCCTTGCGCCTATGGCTCAATTGCGCATGTTGGGTGGGACATAGAGGAAGACCCAGCGGTGCCGTACACGATCCTGGATCGCATGCGGGCCGCTCTGGACAAGCCTATCTTGCACGTCCATGATTTCGTACCCGATCAAGAGCATCGTTCCAATCAAGCAATGTCATCGTATACCGTCGTCTTGGAGAAAGATCCAGATTCGGATGACCTGTTCCTGCCGCTACCGGAGTGTCTGCTGACCGACCAGGACTGGCGCATTAGCGACCGCATAAATATCGAGGTCGTATCAGAGGGGCGCGCTATCTTGACCAATTTGAGCAAGGCTGAGCGGGAAACCTAGATGGCAACCGATCGACGCAGTCTACCTAAGTCGACGATTGGCTATTGCAGCGCAGACAGCATTTCTGCAGCTGCGCGCTTGCCCAGTTTGCGAACACGGGCAATGGCAGCCAGTTGCGAGGCGCGGGGTTTGGATTTGCTTGCTTCCCAAGCGTAGATGGTCGCACCGGTCACACCCAGCAGCTTGCCCATGTCACCACCTGAGAGGTCGAGCTTCTTGCGCAGCGAGGCAAAGCCAGCAGCTCGCCAGCGCAATGTTGTGGAATCTTCAGATTCGACGGGTTTAGTCGGAGCCGTCTTGCCCAGTTTCTTGAGCGCAGCTTCCAGAATCGCAATCCGGCGCTTGAGGGCAGCGATCTCCGCTCGATACGTTATCGTGTTTTTGCGCAGGGAGGCTGTTTCGGAACGGATCTCCTTGCGGCACAGACGCTGGATCTCGGATTTCAATTGGGCGGCAAAGTTACTCATGACGGACCTTCAACAGCGGTGTTTCTGTCTCTCGGAAGTCTAAGGGATGCCGCCGACGCAACGTTCAATTTGAGATCATGGAAAAGAGTTATGAATCCTGATTCAGCAAAAGTCCTGGCTAAAGCGACACTCAACGCTGCAAAGGAACTCGGACTGGACAAACGGGAACTTGCCACGGCGATCGGGATGCCAGTGGAACAGCTACACAAACAGGATGGCCATGATCCAACATTTCAACAAGGCACTGAAACGGGTCAACG
>CAZJKR010000010.1:18529-23352 GCA_964546615.1 uncultured Curvibacter sp.
TCTTGGCCACAACCTAACGGGTCAACGCTGCATGTTGCTCATTCGCTTGCATGCAGCGCTGGCTTCTCAGTTAGGTTGTGGCCAAGAGCAGATTGGTCGATGGCTTCGGAGTCATAACAACCGTATAGACGAAATTCCGTTGGTTGCAATATCTACCCAAGCAGGACTGATCAAAGTGGTCGCTTATCTGGAGCATTTGCTTGATCGCGGATAACCTCCATCGACCCCATGAGTCTTTTGAGTCAGTTCTGCCGGGCGACTACCGTGTGAAACGATTCCCTGACCTTTTATTCTGATTGGTTCAGGAATTCGAGGAGGGGTCAGCGGCACCAAATCGGCCTATTGGTTTGGCACCCGTTGAATAGGTTTGTCCTTCGGGCGGGAGAAGAATCTTCGTTCTCACAAAAAAACGCCATGGATCAACTCGGAGGAGCTAATCCATGGCTTGGACGGTGAGCAAATGTTGCTCAGATATGCCAGCGGACGTTTCTAAATCTCTATTTAATGACCAGTTTCACCCTAAAGTGGCAAAAGTATCAACTTTTCGGTCAAAAGTATCAACTTAAGTGTCAACCGACAACTGCGGCGCGTGGTCTTGTGCGGCCTTCAGCCGCACTGCCCGACAAAGCCGCAGGCGGTACAGAAGTCGCAGCCGTCCTTCTTGATCACGGTCGGGTTGCCGCACTCCGGGCAGGCGCGGCCGGCCAGTGGCGCCGTCGCTTCCTCGCCGTTGGGCACCTCCAGCACACCCATCTCGCGCAGCGGAAAACCTTCTTCATCCAGCACGCCCAGCATGGCGTAGCGGTGGATGATCAGGCGCGCCATGTAGGCCACGGTGGACGGCCAGGTCTGCTGGCGGCGCTCGCCATGCGGCAGGCCGGGCACGAAGGCCATGAAGTGGCCCAGCGGCTCGGCATAGTTGAGCAGCTTGCGCAGCTTCATGCCGATCCATCCCGGGTCCACCACGCGCATGTCGAGCGAGAGCAGGCGCGCCAGGCCGTCGAGCGCACGCGGATAGTTGCCCGACAGGCCGAGAGCGCAAGGCCGCGTCACGCTGCTGCCGTCCGGCCCCGGCAGCGTGACTTCCTTGAGCATGAGGGTAAAGGCCTCGCCGGTGCCGGGGTTGTCGATGTCCACTGCCCAAGCCAGGGTGCCGGACGGGCCGGTCTGCGGCTCGGCGCGGCTGAACATGGCATCGAGCACCGGCGTGCTCACCGGCGTGGCGCGCTCGCGCCAGACGCCCAGCTGTTCGCAGCGCCAGCGGATCACGGCCGCGGTAGCCGCCACCACGCCGGGGAAGAGGCGCATCTCGCCATGCGGTGGGAAGGGCATCTGGAAGGCGCGCTCCTCGGCCACGGTGGCCAGCGCGTCGAGCTTGAGCTGCAGCCAAGCCGGGTCGTTGGCGCGCAGGTCCATGGAGAGTGTCTTGGCCAGCGCACCCAGGCCGCGCGGCTGCTCGGCGCCGTTGACCCAGACCTCGAAGGGCTGCGGCCGCCCGCCCTCCTCGGCCACCAGTTCGCCAACGAAGAGCGCGAACTCGCCGAAGGGGTGGTGCACCATGAAGCTCCAGGCCGGGTTGCCGGCCGGCAACTCGGGCCGGCCCGGCCAGCGCAGCGAGGCCAGCACCGGCGCCGGCAGGCGCTCCAGCGCCAGGCGGCGGTTGGCATCGTCGAGCTGCATCGGCTCGGCCGCCGGGGCCACACTCAGCACCGAACCCAGCACGGCGTTGGGGCGGTAGGTGGCCAGACCCTTGAGGCCGGACTGCCAGGCCTGCAGGTAGAGGTCCTGAAAGTCGGCGTAGGGGTAGTCGGCCGGCACGTTGACGGTCTTGGAGATGGCGGTGTCGATGTAGGGCGCCACCGCCGCCACCATGGCCGCATGGTCCTGCGCGCTCATCTCCAGCGCGGTGACGAAGGCCGGCGTGAGGGCCGCGGTCTCGCCCTTGAGATGGCGGTACAGGCGCCAGGCGTGGTCTTCCACCGCATATTCCTTCAGGCTGCCGTCCGGCATGCGCTTCTTGCGCGTGTAGTGCCAGCTGAAGGCCGGCTCGATGCCGTTGCTGGCGTTGTCGGCAAAGGCCAGGCTGATGGTGCCGGTGGGCGCGATCGACAGCAGGTGCGAGTTGCGCAGGCCATGGGCACGGATCTTGTCCTTCAGTGCTGCCGGCAGCCGCGAGGCGAAGGCCGGGCTGCTGAGGTAGAGGTCGGCATTGAAGAGCGGGAAGGCGCCGCGCTCGCGCGCCAGTTCGTTGGAGGCTGCGTAGGCAGCATCACGCATTACTTCCGAGATGCGGCGCGCCATCTCGCGCGCCGGCGGCGTGTCATAGCGCAGCCCGAGCATCACCAGGGCGTCGCCCAGGCCGGTGAAGCCCAGGCCGACGCGGCGCTTGTTGTGCGCCTCGTGCTGCTGTTGCGGCAAGGGCCAGACCGTGACGTCCAGCACGTTGTCGAGCATGCGCACGGCGGTGCGGCACAACTCGGCAAAGCCGGCGAAGTCGAACTGCGTCGTGTCTTCAAACGGGGCGCGCACGAAGCGCGTCAGATCAATCGAACCCAGGCAGCAGCAGCCGTAAGGCGGCAGTGGCTGTTCGGCGCAGTTGTGGACGTACAGGCCGTTGGCATCGAAGGCGTGCAGGTCTGCAATCGTCACGTCGTAGACCGGCTCGATGCCGTCTTCTTCCAGCGCGTCGATCGTGGCAACGAAACGTTCGCGGTTCAGTTGCCGCTTGTAGTTGCCCAGCAAGGCGGCGAGCTTTTCGGACTTGGCGGTGTCGGAAAATCCGATACGCTCGGCGTACACGGCCAGGTTGTCACCGCTGATCACGAGCTCATGCGAGGCCTGTTGCGGGTAGTCACGCTGACCTTCTTTGCCGTCGGGCATGAGCACAAGACCTGCGGGGTGCCTCTCCCGGTAGATGCTGCTGGCGATGCCCAGGCGCAGCAGCATGCGTTGCGCGGCTTCCAGCAGCGCTGGGTCGGCCTGCGTCAGACGCACGCTCACACCTTTTTCCTGCGTTCCCTGCACCGAGCCATCCGCATCGAACAGCCCCCGAAGCAGGGCGGCGCAAAACTCGGATGAGCCCGCCTCCATCTGCGGTGTGATGGTTTTGTTGCCAGGTTTCGCGCCCATGGAAAAGGCGAGGTCGCGCAATGCTGTCGAAGCCATGCGGCATTCGCCCCGGCTCTCAATCGGGCGCTGCCAGCCGCGGAAGTCGGCCCGGTGGGGCAGTGAGGCGATTGCCTCGGCGGCAGCGGCCATGATGCCGCTGGCGCTGTGGCTTTGCAGGCGGGTGTCACTGCCGACGACCTTGAGTTCCGGTGCCCAGACGGACAGCACGGCCTTGGATGCATGCAGTCTGCCGTCGCCGATCAGCAGACCCAGCAGATAGCCTTCTTCGGCAGTGCCACGCCCTTCCCAGCCTTCGAGTGGACGGTGGTTGTTCAGAACAATTTCATCGCCGGCTTTGAGCTCACCGGCGGCGCACCAGTCGCTGTGCGTCAGATAACGCGTGCGCCTGGTCACCTTGCGCACCGGGTGGTCTGCCGTCAGACGGAGCGCATAGCCTTCGCGCGTACGCAAGCGCAGCACCGGTTTGGTTCCGGTGATGAAGAAGCCGGCTGATTCCGAGGGGAACGGCTTGCCGTCGACGATGGCATCGAAGGGCTGGCCGGTCAGCTCGCCAACCTGCCGGGCTCCATTCGACGTCATGACCCATGTGTCCGCCGTCACGCAGGGGTTGGTACTCGCTATCGTTTCGCAGTACGACAGGTTGTTGTCGCGGTTGATGGTGTCGAGGAACAGCACGCCGGGTTCGGCGTGGTCGTAGGTGGAGCGCATGATCTGCTCCCACAGCGCGCGCGCGCAGCTTGCGGTAGACCCACACGCCCTTGTCGGGGCGCTGGTAGGCGCCGGCGGCCTTCTGCGCCTCGCCCGGTTCGGCGCGGTGCACCAGCTCGATCTCGCCATCCGCCTGCACCGCCTGCATGAAGGCATCGGTGACGCCGACCGAGATGTTGAAGTTGCGCAGGTCGCCGGCGTCCTTGGCATGGATGAACTCCTCGATGTCCGGATGGTCGCAGCGCAGCACGCCCATCTGCGCGCCGCGCCGGCTGCCGGCAGACTCCACCGTCTCGCAGGAACGGTCGTACACACGCATGTAGCTCACCGGGCCGGAGGCACTGCTGCGCGTGCTGCCCACCCAGGCGCCGCGCGGGCGGATGCGCGAGAAGTCGTAACCCACGCCGCCGCCGCGGCGCATGGTCTCGGCCGCTTCCATCAGCGCCACGTAGATGCCGGGATGGCCGTCGTCGTCGTGCGCGATGGAGTCGCCCACCGGCTGCACGAAACAGTTGATCAGCGTGGCGGTGAGGTCGGTGCCGGCGGCCGACTGGATGCGCCCTGCCGGCAGAAAGCCCTGCTGCAAAGCGTGCAGGAAACGCCCCTCCCAGTGGCTGCGCTGTTCCGGTGCCTCGACCTGGGCCAGCGCGCGTGCTACACGCTGGTTCACCGCGAGGATGGAGGCCTCATCGCTCTTGGCGTACTTCTCCTGCAGCACTTCCTCGCTGATGCTCTGCGTCGGCAATTGCGCGGCGCTCTGGGTCGGGTGCGTGGTGTCGCTCATGAATCCTCCATCAAAGACTTCACCGGAATGCTAGGGACACGCCAGGCTGGGGTGTTGACCTGCCACAAACCTTGCGCACCACCCATTCAACCGTTGTTTCGAGGGGAACACTCTTGCCAGTGTGGCACGCCCATGACGAAAATCAAGCCATGAACATTTCCACGTTTGATGACCTGCTGGCCGCCGCACGGCAGCAGCCCGA
>CAZJKR010000010.1:23362-24435 GCA_964546615.1 uncultured Curvibacter sp.
GAGCCGCAGCGCCTGCTGCTCGTTTTTGCCGGGGCGGAGCTGCCCGAGGGCAGCACGCCCGAGCAGGCGGCGCGATTTGAGGCCGGTCAAGGCGGGGCGCTGGCACCGCTGATGTGTGCGGACAAGACGCCGGCGGAAGTTGTCTCCTTTGCGTCACTGGCCGAAGAGGCCAGACAGTTCGGACAGCCCTGGGCGCTGGTTTTTGTGGCAGGCCTGCCCGATGGTGCGGACGTCGAAGTGCCGCTGCAGCGCATGGTGGAGGACGTCAAGCGCGGCGCGCTGGGGACGTATTTGCCGTTCAATACGCAAGGTGAGGCGGTGCGCCTGGCCTGAGCCGCCCGCGCAAGCCGCTGCACAGGAGAACTTCCATGGAAACGCCGCGACTCAGGGTGGGGCGGCCCATCACACCCGATGAATTCGAACTGCTGGAGGACGAGCAGCTTCTGCGGCTGGTGCCGCGCGCCTATCGGGAGTATTTCCCGGGCAAGGACTTCTGTGCCGACGGCTATTTCTACCTGCACGACGGCACGGCCTGGAGCTTCTACAAGGGCGGTTTTCTCGATGAGTAGCCGGTTCCTGTTTTCACCGTCGAACCGGTCCACGGGATGCCGACCGTTGCCGGCGAGCAAGCCGGCCGGGCGAACGCTCCAGTGCCACACCGGCACCCTGAATCAGCCATCTCACCATCACGAGGAACCGTCATGTCCGCAGGCGACTGGAAAGACTTGTACGCCGCCGCCCTGGCAGGCGATCTGCCGCGGGTGCGTTACCACATCAGTGCCGGCGTGAATCCCAACTACCAGCATCCCGAGGTGCTGTGTACGCCCCTGGTGGCCAGCCTGATCCATGGGCATGACGAGGTGGCGCACTACCTGCTGGCACATGGGGCGGACCCGCAGCTGCGTTCGGAGTTTGACGACCTCACCCCTTTGCAGGCGGCTCGCCGGCACGGGCGTACGGTCCTGGAGCAGGTGTTGCGCGAGCGCGGCGCCACGGCGCCGCGTCAG
This sequence comes from uncultured Curvibacter sp., assembly GCA_964546615.1. Lineage (GTDB taxonomy): Bacteria > Pseudomonadota > Gammaproteobacteria > Burkholderiales > Burkholderiaceae_C > Hylemonella. Next base: position 24,370 of record CAZJKR010000010.1, read on the forward strand.
TCGTTCTGGCGGCGCTGGCTGCCGCTCTGAAACCGCTGGTCGACGGCGCCCGATCTGAACGACGAC
>CAZJKR010000010.1:24445-31838 GCA_964546615.1 uncultured Curvibacter sp.
CGACACCACGGCAGCCGCAAGGTAGACGGATTCGCCGCGCCCCCCAAGGGGCAGAACCGGTCTCAGACCTTGCCGCGTGCCAGCCAGCGGCGGGCTTTCTGGAACAGGCCCCAGCCCCACCACAGGCGCGAGGCCCAGGCCAGGGCGCGGCGCGGTCGCAGCAGCGCCAGCAGGACCATGCCGCCCAGCGGCCACTCGGGGTGCTCGCGCAGCCATTGCACGCCGGCCACGGTCTGGTCGGCCACGGCCAGCGGTGCCTGCAGGGCGCGGGCCTCATGCGCCAGCGTCACGCGCAACTCCGCACTGCGGATCAGCAGGCGCTGCTTGCGCATGGCCAGTGCCGTGTCTTGCTTGCGGGTCATCAGGGTCTCACTCGGCCTCGTCGAGGCCGGGGCGTTCGCGTGCCAGTTCGTTGCGGTCGCGCGTCAGCTCGGCCACGCTGCTGGCGAACAGGCCGCCCGGGGCTTGCAGGCGCCTGCGCGCTGTCTGCAACACCCAGACGCCGGCCCCCAGGAAGAGCAAGGCCAGGCTGCCCAGGGCCAGCAGGCGATGCTGCTCCCACAGCAGGACCACGATCAGGCCGCAGAGAAACAGCAGCCCCATGCCCAGCAGCAACAGGGCCAGGCCGGCCCACAGCACGGCATCGAACAGGCGGATCTTTTCCTGCTCGACCTCGGTGCTCAGCAGCTCCAGCCGGACACGCAGGGTTTCGACGCCGGTGGCCAGCATCTGGCGCACCGAGGCAAACAGGCCGCCGTCGGGGTTGGCCATGCGCTCAGCGGCGACCGATCAGCAGGCCGATCACCAGCCCGACGCCGGCAGCGACACCGATCGATTTCCAGGGGTTCTCGTGCACGAACTCGTCGGCCGCATGGCCGGCTGCCTTGGCCTTGGCGACGGCGGCATCCTGCAGGTGGGCCAGTTCCGCACGTGCTTTTTGCAGCCGCTGCTCGATGCGGCCGCGCACCTCGGCAGCGCTGCCGCTGGCCTGGTCGGCCGTTACACGCAGCAATTCCTCGGCATCGGCGATCATGATACGCAGATCGGCCATCAATTTGTCTTTGTGGGCAGTGGTGAGTTCGGGCATGTCGGACCTCCTTCAAGTCATGGATTGAAACGCAGTTCAAGCATAGTCCGTTGTCGTGCCGTCTTCATGACGCAGATCAAGAAAGGGGCCGGCCTGCTGCGAACGCTCAGCCCGGCCGGCCATCGATGCGTGGGCGTCCGAACCAGTTTCCGCAGCGTATGGCCCAGCCGACCGTGGCCAGCACCCAGGCCAGGGCGGCCAGCAGGGTCAGGGCTGTCGTGATGGCCGGCGCTGCGCCGGCCCCAAGGGACGCCAGGACGCGCAACAGCACGGCCAGCTGCAGCATCCAGTACAGCACCCAGGCGGTGTTGTCGGCCGCCAGCGGCCGGCCTCCATGGCCGCTGCTCACGCGTATGGCCATGGCCAGCAGCGTAGCGCCCAGGTAACCCATGGTCATGGCATGCAGCGGGGCCAGGCCCAGCGAGAGTTCGCCGGCGCTCAGGGCCATCAGTGCATGCGAGAGGGCAAAGAGCGCCAGCGCGATGCCGAGCCAGAGAAAACCACCGTGCAGCATGGCCAGCAGGCGGATCTTCAGGCTCTGCACCAGGCCCCAGCGCGCGGCCAGCCACAGCAGCAGCAGGGCCGCAGGCACCTCCAGCGCCACCTGGGCCCAGCGCAGCAGCGGTGGCAGCGGCCACCACCAGAGTTCGGCCAGCGCGGGCAGCAACTCCAGCCAAATGATGGCCACCAGCACCCAGAGCAGCCACATGGGGCGCCAGGCATCAAGCCGTGGTACGGCACTGGCGCTGAAGAAGGGGATCATGCGGTGCGACACGGTGACAAACACCGCTACCACGAAGCCCCAGAGCCCGAGCAGTGTGGCGCCGCGCAACAGCGTGATGTCACCCAGCGCCAGGGCCGCGGTGGCCAGCCACAGACTGGCAGCGCCGATGCCGCAGGCCACGGCCACCACGGCGGCGTGTGTAAGGTCGTCCACGCGGCTCTTGCGCAGCAGCAGGATGAAGCGCCAGCACAACAGACTCCAGCCGCTGGCCACCGTTGCGATGCCCGCGCCAGCCAGCAGCGCGTGCCAGTGCAAGCCAGGCAGGGCCAGCAGCCAGCCGGCCAGCATCAGTGCCACGGCGGGCAGCAGGCTGCGGGCTGGCACTTCGGGCAGGCCCAGCCATTTGGGGCCGGCCGTGAACAGGAAGCCCGCCATGAACAGCGGCATGAAGCCCTGACCCATGAGCAGACCGTGCGCTGCTGACGGCGGCACGGCCCAGGGCAGGCCCCAGTCCAGGGCGCGGGCCAGCAGCATGGCCGCCCACCACAGGGCACTCAGCGCCATCATGAGGGCGGCGGCAAAAAATCCCAGCCGGTGCGGCGCGGCCAGAAGCCAGCGGGCTCGCCAAGGGGCAGGCGGCATCGTCCGTGTCGGGGGTGGAGGTGGCCGGGTTGACATCATGCCGTTGCGGTTTGCGCAGGCCGGCTTAGCCGGTACGGGCGTAGCTGGCGTCGATCTCGTTGAACAGGGGGCTGGCCATGCCGTCGTCCGCATCCTGGTAGGGGCCGGTGCCACTGTGCGTGGCGGTGGAGGCGGGCAGGAACTGCCCGCTCCTGACGTCGAAGACATGGACTTCCCCGTCTTCGATCACGTAGTGCCAGCCGTGCAGGGCCAGCTGGCCGGCTTCGACGCGCTCGCGCACCATGGGGTAGCCCATCAGGCGCTCGAGTTGCAGGATGACGGCGCGTTGTTCGGTGCGACGCAACGCCTCGGGCGAGATCTGCACCGGCAGCACGGCTTCGCGGCCCAGTTCGAGCCAGGCCGCCAGGTTGATGGCTTCTTCCGGTACGCCTTCATACAGCGCGCGGATGCCACCGCAATGGCTGTGGCCACAGACCACGATGCGCGAGACCTTGAGGTTGAGGACGGCGAATTCGATCGCCGCTGCCGTGCCGTGGTAACCGGTCCAGCGGGCCTTGCCCAGGTAGGTGCCCTCGGTGCCGGCCTGCTCCGAGCGTACGTGCAACATGCCATCGTGCGGCGGCACAAACGCTGCCACATTGCGCACGATGAAGAGGTCGCCCGGCCCGGTGCCCGTGAGCAGGTAGGGCACCAGGCGCGAGTCCGAGCAGCCGATGAAGAGGATGGTGGGGTGCTGGCCACGCTCCACCAGATCCTGGAACTGGTCCTGGATGCCGGGGAAGGTCTGGTCGTGGAAGCGGCGCAGGCGCTCCAGCAGTTCGTCAGGCATAAATGAACTCGTCTGTATTAGCTCGGCCGGTCTGCACCAGAATGCTTCGCTTGAAGTGGCCCAACCCGGGAACGCCGTGGAACCGGCTTTGCCGGGCCGCTGGCGTTGCCCCCTGCAAGGGGCTGAGGGCCGCGGCTCCGGGCCTGCCTGCGCAGGCTTGGACGGCACGAAGAGCCTGCGCCTCTGGCGTAGGCGCCGGGCATGGAGCGACACGCAGTGCGCGCAGCCTGGGGGTGTGCCATTACTGAACCAGGGGGGTGTCTGCCGCGTCCAGTTCGACGCCCTCCAATACGGCCTGCCCGGCCAGCAAGGCCAGGTACTGGCGCAGCGCGGTGACGTAGGTCTGCTGGCGCAGTGTCATGGCCACGGCGCCGTGCACGGACTCAAAGGGCTGGTCAACGCCGGCCTCGCGCTGGCGCACGTCCACCACGTGCAGGCCGAAGCGGCTGTGCACCAGGCGCGGCAGCACGCCCACATCCGTCCGGCCGAAGATCTCGCGCGCGAACTCGGGCGCGCAGTCTTGCGCTGTCAGCCAGCCCAGCTCGCCGCCTTCGGCGCCGCTGGGGCAGTTGGAGAGCGTGCGCGCGGCTTCGATAAAAGGGTCACCCGTGCCATCGTGGCTGCGCACCTCCAGCAGCGCATGTTCGGCGCGCTTGCGCAGGGCCACCACATCCACGCCCGGCGTCACGGCGAACAGGATGTGGCGCACGTGGGCGCGCTCGCCGATGCGGTAACGCGCAGCGTGGGCGGCGTGGTGGCGGCGGCAGGCTTCTTCCGAAGGCTCGGGAATCTGCAGGCTTTGCTCCAGCAGTTGCTCGATGGCCTCTGCCGCGGCTTCGCTGGGCACACCGTCGGCCGCGCTGTCTTCTGCGGCCAGCAGGCCGGCGCGCTGCGCGGCCTGACGCAGCAGTTCAGTGCAGGCGCGCTGGCGCAGTTCGTCCTCGCCCAGTGTTTCCTCGGCACGCTGCAGGGGCTGGCCGTTGACCCGCGCGATGGCGACGGGGGGCGCCACGGCTGTTGCGGCTTCGGCGCTGGCGCAGCCGCAACCGGGGGAGCAGGGCTCTTTCATACGCGGGCTCCCGGCTGGCGCGGCAGGTTGTGGCCCGCCGGCACGTTCAGCCGGCGGCTGCGCACGACCTGGTAGGGCCGCGCCAGATAGGCCACCGAGGCAAAGCCGCTCCAGACGTGCACCAGGCGTGTGAAGGGGAAGATCAGGAAGATGCTCATGCCCAGGAACATGTGGGCCTTGAAGACCCAGCCGGCCTCGGCCAGCAGTTCCACGGCGCCGCCGCGGAAGGTGACGATGCGCTGCGCCCATTCGGCAAGCCGCAGCATCATGCCGCCGTCCAGGTGCTGGGCCGAGAGCGGAATGGTGGCCAGGCCCAGCGCGAACTGCAGCCACAGCAGCAGCAGCAGCACGATGTCGCTGGTTTTGCTGGTGGCGCGGATGCGCGGCTCGAAGAGGCGGCGGTGCAGCAGCAGCGTGACGCCAATGAAACCCAGCACCCCGAACAGGCCACCGGAGACCATGGCCATCAGTTGTTTGGCGCCGGCCGTCATGAAGGGCTCGTAGACGAAGTGCGGCGTCAGCATGCCCACGGTGTGGCCGAAGAAGAGGAAGAGGATGCCCACGTGGAACAGGTTGCTGCCCCAGCGCAATTGCCCGGCTTTCAGCAGCTGCGAGGAATCGCTTTTCCAGGTGTACTGGTCGCGGTCGAAGCGCACCAGGCTGCCGAGCAGGAAGATCGTGAGGCAGATGTAGGGGTAGATGCCGAAGATGAATTGGTTGAGGTAGCTCATGCTCATGCTCCTGGCGCAGTGGACTGCGCAACATTCCTGACGATGCGAATGGGCTGGGGCTGGCCCGGCTTGGCCTGGCCCTGGATCGAACAGCCGTCAAAGGCCATGGGTTCCTCCCAGGCCTGGTCCAGCGGCTCGTCCTCCGCCACCTTCACGGCCTGGGCGCGCTCACCGGCAATTTCCAGCAGGGCGCCCAGCACGCTGGCGTAGGGGCTCTCGCGTTTCACCAGGGCGCTGAAGATGGCGTTGAGGATGTGGGCCATCTCACCCAGGAAGGCGCGGGCTTCCCTGGCCGGCTGGGTGGAGACGAACTCCAGCACCACGGGCAGGTAGTCGGGCAGCTCGCCCTCGGCGAGGTACAGTCCGGCCTTCTCGTAGGTCTGGGCCAGGTCGATCATGGCCGGGCCGCGGTCGCGGCTGTCGCCGTGCACGTGTTCGAACAGGTGCAGCGAGGTGGCGCGGCCGCGGTCGAACAGCTGCACGTAGTCGGCTTCCATGTCGATGGGGTCGCGCGTGCGCATGGACTTGAGCAGCGCATCCAGCTCGCCCAGGCGGGCGGCGCTGAGTGCTTGCTCACTGTGCAGCGCAGCGCTGAGGTCACCGAGATGGCCGCGCAGTTCGGCATCGGGGTAGCCCAGCAAACGGGCCAGGACGCGCAGGGTCAGAGAAGATTGATTGGGCATGGAATTACTCCTTCGCCGAAAGAAGAAACAGTGATGCACCAGGTGCGCTAACCGGGGAACGCCGTGGAACCGGCTTCGCCGGGCCACTGGCGTTGCCCCCTGCAAGGGGGGTGGCGTAGCGACACGCAGTGCGCGTAGCCTGGGGGTGAGTCATACATTTGCCTTGATCGGGATGGTGCGGCGTTTGCCACTGCCGAACAGGCTGGCCTCGCTGGCGCCGTCGGAACAGCCGTTGCCAAACGAGAAGCCGCAGCCGCCGCGCATGTCGAAGGTGTTCTCGGCGTATTCGCGGTGCGTGCTGGGGATGACGAAGCGGTCCTCGTAGTTGGCAATTGCCATCACGTGGTACATCTCCTCCACCTCGGCCTGGCTCATCTGCACCTGCTGCAGGGCGCTGGTGTTGACGCGGCCTTCCACATGCTTCTCGCGCTGGTAGGCGCGCATGGCCAGCATGCGCTCCAGGGCGCGTTCCACCGGCATGGTGTCGCCGGCGGTCAGCAGGTTGGCCAGGTACTTGACCGGGATGCGCAACTGCTTGACGTCCGGGATCTCGCCGTTGATGCCGATGTCGCCGGCGTTCGCGGCCGCGGTGATGGGCGAGAGCGGTGGCACGTACCAGACCATGGGCAGGGTGCGGTACTCGGGGTGCAGGGGCAGGGCCACCTTCCACTCCACCGCCATCTTGTAGACCGGGCTCTTGCGCGCGGCCTCCATCCAGGCATCAGGAATGCCGTCGGCGCGCGCCTGCTCGATCACCTTGGGGTCGTTGGGGTCGAGGAAGATGTCGAGCTGGGCGTTGTAGAGGTCGCGGTCGTGCTCCACGCTGGCCGCTTCCTGGATGCGGTCGGCGTCATAGAGCAGAACGCCGAGGTAGCGGATGCGCCCCACGCAGGTTTCCGAGCAGACGGTGGGTTGGCCGGCCTCGATGCGCGGGTAGCAGAAGATGCACTTCTCGGCCTTGCCTGACTCCCAGTTGTAGTAGATCTTCTTGTAGGGGCAGCCGCTGACGCACATGCGCCAGCCGCGGCACTTGTCCTGGTCGATCAGCACGATGCCGTCTTCCTCGCGCTTGTAGATCGAGCCACTGGGGCAGCTCGCCACGCAGGCCGGGTTCAGGCAGTGCTCGCACAGGCGCGGCAGGTACATCATGAAGGTGTTTTCGAACTGGCCGTAGATGTCCTTCTGCACATCGTCGAAGTTCTTGTCCTTCGAGCGCTTGCTGAATTCACCGCCCAGGATCTCCTCCCAGTTCGGTCCCCATTCGATCTTCTCCATGCGCTGGCCCGTGATCAGGCTGCGCGGACGCGCGGTCGGTGCGGCCTTCATTTCGGGCGCCGACTGCAGGTGGTCGTAGTCGAAGGTGAAGGGCTCGTAGTAGTCGTCGATCTGCGGCAGATTCGGATTCGCAAAAATCTTCATCAGCAGCTTCCACTTCGCCCCCTGGCGTGGCTCGATGCTGCCGTTCGATTTACGGACCCAGCCACCGTTCCACTTGTCCTGGTTCTCCCATTCCTTGGGGTAGCCGATGCCGGGTTTGGTCTCGACGTTGTTGAACCAGGCGTATTCCATGCCTTTGCGGCTGGTCCAGACGTTCTTGCAGGTGACCGAACAGGTGTGACAGCCGATGC
>CAZJKR010000011.1:0-5726 GCA_964546615.1 uncultured Curvibacter sp.
AGGACATCGTCAGGCTCTTACAGCAAAAACGCCCCATCATGTGATGGGGCGTTTTTTTTGGTTTTGAGTTACCGGTTAAAGAGCAGCTGCTCCTCTTGGCGTGCGGCGCCAACACGGATCAGATCTTCCAGCAGTTCGGCGATCCAGGCTTGGAAATTCAATGATTTGAAATGTGCGCCGTGCAGCAGCTGGAGATAGCTGGTTTGCGCGCACCAGGAATAGAAGTCACCCTGGGCAACGCGTTGCACTTCCAGCAGTTTGAACTTCAACAAAACCTTGGCGGCATGTCTGGCATGGCGCCGAGGATCGGCGACGAAGTGGGCCAAGCGTTGGCGTGCGCTGCGTAGTGCCGCTTGAACGTCATGGAACACGGGGCCGTGGCCAGGAATGACTAGCTTTGGTTGAAGCGATTCGATCAAGTCAAGCGTGCTGGCAACCTCGTCAAAGGCATGGATACCTTCAAGTTCGGGGAACACGACGCCAAATCCGGTTTCCCACAGCGCATCGGCCGAAATAAGAAGACGAAGATGAGGTTCGAACAGGATGACTGAATGAGGGTCGTGTCCGGGCGCAGCATGGAGCTGCCATTCACGCGCGCCGATCAGCAGCCGATCGCCGGCATTCAACGTCCCGTCGAAACTGAACGGATCGCACGATTGACCGGTGGGCTCATAACTGAGCGCATAGGGATCCCAATGGCGGACCAGATCGGCTTGACCCGCCGGGATATGCGTCTTGACGCCAGGGTAATACGCCTGCAGGCGTGCATTACCGCCGCAGTGGTCGCTGTGCAGGTGGGTGTTCAACAGGAGTTCGAGTGGACGCGCGCCGAGCGTTGACGACACCAGATCGAGGGTCTGGTCCGAATGCGTCGTATAGCCGCTGTCGACCAGGCATCCACCAGAGCTGGACAGAAGCAGAATGTTGTTAGAGGACAACCAGCCTCGCTCGAAGACGACGATATCGTCAGGCAGCACGCAATCAGAAGGCATGAACAGTCGCGTAAAACGGCGCCTTGGAGCTCAAGGGTGGACTACTTGCCCGCCCGCAACTCACGACGGAGGATCTTGCCGACATTGGACTTGGGAAGCTCATCGCGAAATTCAATGTACTTGGGGTGCTTGTAACCGGTGAGGTTCTGCTGACAGTATCGGGCGACGTCCTCTTCGCTCAGGGTAGGGTCACTGCGGACGACATAGACTTTGATGGCCTCACCCTGCTTCGCGTCCGGTACACCGATGACGGCACATTCAAGCACGCCGTCGCAAAGCGAGATCACGTTCTCCAATTCGCTCGGGAAGACGTTGAAGCCGCTGACCAGAATCATGTCTTTCTTGCGATCGACGATCTTGGTGTAACCCTGACCGTCCATGATGCCGATGTCGCCGGTTCGCATGAATCCGTCGGGCGTGAAGGCATTGGCCGTTTCGGTCGCCTGCCGGTAATAGCCGGACATCACGTTGGGGCCGCGAATGCAGATTTCACCAGACTCGCCAACCGGCAAGGAGTTGCCCGCATCGTCCTTGATGGCGATTTCCACGCCGGGGAGGGGCAGGCCGATGGTTCCGCTGAAACGGTCGGTGATGACGGGGTTGTTGGTGCCGATGGCGCAGGTCTCGCTCATGCCCCACCCTTCGACCATAGGGCATCCCGTCACCTCGCGCCAATGCCTTGCCGTCCCTTCCGAGGCGGCCATGCCGCCGGCCTGCGAGACGCAAAGATGGGAAAAGTCGATCGTGCGGAATTGCGGGTGCTGAAGCAGCGCATTGAACAGGGTGTTGACGCCAGGCAGCATGTGGAAGGGGCGGCGCTTGAGTGTGTCGACAAACTTTCCGATGTCGCGCGGGTTGGGAATCAAGGTCATGTGCGCACCCCAGCGGATAGCCAGGAAGCACAAGGTCAGGGCAAAGATGTGGTACAGCGGCAAAGCGGCAATGCTGTTGGTCGACCGGACATCGCCGACGCGCTTGAGAGCCGGCGTGAACCAGGCCTCGGCCTGCAGAATGGCCGCCACGATGTTCCGGTGGGTCAGCACGGCCCCTTTGCTCAGCCCCGTGGTGCCGCCGGTGTACTGCAGAAACGCAATCGAATCGAGGTTGCTGGCGGCCGGTTTGAGCGAGAGGGCGGCGCCTTCGGCGACTGCCTTGCGAAACGACGTCACGGTGCGGCCCTCGTCGAGCGGCAGACGGTAGGCCGGGACCATCTTGGCCAGATGCCGCACGGCGAATGTGATCCAGCGGCCATACCAGGGACCCAGCAGATCCCCCATGGCCGCCACGACAACATGCTTCACAGGGGTATTGGCGATGACTTCTTCGAGGGTATGGGCGAAATTCTCAAGAACAACGATGGCCGTTGCGCCGGCGTCACGGAGCTGGTGTTCGAGTTCGCGTGCCGTGTAAAGGGGATTGACATTCACGCAGGTGTAGCCGGCACGCAGGATGGCCGCCATGGTGACGGCGAATTGCGGTATGTTGGGCAGCATGATGGCGACCCGGGCATCCGGCTCAAGCCCGAGGCGCTGCAGCCAGGCACCGAGGGCGGCCGAGAGCTCATCGAGTTGCCGGTACGACATCCAGCGTTCCATGCAGACGGAGAAGGGCCGGGCGGCGTTCTTGCGAAATGACTCCTCCAGCAACTGACCGAGCGAGCGGTACTGCTCGGGATCGATATCATGGGGTACGCCCTCGGGGTAATGTTCAAGCCAGAATTTTTCCATCAGTGACTCCGTTTGCGGTATTGGAGCGTAGCTGGCGGCGCAGCGCCACCGGGCTTGTCCTAGGTTGATGGGGCGGGCTGTCACCCATGTGTCAAGACGGGCCGGCATCATGGCGTCTTGGCGATTCATGCAAATACGCTTACATTCAGCCCATGGCCGATCCGTTGGACTTCCCCTTCTCGAATGCCCGGCGACGTGATCAGCTGGACTTGCCTTTTCGTGAAGAAAAGGGGTCGCGCCTGGCACCCTGGGTGGCTACCATCCGGCAGTTGGGCCCCGGGCACCGGGAGCGCATCGCCCGCCATTTGCTGGCGCTGGACGAGCATGACCGCTACCTGCGCTTCGGCTATGCCGCCACGGACGAGCAGATCCGACGCTACGTGGACGGTCTGGATTTCGAGCGGGACGACATCTTCGGGATCTACAACCGGCGCCTTGAGTTGATCGCCATGGCGCACCTGGCCCATTCGGTGGACAAGAATTTCGATGCCTGCGCCGAGTTTGGGGTTTCGGTTTCCAAGTCGGCGCGCGGGCGCGGCTACGGCGGAAAGTTGTTCGAGCGTGCCGTCATGCATGCACGCAACGAAGGGGTGCATCTGATGTTCATCCATGCCCTGAGCGAGAACACGGCGATGCTCAAGATCGCGCGCAAGGCCGGCGCCACTGTGGAGCGTGACGGCTCCGAGAGCGAGGCGTATCTGCGTCTGCCGCCAGCGACCTTCGACAGTCGTGTTACCGAGATGATCGAGGAGCAGTTGGCCCAGACCAACTACCGCCTCAAGGTTCAGGCCAAACAGTTCTGGGATTTCCTGGCCGGGCTGCAGGAAATCCGGCGTGGTGTGCGCGAGGGGCGCCACAAATCCTCACCCTGAAGCACCCGACGGGTCTGTCATCCCGCTGACGCGTCAATCCGCTATCCTCGGGGTATCGCAACTTCCGCAAGACCTGCACATTCACCTGTGTCAGACCCTCATCCCGGGCGCTTTTCCGACAAGGAAGACAAGCGCACCTTTCTGCAAAAGCTCGTCGAGTTCATCAATCCCGGGCCGGATTCCACGGCTGAATTGATCGAGACCCTGGCCGAAGCCGAGGACAACAACGTCATCGGGGCCGAGTCTCGCGTCATGCTCGAGGGCGTGATCCGCATGGCCGACATGTCGGCCGGCGATGTCATGGTGCCGGCCACGCGCATGGACCTGATCGACATCGACGCCGCCTACGAGGATCTGCTGCATCTGGTCATCGACACCGCCCACTCCCGCTTCCCCGTCTTTGAAGGCGAGCGCGAGAACATCATCGGCATCCTGATGTCCAAGGACCTGCTCAAGCTGCAACGGGCTCCGGAGCTCAATATCCGCGCCTTGCTGCGTCCGGCGGTGTTCATTCCCGAAAGCAAGGGGCTGAACGATCTGCTGCGCGAGTTCCGCGGCAACCGCAACCATCTGGCCATCGTCATCGACGAGTTCGGCCGTACCGCCGGCCTCATCACCATCGAGGACGTGCTGGAGCAGATCGTCGGCGAAATCGAGGACGAGTTCGACATTGCCGAGGACGAGGGCGACATTTTCGCCCTGGCCGACCGCACCTACCGCGTCAGCGGTGATACGCCGATCGAGCGCGTCAACGACGCTTTCGATGTCAGCCTGGCCGGCAGCGACACGTCGGCCACGTTCGACACCATCGGCGGCCTGATCGCGCACGAGATGGGGCACGTGCCCAAGCGCGGTGAGCAGTTCGTGCTGGCCGGGCTGAGGTTCGTCGTGCTCCACACCAAGGGCGGTGCCGTGAAATGGTTCAAGGTGTCGCCTGCGCCCGAGGCCGGCCTTGAAGGCTGAGCACGCTTCTTCGTCGCGCTGGCCCCTTCTCCTGAGCCTGCTGGCCGGTCTGGCGCAGGCGCTGGCGATTGCCACGCCGTGGGACGGCCGGCCGCTGTGGTGGCTGCAGCTGCTGGCCCTGGGGGTTCTGGCTTGGCAGCTGGAGCGCAGCGCCAACTGGCGGCAGGGGGCCTGGCGCGGCGGGATGTTTGCGCTGGCCTGGCTGGCCGGCACGTTCTGGTGGCTGTTCATTTCCATGCACACCTATGGTGGACTGCCGGCCCCACTTGCGGCCGTGGCCGTGCTGCTGCTGGCGGGTGTGCTGAGCCTGTACTACGCCGCGGTCTGCGGCATCTTTGTGGCCTTGGCGCCCACCAACAGGGCGGCACGTGCTATTCTTTTTGCGGCGTTGTGGCTGCTGGCGGAACTCGCGCGCGGACGTTGGTTCACCGGTTTCGGCTGGGGTGGGGTCGGTTATGCCCACGTCGAGGGGCCGTTGGCCGGCTACGCCGCCTGGGTGGGCGCCTATGGCATCAGTGCCATCGCCGCCTGGCTGGCCATGACCGTGCCGCAGGCCTGGGCCTGCGGACCGTGGCAGCGCATCGCGGCACTGGCGGTACTGGCCCTGCCCTCGGTCTACCAGATGGGTGAGCCGGCCCTTTCCGCGCCGGCCGGCCGGCTGCAGGTGGCCTTGTTGCAAGGCAATATCCCGCAGGACGAGAAATTCCAACCCGGCACGGGCGTGCCGATGGCGCTGCAATGGTATGGCGAACAACTGCGCAACAACCGGGCCGCGCTGGTCGTGGCGCCCGAGACCGCCCTGCCGCTGCTGCCGCAGCAGCTGCCGCCGGGTTATTGGGACGGACTGCAGCAGCAGTTTGCCGCCGGTGACCAGGCGGCACTGATCGGCCTGCCGATGGGCAGTTTCAGCACGGGCTATACCAATGCGGCCGTCGGTCTTGCGCCAGGCCAGTCCGGGCTCTGGCGTTACGACAAATACCATCTGGTGCCGTTCGGCGAATTCATCCCGACCGGCTTCAAATGGTTCACGGCCATGATGAACATTCCGCTGGGTGACTTCAATCGCGGGAGCATCGGCCAGTCCTCCTTCGAATGGCAGGGTCAGCGTCTGGCGCCCAACATCTGCTACGAAGACCTGTTCGGCGAGGAGCTGGGCGCGCGTTTTGCCGATC
>CAZJKR010000011.1:5736-18184 GCA_964546615.1 uncultured Curvibacter sp.
CACCAGCCCCCCCGAGGCTCCGAGGCTCCGCTGGATCCGGCACAGGCGCCGACGGTGTTCGTCAATCTGAGCAACATCGCCTGGTTCGGCAACACGGTGGCGATCGACCAGCACCTGCACATCTCGCGCATGCGTGCACTGGAGTTTTCGCGTCCTTTCGTGCGGGCCACCAATACCGGTGCCACCGCCATCATCGACCATCAGGGCCAGGTGACCGCGCTGCTGCCACGCCATACCCAGGGCGTGCTGGTCGGGGAGGTCGAGGGGCGCACGGGACGGACCTGGTATGCCCGCTGGGTCGCCCACTTCGGCCTGTGGCCCTTGTGGGGCGGCGGCGTGGCCGTGCTGCTGCTCGCCTGGGTCAGGCGACGCTTGGTGAAAGCCTCGTAAAATCAACGGTTTACGCGGTTTTCCTCAAGTCGTTTCCACACTCCGGCCAGTGCTGGGTGGTTCTTGCTTTCAATCTCTGCAATTGCCTTCCATACAGGCACTTCTGCTATCAAAGCAATAGCGGCGACTTCGCTGGCGTTTGCTTTACACCTTCCGTTTTTGAACTCAGAAAGTCGGCTTCTTGGCTTGCCGATTGCCTCGGCAATCGCTGTATAGCTTCCTGATTTTTCCTTTGCTAGATCAAGCAATTGGGAAATGTCCATTAGGGCTTCTCCTGAGATATGGATTTCGTACTCTACGACGAAACTCGCTTACACAAATCCGAAATTCGGTTTTGCGTAAGTCAACGATATCACAGGGAGCCGCCAATGCCTAAAACCAGTTGCACAACCCCCGCCCTTGGTCGTCAGGCGGGCGCGGCGAGCTTGGCGGCTCCCCCCGTGTCCGGTGGTGGGTTGTGCTCCACATGGCACCACGCCGGGGACCTTGCATCCCGGCATTTCTGGCCCTTCCTCTCCACCTATTGCCAGCCGGCTCGTGAGTCGCGCCGCGAAGGGGTCCCCGCTTGCGGGGAAGCGTCGCGGGGCGACTCTCGCGCCCTCCCCGTTGGTAATCACGGGGAGTACCTCCGGAGCGTACAAAAATGACCCGGCCCAGCGCTCTTGTTCTCGATGGCAACGAGGTCAAGCTCCGGCTGCAAGCCGAACGCTTGGCCCACAGCACGGCTGTTCACGTCGATTGGGTCCGCTTCACCTGCCTGCTGCGTAATGCGCCCCTGCCGCCTGTCGAGTTCCTTCTACCCCTGCCCGCTGATGCTTGCTCCATTTGGGAACCCAGCTACCGGCAAGCGCAATGGGCGCGCGTCCTGCACGATATTCCCGACGAGGACTATTCGGCCAGCACTCAGGCGCTGACCTTGGCCCGCGAAGTCTGTCGCGCTCTCGGTGATGGCTTCGAAGTTGCGCCGGAAGTCCGTAAAGGGCATGACTTTTACAAGGCTCGCTGGTCCATCGAGCGCAACGGCCAAGAGTGCGGCTGGGTCGGTTTCCTCGCCTCTGGCGATTCCCCACGGCAAAAGGCCCAAGCCGGCACCATTCACGCCAACATCTACGGCCACGCCTGCACCTTCGCTGCCGCTGGTTGGTCGGATCGTATGGCTGATCTGATCGACGAATATGAGGGCAAGCTCACTCGCGCTGATCTTGCGCTCGACTTCTTCGATGGCTTCCCCGGTGTCATTGACAGTCTGCGAAGCCAGTACGACGGCGGCGACTTCGACGTTGCCGGCAAGCGTCCGAAATGCTCCATCGCTGGCGATTGGTTCAACGGCTGCGAGCGCTCCCTGTACATCGGCTCCCGCGAAGCGGGCAAGCAAACCAACATCTACGAGAAGGGCGATCAGCTTTTCGGGCGTGAGGCTCGCAGCGAATGGGTGCGGATCGAACTCCGCTACGGCAACAAGCTGCGCGTGCTCCCCTCGGACATTCTGCGCCGTCCTGCTGACTTCTTTGCCGGTGCCTCTGACTGGCACGCGCTGCAACTCAAGCACTTTGACGCACCGGCCATGCCCGAGCGCTGCCTGCAAGCCAAGTCATTGCCACAGCAGACCGTGCTTGCAGAGGTTTTTCGCAACGTCCGTTGGTTGAGTAATACCGGCGCTGCAACCTTCTTTGCTGCTGTTCGTTTTCTGGGCGTTGATCAATTGTTCCAACTGCTCACGAATCAAAAACTTCCCGGACGTTTGCAGCGATTTGGTGATTCTGAGTTGCGTGACTCTTATCAAAAGCTCTTCTCTTCTGATTCAACGGTCGAAAGTTATGGCCCGGCTTTCGCATGACCGCAACATGGGCAACAGGAGGAAATCATGAAGTTTCAAAACACTGCGCTGTGTACCGGCATCAAGGAAAGCAAAGGCGAGATTGAAGGCAAAGCCTTCAGCAGCACGACCTTTCACCTGATCGTGGACGTTGCCGAAAACTCTGCCGGTCGCTCGATCGGCTCCGTGTCCCGCCCGTTCAAGTTCGGTGATGCCACCGAGTTCGACAAGTGGGCGCACCTCTCCAAGTCGTGGCCGTCTGGTGGTCTTCCGGTGGTCTGCGACTTCGAAGTCGTGGCCGGTGCCGACAATAGCAGCAAGCTCATGTTGCTGGGCATCAAGCCCGCGCAACCTGCCCGCGCTGCCGCCTGACGCCATGCGCCTCATCGTCCAGTCACTCGCAACGGGGCGCTTTCTCTGTCCCTCTCTTCAGGACGGTTCCCCCGAGTGGGTTGCTTCCTTGCGAGAGGCTGGCGGTGGTGTCGTTCCTGATCCGGAAATGGCGGTGCAACTCGTTGTTGACAACACCGATCCAGAGGATCGCGCTGTCGTTGTCGATCTGGACCGCCTGGGCACCTTGAAGGACTACAAGCCATGAACCAGCACGCCTATCTGATGCTGTCGCTTGTCTTTTTGTACCCGGCATCACTTCTCGCGGTGCGGGTTGTTCACCGACTGCTCGTAGGGTGATCCATGCGCCTGCTCGTCTGCACTGTCGATGAGAACCCGTGTCAGGTCGTCAATCAGGCAACGATTGCCCTGAATGACGCCCTTGACCCGGCCATGTACGGGATCACGCCCGAGTCCATCGCGCATGTCTATGCGTGGGGATTCCTCGCGGTGCTGTTCTGTTTCGCCCTCGGCTATGGCGTTGGCGCCATGGTCGGGATTATTCGTAAGCTTTAAGGAGTGAATCATGGAAGATGGAGCAGAAGAAGAAATTATCGAATGCAACACATGCGGCTATGTCGGTCCGAACGATGACAACGGCCTCAGCTTGTCCTTTCTTCTGGATGAGGTCGAAGCCGGCAACATCGACAACGAAACCTATCAATCGTTGTCGGAAGGCACGAGGTTTTGTTGTCCTCACTGTCAGAGCTTTGAGACGCAGATTCCTTTGTGATTTCAGCTTGTAGCCCATTCTGTGGGCTATGGGGTGCAATCCCGAATTTCTCGGGGCCACCATTCAACTTAAAGCGAGTTCATCATGCAAAAAATGTTCAATGCCGTTTTCAACGGCGCAACCCGCAGCTACGAAAAAGCCATCGTCGGTGTCGGTCTGGTCGCTTCCAGCGCCATCGCCTCGGCTCAGTCGGCTTCCGATGGCATCAGCTCTGCCCTCGATGCCGTCGATCTTTCCGGTGTGGCAACCAAGGTCGGCGCTGCTGCGTTGATCGTGGTCGCCGTGGCCCTGGTGTTCAAGGGTCCCGACATCGCCAAGCGCGTCATTCGCAAGGTGTGAGCATGATCGCGGGCTCGCTCATCGTTCTGTTTTGGGCCGTTATTGCTTTAATCGGCGCGATGGGCGGGCTTGTGTTCGTGCTGTCGATGGGGAGGGCTCTCCCATGAAGTTCGTTCTCCCCATTCTTCTCCTGGTCGCCGGGTCTGCTTTCGCGCAGTCAACGGATCGCATCACGGCTGCTGAGTTTGGCCGACTGTGGGGTCCAGCTCTTGACCCTTCTGGCGCAACTCAGGTCAGAAATTTTCCCTCTGGTCCTTCGTACCCTGTCACTTCGACTCCAGTCATCACGGCAGAAGCAGGTGGTGGCCTTGCAGTCTCGAAGACGGCTCGTTTCCCTGTTGACCCGTCTCGCGTCATCGATGTGACGGCTAAGGCTCCGATTTCCAAGGCGGCAATGGGTAAGGCGCTTAAGGTCGCTGTCGCCCTGGGTGGTGGTCCCCTGGGCATTGCCTTTTATGCGTTGCCGGAAATCGCGGAATGGCTCACTGCCTCGGGCATGAGTTATGACGCTACGACGCAACAAATCCGAGGCCCGCAGAATGACGGTTTTTGTCACACTGTCGGCGGCTGTCAGGGTTACACCACCAATTCATCCACGCCTGCTACACGAACTACAGCCATTGCCGCCTGTACTGCTTCAACCACTCTCCAGGCAGGTCACACGATTGTCGCTTCTGGTGGTCTTTGCACCCAGCGCAACGCTTCTGGCACCATCGTCTACCAGTTCCAGTATTTCTATCCGGTGTCGATGCCTTATATCGCGCCGACCATCGTCGCCATTGGCCCTGCTGATATCGAACAGTACGGCAGTACGCCCACCATGAAGCCCTCCTGGCTTGACGCTGTTCTTCAAGCTGGTGTTCCTGTCGATGCTGGTGATTCGACTCTGACCGGCCCGGCCTCTGTGCCTGGTCCTACGTCTACGTCAATCAAGCAAATCAAGGATTCGGGCGGCAATGTCACTGGCACGCAGACTGTCACGAATTCCACGACTTATAACATCACGTATTCGGGCAATACGTATAACGTGAATTCCGTCAATACTGTCACGATAGTCAATCCAGACGGAACCTCTTCGGTAGAGACGAAGACAACGCCGGAAGAACCTCAAGGTCGTTTATCTGATACGCCTCTTCCTGAGTTTCCTAGTCTCTATGTCAAGAAGTATCCGAACGGTCTTGAGGGCGTCTGGGATCAAAAAAAGGCGCAGCTCACCGCCTCCCCCTTGCTCAACCTTTTAAGCGGCCTCATGCCCTCTGTGGCCTCTTCTGGAACGTGCCCGACGATGGTTGTTCCCCTCGATGTGGGCATTGCCGACTTTGGGAGCCATGACTTCGCGCCTCCCTGCTGGATTTGGGACTTTGGTCGCGTCGTCATCATTGTTTCGGCGCTGCTGCTTGCTCGCCGCCTGATCTTCGGGGGTTGAAATGCTCGCCGCCTTCTCGCTTCTTCTCGCTAAGATTTCATCGTTTGCGACTTGGTTGGGCTCTCTGTTCGTTGCCGTTTTTGTCGCCCTATGGGACATGATCAACGACGCCTTTTCTTGGCTCTTTGAGCAATGTCTGAAGGTTGCGATCAGCGCCATCGGCCAGATTGACGTTTCGGCGCTTTCCAGCCAGGTCAACCAGTGGGGTTCACTGCCTGCCGATCTTCTCAATATCCTCGGCCTGCTCGGTGTTGGAACCGCTGTCAGCATCATCACGGCTGCAATCGGCATCCGTCTTACCCTCCAGTTGATCCCGTTCGTGAGGCTCGGCTCATGATCAATGGCCTTGAGGGCATCCCCGGTTCTGGCAAGAGCTACGAGGCCACCGTCTACCATGTACTGGAGACGGTCAAGCAAGGGCGTTTGGTCATCACAAATCTTCCGCTCGATCTGGATGTTTTCGCCGCCATCAATCCCTCTTACCGCGATCTGATCGAGATTCGCACCACGCCGCAGCCTGTGCGCGGCACGTGGGATGCTGACGCGGCTGGCCGTGGTGAACCTGCCTTCGTGCTCTTCGAGGATCGCCACACCGAGAAAGCTATGGTTCGCGTCACTGCCGGCCCGGCTGATTCGGTGCGCGTCTCTCGCCCAGCCAAGACCTTCGGCCACGTTTGGGACTACTACTCCGACTGGCGCGACGATAAAGGCCGTGGTCCGCTTTTCATCGTTGATGAGTGCCATGTCCCCTTGCCTCGCATCGGCACCGATCCCCAGGTCGTGGAGTGGTTCAAACTGCATCGCCATTTCAATGTCGATGTGCTGCTCATGACCCAGCGTTTTCGCGGTGTCAATGACGAAATTGCCGACCTCATGGCCATGCTCATCAAGGTTCGCAAGGCTGACGTGCTGGGCCGCGCCGATCACTACATCCGCAAGGTTCACGCTGGCTATCGTGGCGCTGTCATCTCGACCGAGCAACGTAAGTACAAGTCCGAGCTTTTCCGCCTCTACCGCAGCCACACGCAAGGCAACAGCGTCACCGAATCAGCGGCCACCGATGTTTCGCCACTGCTGGTCAAGTTCAACCGTTTCAAGCGTGTTTGGCTTGTGGGCACCTTGACCTTTTGCGTCTATGCCTTCTGGCCTACCTCGAAGCCCGCTCCAGTTGCCAAACCCGCCGAACCAGCATGGTTGATCGAAGCGAAGCGCCGACAGGCCGCGCCTGCTGATTCTCCGTCCGTGCCAGTTGAGCCCGAGCTATCTGATACGCCGGTTCGCACCGCTGATCCTGAGCCTTTCGAGAAGAACGGGATTCACATCACCGGCTGGATGCGCTTGGGCGCTCAAACCGTCTACACCTTCGCCGTCTCTGCCGGTGGCGCTCGCCTCTTCGATCTTCGCTTAGTCGATCTGGAAAAAGCCGGCTACCGCTTTGACCCCCTGGGCGAATGCTCCGGCTTCCTTCGCTGGCGCAATAAGGTGCGGGCTGTTACTTGCGACGCCCCTCAGCTTGCAAAGGGTACAGACAGCATGCCGGTCGTGCTCGCAGTTGGAGGCAAGCCCGTTTCCATTCAATGAACCCCTTTCATGCCAAGCAGACGGCAGAACCCGGCCAGTCAAGTCTCTGATGGCCGTAGGCCATGCGCGGAGCTAAACCATCTCAAATCGTCTCTACACTCTGCCCAAACAAAGAAATCTCAGGGTAGGGCATGCTAGTAGGCTATGCGCGAGTTTCCACCACAGAGCAGGAAACCTCGCTACAGATTGACGCATTGCGTCGGGCAGGTGTTCGGCGCATCTTCACTGAGAAAACCAGTTCAGTTGGCAGGCGGCCAGAGTTGCAACGCCTCCTGGCATCGCTCTGTGCTGGTGATGTGGTCGTGGTCTACAAGCTCGACCGCCTCGCCCGCAGTCTCAAGGATCTGCTGGGCATCATTGATCGCTTGGAAGCGGCGGGAGCGGGCTTTAAGAGCCTGACCGAACCTATCGACACCTCAAGCCCTGCCGGTCGCTTGATGGTGCAGATTCTTGGCTCTGTTGCTGAGTTTGAGCGGTCCCTGATTCGGGAGCGGTCGCTTGCTGGACAGGTCGCTGCGATTCAGCGCGGCGCGATCATCGGCAGACCTCGGAAATTGACCCCGGAGCAGTGCAGGCGTGTCTATGAGCTTTGGAAATCAGGTGTTCGCAAGGCTGAACTGCGGCGTATTTACAACGCTTCTTGGACAACTATCGACCTTGCCATTGATGAATTTGA
Source organism: uncultured Curvibacter sp. (assembly GCA_964546615.1). Lineage (GTDB taxonomy): Bacteria > Pseudomonadota > Gammaproteobacteria > Burkholderiales > Burkholderiaceae_C > Hylemonella. The sequence goes on from CAZJKR010000011.1 coordinate 13,088, forward strand.
GCCATCGGGACGAAAAAAACGGGCCGTTAAGCCCGTCCTTGGCCCGCTGCTTAAATCTTCGCCACGACACGTAAAATGAAGGGTTTACGCGGAATCCTCCGCATTGATCACACCGCGGACGTGCGGTCGAGCCTGCGCCTGAGCGGGCCCGGTCCGGGTCCCAGCAAGCAGCCATGTTGACCTTCCAGCAAATCATTCTCAAACTGCAGGCCTACTGGGACGCCCAGGGCTGTGCCCTGTTGCAGCCCTACGACATGGAGGTCGGCGCCGGTACGTCGCACACCGCTACGTTCTTGAGAGCGCTCGGCCCCGAGCCGTGGAAGGCCGCCTATGTGCAGCCCAGCCGCCGGCCGAAGGACGGCCGTTATGGCGAGAACCCCAACCGCCTGCAGCACTACTACCAGTACCAGGTGGTGCTCAAGCCGGCGCCAAGCAACATCCTTGAGCTCTACCTCGGTTCGCTGGAGGCACTGGGCTTCGACCTGAAAAAGAACGACATCCGTTTTGTCGAAGACGACTGGGAGAACCCCACGCTGGGCGCCTGGGGCCTGGGCTGGGAAGTCTGGCTCAACGGCATGGAGGTGACGCAGTTCACCTATTTCCAGCAGGTCGGCGGCATCGACTGCAAACCCATCACCGGCGAGATCACCTATGGCCTGGAGCGTCTGGCCATGTACCTGCAGGGCGTGGACAACGTCTATGACCTGAAGTGGACGCAGACCATGAGCTACGGTGATGTCTACCTGCAGAACGAGAAGGAGCAGTCGGCCTACAACTTCGAGCACAGCGATGCCGACTTCCTGTTCACCGCCTTCAGCGCGCATGAGAAGCAGGCCAAGCACCTGATGGAACAGCAGCTGGCGCTGCCGGCTTACGAGCAGGTGCTCAAGGCCGCGCACACTTTCAACCTGCTCGATGCGCGCGGCGCCATCTCCGTCACCGAGCGCGCCGCCTACATCGGTCGCATCCGCAACCTGGCGCGCAGCGTGGCGCAGAGCTACTACGAAAGCCGCGAACGCCTGGGCTTCCCCATGGCCCCACCCGAGTGGGTGGCGCAGATGACGAAGAAGGCAGCCTGAGATCATGACAACCCAAAACCTACTCGTTGAATTGTTTGTCGAAGAACTGCCGCCGAAGGCGCTGAAGAAGCTCGGTGACGCCTTTGCCGGTGTCCTGTCTGAGCAGCTCAAGGCCCTGGGCCTGACCGGCAGCGACTCGGCGGTCACCGCCTACGCCTCGCCGCGTCGCCTGGCGGCGCACGTCACGCACGTCTGGCGCAAGGCCGAAGACAAGGCGGTGCAGCAGAAACTGATGCCGGTGGCGGTAGGCCTGACGGCGGACGGCCAGGCCACCCCCGCGTTGCTGAAGAAACTCAGCGCCCTGGGCGCCGACGTGTCCGACCCGGCCGCCGCCGTGGCGACGCTCAAGCGCGCACCCGACGGCAAGGCCGAGGCGCTGTTCTACGACAGCCTGGTCACCGGCGCCACGCTGGATGCAGGCCTGCAAAAGGCGCTGGACGAAGCCATTGCCAAGCTGCCGATCCCCAAGGTCATGAGCTACCAGCTGGAGACCGATTGCGAGCTGCCGGGCTGGAGCAGCGTGCACTTCGTGCGCCCGGCCCACGGCCTGGTGGCGCTGCACGGCAGCACCGTGGTGCCGGTCAAGGCACTGGGCCTGACGGCGGGCAACACCACCCGCGGCCACCGCTTCGAGGCGAAGTCCGAGGTCGTGACGGTCAAGGACGCCGACAGCTACGCCGAGGCGCTGAAGAACGAAGGTGCGGTGATCGCCTCCTTCACTGAGCGCAAGGCGGAGATCGTCCGCCAGCTGGCCGCGGCCGCGGCCCAGGTGGGCAACGGCGAAGACATGAAGTCGCACGGGGCGCTCCGGCCGATCGAAGACGACGCGCTGCTCGACGAGGTGACGGCGCTGGTCGAGCGCCCGAATGTGCTGGTGTGCGAATTCGAGCCGCAGTTCCTCGATGTGCCGCAGGAGTGCCTGATCCTGACGATGAAGGCCAACCAGAAGTACTTCCCGCTGCTGGATGCCGCGGGCAAGCTGACCAACAAGTTCCTGGTGGTCAGCAACATCAGCCCGGCCGACGCCAGTGCCGTGATCGGCGGCAACGAGCGCGTGGTGCGCCCGCGCCTGGCCGACGCCAAGTTCTTCTTCGACCAGGACCGCAAGAAGACGCTGGCCTCGCGCGTCGAGGGGTTGGGCAAGGTGGTCTACCACAACAAGCTCGGCACCCAGGGTGAACGCGTGGAGCGTGTGCGCGCCATTGCGAAGGCGATCGCGCAGCAGCTCGGTGATGCGCAGCTGGTGGCCGCGGCGGACACCGCCGCACGCCTGGCCAAGACCGACCTGCTGACCGACATGGTGGGCGAGTTCCCGGAACTGCAAGGCGTCATGGGTGGCTACTACGCGCGCCATGACGGCCTGGGTGACGAGGTGGCCAACGCGATTGAAGACCATTACAAGCCGCGCTTCGCCGGTGACGAGCTGCCGCGCAACACGGTGGGGCTGGTGGTGGCGCTGGCCGACAAGCTGGAAACGCTGGTCGGCATGTTCGGCATCGGCAACCTGCCGACCGGCGACAAGGACCCGTTCGCGCTGCGCCGTCATGCGCTCGGTGTGATCCGCATGCTGAGTGAGCAGGACCTGCCGCTGGATCTGGGTGCCCTGTTGGCTGGCGCGGTACCGGCCTTTGGCGACAAGATCAGCGATGCGACGCCAGCACTGGCCGAATTCATCTACGACCGCCTGGCCGGCTCGCTGCGCGAGCAGGGCTACAGCGCGCAGGAAGTCGAGGCCGTGCTGGCGCTGCAGCCGCAGCGTCTGGGTGAAGTGCCCAAGCGCTTGGCCGCCGTGCGCGCCTTTGCCGTGCTGCCGGAGGCTGCGGCCCTGGCCGCCGCCAACAAGCGCATCGGCAACATCCTGAAAAAAGCGCAGGACGTCGATGCCCACGTCAGCGAGGTGCTGCTGAAAGAACCGGCCGAGATCGCGCTCTATGCGGCCATGAAGGACGTGGTGCCCAAGGCCAATGCCCAGTTCGAGGCCGGCGACTACACCGCTTCGCTCAAGACCCTGGCCGCGCTGCGCGCGCCGGTGGACGCCTTCTTCGACGACGTGATGGTGAACGCCGAGGAGATGGACCTGCGCCTGAACCGCCAGGGCCTGCTCAAGAGCCTGCACGAGGCCATGAACCGCGTGGCAGATCTCTCTCGACTCGCAGCGTAAACCGGCGTGCACACCATGAAGCTGGTCATCCTCGATCGCGACGGCACCATCAACGAGGACAGCGACGAGTACATCAAGTCCGAGGTCGAATGGAAGCCGCTGCCCGGCGCGCTGGAGGCGATTGCCAAGCTCAACCACGCCGGCTGGCATGTGGTGGTGGCCAGCAACCAGTCGGGGCTGGGCCGCGGCCTGTTTGACGTGGCGGCCCTCAACGCCATGCACGCCAAGATGCACAAGCTGCTGGCCACCGCTGGCGGCCGCGTCGAGGCCATCTTCTACTGCCCTCACGCACCCGACCAGGCCTGCCGCTGCCGCAAGCCACAGCCCGGCCTGTTCGAGCAGATCGGCGAGCGTTACGGCATCGACCTCAAGGGCGTCCCTGCGGTGGGCGATACGGCGCGCGATCTCATGGCCGGTGCGGCGGTGGGTTGCGAGCCACACCTGGTGCTGACCGGCAAGGGCGAGGCCCTGCGCGGCCAGCCGCTACCCGACAACTTTCCGCCCGCCACGCGTGTGCACGAGGACCTGTCGGCCTTTGCCGACTACTTGGTCAAACGCGACGGCGCGGCCTGAACGGACTCCTTCATGCTCCTGCTTCGTTCCCTGCTTCATGCGCTCTGGATGCTGGTCACGGTGATCCCGTGGGGCATCATCATGGTGGTGGCCTCGATCCGCGTGCGCGGCAACCCGCTGTACTGGATGGCGGCGCGCTGGCTGGGCTGGGCCATCGATGGTGCACGCGTCATCCTGGGCATCCAGGTGCGTGTGAGCGGCATGGACAACCTGCCGACGGGCGAAACCAGCCCGGCCATCCTGCTGGTCAAGCACCAGTCCACGCTGGAAACCTTTCTCATGCCGACGCTGATGCCGCATCCGCTGGCCTACGTGTTCAAGAAGGAACTGCTGTACGTGCCCTTTTTCGGCTGGGCCATGGGCCGGCTGGACATGATCCACATCGACCGCTCGCAGAGCTCGAAGGCGTTTGCCAAGGTGGTGGCGCAGGGCAAGGCGCTGCTGGCGCGTGGTGTCTGGATCATCATGTTCCCCGAAGGCACCCGCATCGCGCGCGGCCGCAAAGGGACCTACAAGACGGGCGGCACCCGCCTGGCGGTGGCCACCGGCGCGCCGGTCATCCCGGTGGCCGTGACCTCGGCCAAGTGCTGGCCGCGCAAGGCCTTTATCAAGCGGCCGGGCGTGGTGGACGTCTCCATCGGTCGGCCCATTCCCAGCGAGGGGCGCGACCCGGCCGAACTGATGCAGGAGGTCGAAGCCTGGATCGAGGCCGAGATGCGACGGCTTGATCCCGAAGCTTATTGATGGCACACCCTCAGGTTTGCTCGCTGCGCGTAGCCGCCACCCGCCCTTGCAGGGGGCAACGCCAGTGGCCCGGCACAGCCGGTTCCACGGCGTTTCCCGGTGGCAGACACTTCATCCAGTCGGGTTCGTGATTTTCGGTAAAGTCGTGGGCATGCGGTTCCTGCAGCTTGCCCTCGATCTGTTCGACAGCGCCCCGGCGTCGGACGTCGCGGCGCCGCAGAATTCAAAGCCAAATCGGCCTCTGGCGCCCGCAGATTCTGCGCAGACAGCTCCTGAATTGATAGCAGATGAGCCGGCCGGGCCGGTTGTGCCGACGCAAGCGATAGCCAGCGTCATGACGCCGGCGCAATTTTCCCACCCGCGCGCCAACCGCGAAAGCCGTCTGTGCGAGGCGGTGGTGGCCTACGAGTTCAGACGCGGCAAGCGCCGCACCATCGGCATGGCGGTCGGGGCCGATGGTCTGGTGGTCAGCGCGCCGCGCTGGGTGCCGCTGTACGAGGTGGAGGCGGCGCTGCAGGAGAAGGCGACCTGGATCGTGCG
>CAZJKR010000011.1:18194-20505 GCA_964546615.1 uncultured Curvibacter sp.
AAAGATCTAACCTTTTGGGGTGGACTGGGCAGCCAGAGCACAATTCCCAAGGGGACTCCGGAGGATAACCGCCGGGAGGCGCGTGAGCGCCAGCAGCGGCTGGAGTCGGCCCGCATCCAGTGGCGCGATGGTGCCACCTTCCCCTTCCTGGGGGAGCCGGTCATCGTCGTGCTGGACCCGAGCCACGCCTTCACCACGGTGGGCGGCGGCCTCAAGTCGGCCGGGGTGGAGGTGGTGCTGCGTACCGATGCCGAGGCGCCCCACCTGACGCTGACGGGCGTGCCGCGCCTGACCCTGCACATCGGTCTGCCGCACACGGCCACCCATGAGCAGGTCCGCGATGCCGTGCAGGCTTGGCTGATGCGCCAGGCGCATCGCATCTTCACTGCCCGGCTGAACCACTACGCGCCGCAACTGCAGGTGCAGTGGCGCAAGCTCTCGCTCAGCAGCGCCGGCACACGTTGGGGCAGCGCACGCAGCGACGGCGGCATCCGCCTCAACTGGCGCCTGATCCACTTCAGGCAGAACGTGATCGACTACGTGGTGGCGCACGAACTGAGCCACCTGCGCGTGATGGACCACAGTCCGCGCTTCTGGGATACGGTGCGCTCGGTCGTGCCGGACTACGAGCAGTTGCGCGGACAGCTGCGCGACGAGGCCTTGCCGCGCTGGGCCTGATATGGGCTTCGATGCGGATGCCTTCACCAGCCTGGCCATTGCGCTCGGGCTAGGCCTGCTGATCGGCGTGGACCGCGAACGCCGCAAGGGGCACGGCCCGACGCGCCACTTCGCCGGCATCCGCACCTTCACCCTGGTTGCGCTGGCGGGCTCCGGGGTGCAGTTGCTGGCGCAACCCTGGCTCACCGGCGTGGCAGCGATCCTGGTGGCGGCGCTGGCCGTGATCTCGCATTTCAAGGACCGCTCCCCCGACCCCGGCGCGACCACCGAGATGGCGCTGTTCGTCACCTTCCTGCTGGGCGTGCTCACCGTGCCTTACCCGATGGTGGCTGCGGCCGGCGGCGTGGTGGTGGCCGCCCTGCTGGCCGCGCGCGAGCCGCTGCAGCGTTTCTCCACCCGCACGCTGTCGGAGCAGGAGCTGCGCGATGCCCTGGTGCTGGCCGGCTCGGCCCTCATCATCCTGCCGCTGGCGCCCAACGCGCCGCTGGCCTGGCTGGGCGGCGTGAACCCGCGCACCGTCTGGCTGCTGGTGGTGCTCATCATGGCCGTGCAGGCGGCGGGCCATGTGGCGATGCGCCTGTTCGGAGCCCGCCTGGGCATGCCGTTGTCGGGCCTGGTGGCGGGTTTGGTGTCGAGCACCGCCACCATTGCCGCCATGGGCGCGCGTGCCGCCAGGCACCCTGAACTGCGCAGCAGCTGCATGGCGGGGGCCTGGTTTTCCACCGTGGCCACGGCTCTGCAGGTGCTGCTGATCGCGCTGGTGCTGCATCCCCCGGCGCTGCGCTGGCTGGCGCCGGCCATGGGCGGCGCACTGGCGGTGGCACTGGCGCTCGGACTGGCTGCATTCTGGCGCAGCCCGGCCGTGCCGCACGACGGCGCGGTGCAAGGACGTGCCTTCAGCCTGTGGCAATCGATCGGCCTGGCGCTGCTGCTGTCGGTCATCACCGCCGCCGTGGCCTGGCTGCAGGGGGCTTTCGGCGCACTGGCCACTTACGCGGCCATGGCCCTGGCGGGCTTCGCCGATGTTCACTCGGCCACCGCGGCGGCGATCACCCTGGCTGCCCATGGCGGCGCCGACACGGCCACCATGGGGGTGGCGGTGCTGCTGGCGTTTTCCACCAACAGCGTCAGCAAGGTCGTGGCCGCCTATGCGGCCGGGGGCGCCGCCTTCGGCACCCCGGTCTCGCTGGGCTTGCTGGCGGTGGCGGTGGCCGCGTGGTTGCCCTGGGGCTGGGCACACTGCCTGGGGTGAGCGCCGGTCAGCGTCTGCCCGGTTTCAGACCGGGGCGGCCGCCAGCTGGTCAACGCCGGTCTTGAACAGGGCGGCCACCACGTCCGACTGCGTGATCATGCCGACCACCCGTTCACCGTCATCCACCACCGGCATGTGGTGCAGGCCGCCGTCGGAAAACAGGCCCACCAGTTCCACCATCGGCTGCGCCGGTCGGGCCACCCGGACCTTGCGCGTCATGATTTCCTCGACATGACGCGCCGTGCTCATGACCGGCATGCGCCGCGGGTCCGGTGCGCTGTGTCCGATGAAGAAGTCGTGCAGCGAGACGATGCCCGCCAGCGTGCCGTCGCTGTTTACCACCGGCAGCGCCTTGACCTTGTGCCGGGCCAGGCGAGCCCA
>CAZJKR010000011.1:20515-25762 GCA_964546615.1 uncultured Curvibacter sp.
GAGCCCAGGCCTCATCCACCGACTCGCGCGGCCCGATGTGCACCACGTCGCGCGACATGATGTCGCCGCAGCGCACCTCGCCCCACTGGCGCCGGCTGGCCGCGAGCTGCGCACGCGCCAGCAGCTGCTCCAGATCGCCGGCGCTGATGTCCAGCAGCTGCTCCTGACCGGCCAGGGCAGCCTTCAGGTCGTCCAGGCGTAGCCCCACACGGCCGCTCGGCAGCGGATCGGCTGTGCGGTGCGGCTGCGGCGCAACCGGCTGGTGCGGGTAGCGCCGGTGCATCAGCTTGTTGAACAACAGCGCCAGCACCAGCAGCAGGCAGGAGTTGACCGCCACCGGCCAGAGGGCAAAGGCATACCCCAGCTTGCTCACCGCCGGCCCGCCCAGCACGGCGGTCAGGGCCGCCGCGCCGCCGGGCGGGTGCAGGCAGCGCAGGGCGAACATGGCGCCAATGGCCAGCGCACCGGCCAGGCCGGCGGCCAGGCCGGTGGGGCCAAGCCACAGCGCACACGTCACGCCGACCAGGGCCGACACCAGGTTGCCAGCCGCAATTGACCACGGTTGCGCCAGCGGGCTGGCCGGCACGGCAAACAGCAGCACGGCCGAGGCCCCCATCGGGGCGATGAACCACGGATTGTGTTCACCCAGCACCTGCAGGCTCAGCCATTCGCTGCCCAGCAGGCCGAGGCCCGCGCCCAGGCAGCTCAGCCAGATTTCACGCTGGCTGACCGCCAGCGGTGCCGGGGCAAAGCCCCGAAGCCAGTGGAAGAATGGATGCACGGACGCCCTTTTCGAAGATGCCAATCCAGGCACCAAAATGGGGCATTGTAGGGCGCGCACGCCACGTCCGACCCGATGCGCCGGCGAGCTCAGTTGCCGGCGGCGAAGCGGTAGACGCCGTCTGCCGTGCGGTGGCGCTGCAGCCGCCCCTCAAACCACAGTGCATGCAGGTGGGCGATGGCCTCGCCCATGGCGAACGTGGTCTGGTGCAGGTCGAGCGGGCGCTTGAACAGGATGGGCAGCACGTCGGCGGCGCTGCAGGGCTGCTCGGTGCAGGCCTGCAGTACCTCGGCCAGGCGGTCGCGGTGGTGCTCGTGCAGCTGCTCGATACGACGGTGCAGGCCGGTAAAGGGCTTGCCGTGCGAGGGCAGGGTCAGCGTGTCGGCCGGCAAGCGCTTGAACTTGTCAATCGAGTGCAGGAAGAGTTGTAACGGGTTGGCCTCGGGCTCCATGTCGAACACGCTGACGTTGGTGGAGATGCGCGGCAGCATCATGTCGCCGCCGATCAGCAGCTTGAGCTCCTCGCAATAGAGCGCGATGTGCTCGGGCGCATGGCCATGACCGCTGATGCAGCGCCACGCTCGCCCGCCGATGGCCACCACGTCGCCATCCAGCAGGCGCCGGAACTGGCGCGGCACCGCCGGCACCAGCGTCGGGTAGTAGCTGGCGCGCTCGCGGATCTTGTCCATCGAGGCCGGGTCGCGCAGGCCGTGCGCGGCGAAGAACAGTGCGGAACTGTCGCCGCCAAAGCCGTTGCTGCCGGACGAGCCGATGCGCGCCAGGTTGTAGTCGGTGGCGCTCATCCACAGGCGGCAGGGAAACTCGGACGTGCTCCAGCGTGCGCACAGCCAGTCGGCCAGACCGATATGGTCCGGATGCATGTGGGTCACGATGACGCGCAGCAGCGGCAGGCCTTCGAACGCGTGGCTGAAGATCTGCTCCCACTGCGCCTTGGCCTCGTCGCGACTGATGCAGCAGTCCACCACCGTCCAGCCTTCGCGCCCGTCCAGGGTGTCGCGCAGCAGCCAGAGGTTGATGTGGTCCAGCGCAAACGGCAGCGCCATGCGCACCCAGCGCACACCGGGGGCGACGTCCAGCGTGGTGCCGGGGGCGGGCAGGGCATCGCCCAGGGGGTAGTGCAGCTGGCGTTCGAGTTCGTTCATGGAGTGGTTTTGCGACATAATTGACGTTTACGTAAACGTCAATTGGCTCGCCGGATTGTAGGCGGGTCGTTGCAACGGCGCTGTCGCCCTTGTTTGATCACGCACCCATGGCAACCACCTACAGCATCAGCGATCTGGCCCGGGAATTCGACCTGACGACGCGTGCCATGCGCTTCTACGAAGACATGGGCCTGCTGCAGCCCACGCGCACCGGCCCTGGCGGGCGCAACCGGCTGTACAGCGGACGCGATCGCACGCGCCTCAAGCTCACGCTGCGCGCCAAACGCCTGGGCCTGAGCCTGACCGAGGCGAAGGACATCATCGACATGTACGACAGCCCGCGCGACACCGGTCCGCAGCTGCAGAAGTTCCTCGACGTGCTGGCCCAGCACCGCAAGCAGGTGGAAGAGCAGATGGCCGACCTGCAGGCCAACCTGGACGAGATCAAGGCGCACCAGCGCGAGGCGCGCGCCCTGCTGGCCAAGGTCGAGGCCAGGCGCGGGAAGAAGACCCATGCAGCCTGAACAACGGCAGCCTGCATACGCCCGCGTGCAGGCCAGCTTCGAGCGCCAGGGCCTGATGCGCCACCTGCAGGCGCGCCTGCTGCGCGTCGAGCCGGGGCTGTGCGAGATCGCCCTGCCGTACTCCGAGCGGGTGACGCAGCAGCAGAACGGCTTTCATGGCGGCGCCATGGGCGCGCTGGCCGACATTGCCGGTGGCTATGCAGGGCTGACCCTGGCCCCGGAGGGCATGGAGGTCACCACGGTCGAATACAAGATCAATTTCCTCGCCGCCTTCCAGGGTGGCGAGCTGCGCGCCACCGGCCGCGTGGTCAAGGCCGGCCGCCGCATCATCGTCACCACGGCCGAGGTGGTGCATGTGGATGGCAGCGGCAAGACCAGCCCGTGCGCCGTGATGCAGCAGACCCTGGTGCCCGTACCGCAAACCTACTGAAACCCTGACGGAGACTTGCATGAACCTGCCCGGACTCAACTTCCAGCTCGGCGATGACATCGATGCCCTGCGCGACGCGGTACGCGACTTTGCCCAGGCCGAGATCGCCCCGCGCGCGGCCGAGATCGACCGCAACGACCAGTTTCCCATGGACCTGTGGCGCAAGATGGGTGACCTGGGCGTGCTGGGCATCACGGTGGGCGAGGAATATGGCGGCGCCAACATGGGCTACCTGGCGCACATGATCGCCATGGAAGAGATCTCGCGCGCTTCGGCCAGCGTCGGTCTGAGCTACGGCGCGCACAGCAATCTGTGCGTGAACCAGATCAAGCGCAATGGCAATGACGAACAGCGCCGCAAGTACCTGCCCAAGCTGATCAGTGGCGAGCACGTCGGCGCGCTGGCCATGAGCGAGCCGGGCGCCGGCAGCGACGTCATCAGCATGAAGCTGAAGGCCGAATGGAAAGAGCCGAGTGCCTCGGGGGGTGGTTATTACGTCCTCAACGGCAGCAAGATGTGGATCACCAACGGCCCCGACGCCGACACCCTGGTGGTCTACGCCAAGACCGAGCCCGAGCTGGGTGCGCGCGGTGTCACTGCCTTCCTGATCGAAAAGGGCATGAAGGGTTTCTCGATTGCGCAGAAGCTCGACAAGCTGGGCATGCGCGGCTCGCACACCGGTGAGCTGGTGTTCAACAACGTGGAGGTGCCGGCGGCCAACGTGCTGGGCGCGGTCAATGGTGGCGCCAAGGTGCTGATGAGCGGCCTGGACTACGAGCGTGCCGTGCTCACCGGCGGGCCGCTGGGCATCATGCAGGCGGTGATGGACAACGTCATCCCCTACATCCACGACCGCAAGCAGTTCGGCCAGAGCATCGGCGAGTTCCAGCTGATCCAGGGCAAGGTGGCCGACATGTACACCGTGCTGCAGGCCGGCCGCGCCTTTGCCTACACCGTGGCCAAGAACCTGGACATGCTGGGCGCCGAGCACGTGCGCCAGGTGCGCAAGGACTGCGCCTCGGTCATCCTGTGGACGGCCGAGAAAGCCACCTGGATGGCCGGCGAGGGCGTGCAGATCTTCGGTGGCAACGGCTACATCAACGAATACCCGCTGGGTCGCCTGTGGCGCGACGCCAAGCTGTATGAAATTGGGGCAGGCACATCCGAGATCCGCCGCATGCTGATCGGCCGCGAGCTGTTCGCGGAGACGATGTAAGTGGGGCCTGCGGGCACAATGCTTCCCTGAGATCAACAGGGAAGTTCGAGAATGAAGTTTTCGCTGCGCACCTTCGGCCACCACCTGCTCGGGGCCACGGCCTCGGCCACGTTGCAGGCCTGGCTCATGGTGCTGTGCGTGGCGCTGGCGCTGTCCGTGCTGCGCGCGGGCCAGATCGCCTGGCACTGGCCCGAGGACTTCACCGCGCCACTTTCCGACCTGTGGGCGGTGGTATTCCAGGGCGCCCGCTTCGACCTCAAGGTCACCGCTGCCGCCGCCCTGCTGATCTGGCCGCTGCTGCTCATCGTGCCGGCACGCCGGCATGGCCTGCTCACCGGCACGGTGACGTTGCTGTTCGTCACCGCCAGTCTGGTCAACCTGCACTACTTCGGCTTCTACAAGACACCGATCGACCCGGTGGTGTTCGGCTTCTTCGAGGACGACACCAAGGCCATCCTGCAGACCATCTGGCGCGATTTTCCTGTGGTGCTGACGCTGGCGGTGCTGGTCGGCGCCAGCTTTGCGGCCATCGCCGGGCGTCGCGCGCTCTACGGCTGCCTGAGCCGCGGCCTGAACCGCCGCATTGCTGAGCGGCGCGTGCCGGTGCTGCTGACGATGCTGGGCGTGCTGCTCGGCCTGTTCCTGCTGGCACTGACCACCAAGGGTACGCTGCGCGCCATGGCCCTGGGCCGGCAGAACGTCTCGGTCACCACCTCGCAGTTTCTCAACGACATGGTGCCCAACGGCGTCATCGCCTTGAAGTTCGCCTGGGATGGCCGGCGCGCTGCGCAGAATTTCAGCGACCCGGTGCTGGGCCTGCGCCGGCTCGGTTATGACTCGCCGCAGGAGGCGGCGCGCGCGCTGGGCATCGAGGCCAAGGACGATGCCGCTGTGCGTGCGGCGCTGTTCGCGCGCTCGGCGAATGCGCCGGCCGCGCCACGCAAGAACCTGCTGTTCTTCCTGATGGAGTCGTGGAGCGCCGAACCCTTCCTGTACCACGACGCCAAGGACTTCGACGTGCTGGGCCGGCTGGCGCCGACGCTGGCCGATGCCTGCCACTTCTCCAACTTCGATTCGGCCCAGCCCGGCACCCATCCTTCACTGGAGGCCATCCTGTTCTCCACGCCGATCAC
>CAZJKR010000011.1:25772-31696 GCA_964546615.1 uncultured Curvibacter sp.
CCGGGGAAATGCTTGCCGCAGCAGGCCATGCCGGCGGCGTGCAAGCCGTCGATCAGCGCCCCGGCAAGTTGAACGACGGCCTGCGGATCGCGGTGGAAGGCCCGGTCGCCGATCACGCCGCTGACGCTGGGGCCGCAAGGCAAGACGCCGATCCCCTGGTCGATCCCGCTGTTGCTCAGACAGGCCGGCTACCGCACGCTGTTCGTCACCTCGGCCCGTGCCGGCTGGCGCGAACTCGATCGTGTGCTCAAGACCCAGGGTTTCGACGAGGTGATCGATGCCAGCCACCTCAAGGCGGCCTACCCCGCGGCCACACTGGGCATCTGGGGCGTGTGGGACAGTTATGTGTTCCGCTACCTGTCCGAGCGGCTGAAGCAGCCGCAGGACAAGCCGCTGTTCGTCTTCGTGCTGACTGCCACCAACCACCCGCCTTACGACCTGCCGCCGGAGTACGAACGCGTGAAGCGCAACGAAGCGCGCTGGGGTGGCGAGCGCAGCGCCGAGACGCTGTGGCTCAACATCGACTCCTACCACTACGCCACCGATCTGCTGGGGGGGCTGGTGCAGGAGGTGCAGCGCGGCCCGCTGCGCGGCAGTACCGTGATCGCCGCCACCGGCGACCACAATGTGCGCAGTTTCGGCCTGTATGCCACGCCCGAGCGGCGCTACCTCCTGAGCCAGGTGCCGTTTGTCATCTGGGACGAAGGGCTGGACTGCGGGCCGCAGCGCCGGCAGCCGGCCAGCCACCGTGACATGTTCCCGACCCTGCTGCCCCTGCTGGGCGTCCACAGCGGCTACGTCAAGACCGGACGCGACCTGCTGCGCGATCCGGCCCAGGAAGCCATCCCGGCCATGAACGCGCCGCTGAGCGTGAACTACTACGGCACGGCACGCAATGCCCGGGGCAGCTGGACGCTGGGCGAGCCCGCCAGCTTCGTCTGCACGCCGGGCGGTGCGCAGGCCGGTGCCTGTGCCTTCGACGCGCAGCAGGATGCGCTGGCGCGCGCCCAGCTCGGCCTGCTGGACTGGAACGTGCGGGCGACCTTGCGCGGCCAGGCGCCTGGAGGACAATGAACACCATGCGCAAAAGCCTTGACGACCTGTTTGCCCACAACCGTGCCTGGGCGGCCCGGATGGAGCGCGAACGCCCGGGTTTCTTCACCAGCCTGAAGTCGCAGCAGCGGCCCAGGTACATGTGGATCGGCTGCTCCGACAGCCGTGTGCCGGCCAACCAGATCACCGGCCTGGAGCCGGGTGAGGTGTTCGTGCACCGCAACGTGGCCAACGTGGTGGTGCATTCGGACCTCAATGCCTTGTCCACCGTGCAGTTCGCGGTGGAGCGGCTGAAGGTCGAGCACATCATGGTGGTGGGTCACTACGGCTGCTCCGGTGTGCAGGCCGCCCTGGAGGGCGCGCGCATCGGCCTGGCCGACAACTGGCTGCGCCACATCCAGGACGTGCGCGACCGCCATCGCACCCTGCTCGACGCCATCGCCGAGGCGGCCCGGCACGATGCACTGGTGGAGCTCAATGCCATCGAGCAGGTGGTCAACGTGGCGCAGAGCACGGTGGTGAAGGACGCCTGGGGCCGCGGGCAGCCGCTGACCCTGCATGGCTGGGTCTATGGCGTGCATGACGGTCTGCTCAAGGATCTGCTGATCACGGTGGATTCGCAGGATGCGCTGGATGCCCAATATTTGAAGGCCATTGAGGCTGTAGCCCTCATGCAGCGTGCCTGAGCAGCTATGGAAGTAATAGCGGGCTGAGCCGCCATGTTCCCCCAGCGCCTTGACTCCTCGGTCGCCTACGACATCGCCAAGGCGATGATGGACGGTTTCAACCGCCACTACCGGCTGTTCCGCACCGAGTCGGCGCGCGCCAAACACCGCTTCGAGACCGCCGACTGGCATGGCCAGCAGCGCGCCCAGCGCGAGCGCATCGAGTTCTATGACCTGCGCGTCAAGGAGTGTGTGACCCGGCTGGAAAAGGAGTTTCAGGCCGGCACGCAGCCGATGGACATCTGGCACCAGGTGAAGCTGCACTACATCGGGCTGCTGGTGGACCACCACCAGCCCGAACTGGCGGAGACTTTCTTCAACTCGGTGACCTGCAAGATCCTGCACCGCACGCACTTCCAGAACGACTTCATCTTCGTGCGTCCGGCGGTGAGCACCGAGTACATCGAGAACGACGAGCCGGCCGCCCGGCCGACCTACCACGCCTACTACCCGACGCGCGAGACGCTGCGCGAGACCGTCGAGGGCATCATCGGCAACTTCCAGCTCAAGCCCGCCTTCGAGGATCTGGGGCGTGACATCGACCACGTGCTGGCCGCGGTCAACGGCCAGCTCGGCGCGGCCAAGCTGCGCACCAATTTCCAGGTGCAGGTGCTGTCCAGCCTGTTCTTCCGCAACAAGGGCGCCTATGTGGTGGGCAAGATCATCAACGGCTTCCAGGAGGTGCCGTTTGCCCTGCCCATCCTGCACGGCGAGCAGGGCCGGCTGGTGATCGACGCCGCGCTGTTCGGCGAGGACGACCTGCTGATGCTGTTCAGCTTTGCGCGCGCCTACTTCATGGTGGACATGGAGGTTCCCTCGGCCTACGTGCAGTTCCTGCGCAGCATGATGCCGCGCAAACCGCGCGCCGAGCTCTACAACGCGCTGGGCCTGGCCAAGCAGGGCAAGACGCTGTTCTACCGCGACTTTCTCTACCACCTCAAGCATTCGACCGACCGCTTCCGTATCGCGCCGGGCATCAAGGGCATGGTGATGCTGGTGTTCGACCTGCCGTCCTTTCCCTACGTGTTCAAGCTCATCAAGGACTGGTATCCGCCGCCGAAAGACACCACGCGCGAACAGATCAGCGCCAAGTACCTGCTGGTCAAGCAGCACGACCGGGTGGGGCGCATGGCCGACACGCTGGAGTACAGCGAGGTGGCTTTTCCGCGCGAACGCTTCGACGACGCGCTGATTGCCGAGATCCAGAAGTACGCCCCCAGCCAGCTGGAAATCAGTGATCGCGACAATGACGGCCGCACCGAGGTGATCATCAAGCACCTGTACATCGAGCGGCGCATGATCCCGCTCAACATCTACCTGCAGGAGGCCTTTGACGCCGGTGCTGCCGACCCGGCGCGCCAGGACGAAGAGGCCGTGCACGCCCGCGCCCAGATGGAGCGCGCCGTGATCGAGTACGGCAATGCGATCAAGGATCTGGTGGCGGCGAACATCTTTCCCGGCGACATGCTGTGGAAGAATTTCGGCGTCACGCGCCACGGCAAGGTGGTGTTCTACGACTACGACGAGATCGAGTACGTCACCGACTGCAACTTCCGCCGCGTGCCGGCGCCGCGCACCGAGGAGGAGGAGATGAGTGGCGAGGTCTGGTACAGCGTCGGGCCGCGTGATGTGTTCCCCGAGACCTTCGCCCCCTTCCTGCTCGGCAACCCGGCGGTGCGCCAGGTGTTCATGCAGCACCACGCCGACCTGCTCGATGTGGCTTTCTGGCAAAGCCACCAGGCGCGCATCCGGCAGGGGCATGTGTACGACGTCTTTCCCTACGAGCGCAGCCGACGCTTTTCGCAGCAGCGCAGCAGCATCTAGCTGAACGAACCGGTTTTTTCACCCTTCCATTCTTTCAACCCAGCACAAGGAGCTCCATCATGTCTGATCCCATCGTCATCGTCGGCGCCGCCCGCACCCCCATGGGGGCCTTCCAGGGCGACTTTTCCACACTGGCTGCGCACGACCTCGGCGGCGTGGCCATCAAGGCCGCGGTCGAGCGCGCCGGCATCCAGCCCGAACTGGTCGACGAGGTGCTGTTCGGCAACTGCCTGATGGCAGGCCAGGGCCAGGCGCCGGCGCGCCAGGCCGGTTTCAAGGGCGGCCTGCCCAAGAGCGCGGGCGCGGTGACGCTGTCCAAGATGTGCGGCTCCGGCATGCGCGCGGCCATGTTCGCGCACGACATGCTGTCCTCCGGTACCGCCGACGTGGTGGTGGCCGGCGGCATGGAGAGCATGACCAATGCGCCCTACCTGATGCTCAAGGGCCGCGGCGGCTACCGCATGGGCCACGACAAGATCTACGACCACATGATGCTCGACGGCCTGGAGGATGCCTACGAGGCCGGCCGCTCCATGGGTACCTTCGGCGAGGACTGTGCGGCCAAGTACAGCTTCAGCCGCACGGCCCAGGACCATTTCGCCATCACCAGCGTGCGCCGCGCCCAGGCCGCGACGCAGAACGGCGCCTTCGCGGCCGAGATCGCTCCGGTGACGGTCAAGGGCCGCGCCGGCGACACGGTGATCGCCATCGATGAAGGCCCGGGCAAGGCCAAGCTCGACAAGATCCCGGCCCTCAAGCCGGCCTTCAAGAAGGACGGCACCATCACCGCCGCCAGCAGCTCGTCGATCAACGACGGCGCTGCCGCGCTGGTGATGATGCGCGCCTCCACCGCCGCCAGGCTGGGCGTCAAGCCGATGGCCAGGATCGTGGCCCACGCCGTGCACGCGCAGGCGCCGGAATGGTTCACCACCGCGCCGGTGGGCGCCACGCAGAAGGCGCTGGCCAAGGCGGGCTGGAGCGCCCAGGACGTGGATCTGTGGGAAGTCAACGAGGCCTTTGCCGTGGTGCCGATGGCGCTGATGGAAGAGCTGAAAGTGTCACACGACATCGTCAACGTCAACGGCGGCGCCTGTGCGCTGGGTCACCCGATCGGCGCCAGTGGCGCGCGCATCATGGTGACGCTGATGTACGCGCTGCAGGCCCGCGGCCTCAAGCGCGGCCTGGCCACGTTGTGCATCGGCGGTGGCGAAGGCACGGCGGTGGCGCTGGAAATGCTCTGATTTATTGCTATTTTGAAAAAAATAGGGGGGCTATATGCCCCCCTAGGTATTAAGGGGCAAATATAAGCCGCCGATAAAGCAAAATGTGGCCTATCACATATCAGGGTTAACCCTATGAAATTCAGCAGCAAGCTTCTCCTCTGCGCCGTGGTTCCCGCGGTGCTGTTCATCCTGGGCCTGGCCGGCAGCATCGGCGGCCTGGTCTACACCAAGAACGAATTCAAGCGCTACATCGAAACCGAGCAGCGCATCAGCGCCGGCCTGACCGAGATGTACGCCCAGGGTTTGCAGATGGGGCAGGCGCTGCGCAACATCGTGCTGGACCCGGCCAACCCCCAGGCGGCGAAGAATCTGGACGCGGCGCGCGCGGCCTACGAAAAGGCCTACGTCGACGCGGCCAAGGTGGCCCAAGGCACGCCGTTCGAGGCCGGGCTGGCCAAGCTGCCGGCCCTGCGCGCGACCCACGCGCAGGCGCAGGAAAAGGTGGTGGCGCTGGTCAAGGAGCAGTCAACCGAGACCATTCAGTTCCTCAACAGCACCGAGACGCCGGCTTGGCGTACGCTGCGTGGTGAGCTGCTCAAACAGGTGGATGCGGCCGGCAAGGCGTCGGAGCAGGCCCAGGCTGACGTCGAACATCAGACCACACGCCTGATCACCTTTGCTGTGGTGCTGGCCTTGCTGGCTGCTGTGGTGTCTGCCGGCTTCACCTGGTACCTGCGCAACACGGTCTGCAACGAACTCGGTGGCGACCCGGGCGATGCCCGCAAGGCACTGCACGAGATTGCCGAGGGGAACCTCGCCTACGCGGTGCCCAGAACGCGTTATGAAAACAGCCTGATGCAGGAACTGGTGCGCATGCAGGAGTCCTTGCGTCGCCTGGTCGGCGAGGTGCGTTATTCGACCGACAGCATCACCACCGCCAGCAACGAGATTGCCGCCGGCAGTCAGGACCTGTCGGCCCGCACCGAAAGCCAGGCCAGCGCGCTGGAAGAAACCGCGGCCTCGATGGAAGAGCTCGGCTCTACTGTCAAGCAGAACGCCGACAACGCCAAACAGGCCAACCAGCTGGCGCAAAGCGCCA
>CAZJKR010000012.1:0-7890 GCA_964546615.1 uncultured Curvibacter sp.
TCGTCCAATTGCGCCGCACACTGGCGGCCGGCGAAACCCTGGGGGTCTCAGGTGCGCTGCCTTTGTCCGTGGTGGTGGGGCGGGCGGATGTTACCGAGGTCCAGGTGCGTGGCAAGCCCTTCAGTCTGGAGGCGGTGGCGCGTGAGAATGTGGCCCGCTTCGAGGTGAAGTAGTGTCGAACGGCATGCCGATCGAACAGGCGGCGCCCAAGCCGCGCCACTCGCGGCAGGCGCGTGTGAGCTGGGGTGCGCGGGTTGTGACGGTGGGCGGCGATGCGCCGGTGCGGGTGCAGTCGATGACCAATACCGATACGGTCGATGTCATAGGCACTGCGATCCAGGTGAAGGCGTTGGCGCTGGCCGGCTCCGAAATGGTCCGTATCACCGTCAATACGCCAGAGGCGGCGCAGGCTGTGCCGCACATCCGCGAACAGCTCGACCGCATGGGGGTCGACGTCCCCCTCGTCGGTGACTTCCATTACAACGGGCACACCTTGCTGACCAGCTACCCGTCCTGTGCCGAGGCCCTCTCCAAGTACCGCATCAATCCGGGCAACGTCGGCAAGGGGGACAAGCGGGATCGTCAGTTTGGTCAGATGATCGAAGCGGCCATGCGCTGGAACAAGCCGGTGCGCATCGGTGTCAACTGGGGCAGCCTCGATCAGGAGCTGCTGGCCAGCCTGATGGACGAAAACAGCCGTCGTGCCCAGCCCTGGGATGCCAAGGCGGTCATGTATGAAGCGCTGATCACCTCGGCCATCGATTCCGCGCGTTTCGCCGAAAGCATGGGCATGGATGGCAGCCAGATCATCCTGTCCTGCAAGGTCAGCGGTGTACAGGACCTGATTTCCGTCTATCGGGAGTTGCCAAATCGCTGTGATTACGCGCTGCACCTGGGTCTCACTGAGGCCGGCATGGGTACCAAGGGAACGGTTGCCTCTGCGGTGGCCCTGTCCATCCTGCTGCAGGAAGGCATCGGCGACACCATCCGTGTTTCACTGACACCGCAGCCGGGGGAGGCGCGCACGCAGGAAGTGGTGATCGCCTCGGAGGTTCTGCAGGCGCTCGGGCTGCGTACCTTTGTCCCCAGTGTCACGGCCTGCCCCGGCTGCGGACGTACCACCAGCACCACCTTTCAGGAACTTGCCAAACAGATTGATGACTACCTGCGCGCCCAGATGCCGGTCTGGCGCAAGCGCTACCCTGGCGTCGAGACGCTCAAGGTGGCAGTGATGGGCTGCATCGTCAATGGCCCGGGCGAGAGCAAGCATGCAGACATCGGCATCAGCCTGCCCGGGACCGGCGAGGCGCCGGCAGCACCTGTCTTCATCGATGGCGAGAAGCGCATGACCCTGCGCGGCGATACGATTGCACGCGATTTCCAGCAGGTGGTGGAGACCTATATCGAAAATCGTTTCGGCCCCGGATCAATGACCGAAGCGGCGTGAGTGGATTGCATGATTGAGAAAAAAATGGTCGCCAAGACCGAGAAGCTGACCGCCGTCAAAGGCATGAACGACATCCTGCCGCCGGACTCCGCCCGATGGGAATGGCTGGAGCAGCAGGTGCGTGCCTTGATGGCCCGTTTTGCCTACAGCAACATCCGCACCCCCATTGTGGAGCCCACGCCCTTGTTCGTTCGCGGACTGGGCGAGGTGACGGATATCGTCGAGAAGGAAATGTATTCCTTCGAGGACCGTCTCAATGGTGAGCAGTTGACCTTGCGCCCGGAATGCACTGCCGGTGTGGTTCGTGCGGTGGTCGAACACAACCTGCTTTACGACGGCGGCAAGCGGTTGTACTACATGGGGCCGATGTTCCGTCATGAGCGTCCTCAGCGCGGCCGCTACCGGCAGTTTCATCAGATCGGCGCCGAAGCGCTGGGTTTTCCCGGCGCCGAGGTCGACGCCGAGCTGATTCTCCTGGCCGATGCACTGTGGAAGACTTTGGGTCTGACGGATGTGCGTCTGGAGCTCAACAGCCTGGGGCAACCGGAGGAGCGGCGCCAGCACCGGGTTGCGCTGATTTCGTATTTCGAACAGCATGCCGACCAGCTCGACGAAGATGCACGACGGCGCCTGCATCTCAATCCGCTGCGCATTCTGGACACCAAGAATCCTGCCATGCAGGCCTTGGTCGAGGCGGCGCCGAAACTGATTGACTTTCTGGGGCAGGACTCGCTGGCGCACTTCAACCAGGTGCGCGCGATTCTCGATGCCAACGGTATTGCCTACAGTCTCAACCCACGCCTGGTGCGCGGCATGGACTACTACAACCTGACGGTGTTCGAGTTCATCACCACGCGCCTGGGCTCCCAAGGCACCATCTGTGGCGGCGGTCGCTACGACTACCTGGTCGAGCAGATCGGGGGCAAGCCCGCACCGGCGGTGGGCTGGGCGCTCGGCGTGGAGCGGGTGCTGGAGCTGCTCAAGGAGCAAGGTGCCGTGCACTCGGCGCTAACCATGGATGCCTATGCCATCGTGCCGGAAGTGTCTGCCTTGCCGACGGCGATGCAATGTCTCCAGACCTTGCGCGCCCAGGGGGTCAGGGTGCAGATGCATGCTGGCGGTGGGGAGGGCATGGGGAGCATGAAGTCGCAGTTCAAGCGTGCCGATGCGAGTGGCGCGCACTTCGCCCTGATCTTCGGCGCCGATGAGCTGGCGCGCAACCAGGTGACGGTGAAAGCGTTGCGTGATGGTCATGGCGCCCAGACCTGTCATTCACTGGCGCAGGTGGCCGACTGGGCCGCGCACCTACAATCGCGTTCTTAATCCCACAGACCCCATGGCACATCTCGATCTCGAAGAACAAGAGCAGCTCGATCAGCTCAAGCATTTCTGGCGTCAGTACGGTAACGCCATCACTTGGGCACTCATCGCGGTGCTGGGTGCTTTTGCCGGCTGGAATCTCTACCAGTATTGGCAGCGCAGCCAAGCCCACCAGGCGGCGGCCATGTACGACGAGGTGGAGCGATTCGCCCTGGCGGGCGATGTGAACAGGCTTGATCGTGCGCTGGCAGACATGAAAGACAAGTTCGCCTCTACCAGCTACGCACAGCAAGCCGGCCTGTTGGCGGCCAAGGTGTATGTCGAGGCGGGAAAATCCGAGGCCGCCCGGGCGGCACTGCAGGGTGTGGCAGACAAGTCTTCCGACCCCGGTTACCAGGCGATTGCCCGCTTGCGTCTGGCCGGCGTCTTGCTGGACGCAGGCGCCTACGATGGAGCGCTCCAGCAGCTGGCCGGCAACTTCCCGCCCGATTTTGCGGCTCTGGCCGCCGATCGGCGTGGTGATGTCTACTTGGCGCAGGGCAAGAAGGCCGAGGCGGCAGCCGAGTACCTCAAGGCCTACAGGGGCTTGGAGGAGGCCAGCGAATACCGTCGTCTGGTGGATGTGAAGCTGGCAGCCCTGGGTGCCAGCACTCAGCGCGAACAGGTATCTGGGAGCAAGAAGTGAAGCTGTCAAATTCCCGGTCTTCCGCCTTGATGCGGGGCGTGTCCGCGTTGGCCTTGAGCGCCTTGCTTGCGGCCTGCTCCAGTTCGCCGCAACGGCCCAAGCCGGCCGAACTGCCGCCCAGCGCCGACCTGATCGGCGTGCGGCAGGCCTGGGTTGCCCGGATTGGCGAGGTCGGCATGCCGCTGCAAGTGCGTGTGGTGGAAGGCAACCTTGCGGTGGCGGCCTCGGATGGCACCGTCGCCGTACTCAATGCGCAGACAGGCGCTGACGTCTGGCGCGCTTCGCTGGGCGTCCCTTTGACCGCCGGCGTCGGTTATGACGGCCAGCGGGCTGCTGTCATGACGCGGGGTAACGATGTCGTGACGCTGGAGTCCGGCCGTGAACTCTGGCGGCAGCGGCTCACCGCTGTCAGCTTGACGGCGCCGCTGGTGGCCGGAGGGCGGGTTTTCGTGCTCGGTGCCGACCGCACGGTGACGGCCTTTGACGGCCAGACCGGTCGCCGGATCTGGCAGCAGCAGCGTTCCGGGGAGGCGCTGGTGCTGCGCCAGCCCGGCGTCCTGATGGCCGTAGGCGATACCCTGGTAGTCGGCTTGTCCGGCCGTCTGGTGGGTTTGAATCCGCTCAATGGCGGCGTGCGCTGGGAAGCAGCGATTGCCGCACCGCGCGGTACCAACGATGTCGAGCGGCTGGTCGATCTGGTGGCTGGCGTCAGCCGCGAGGCGGAGGTGGTCTGCGCACGGGCATTTCAGGCGGCCGTCGGTTGCGTTCATGCCGGGCGCGGCGAGGTCCTGTGGACCCGACCAGCCAATGGGGCGACGGGCGTTCACGGTGATCGCGAGGTCGTTGTGGGCGCCGAGGCCGATGGCACCCTGCTGGCCTGGCGCCGTGCTGACGGCGAGCCCGTCTGGGTGCAGGACAAGCTGCGTTATCGCCAGTTGACGGCCCCCCTGGTGGCTGGGCGATCGGTGGTGCTGGGGGATGGTGACGGGCTGCTGCATTTCATTTCCCGCGCGGATGGCAGTCTGCTGTCGCGCGTGGCCGGCGATGGCAAGGCGATAGCCGCCACGCCGGTGCTGGCCGGCAATACCCTGGTGGTGGTGACGAGCGCCGGCAGCGTGTTCGGTTTCCGACCGGAATAAGACGGAAACTCTCTGCGCATGAAACCTGTTCTGGCCCTCGTGGGTCGCCCCAACGTCGGCAAGTCGACTCTGTTCAATCGCCTGACCAAGTCGCGCGACGCCATCGTGGCCGATTTTGCCGGCCTTACCCGCGATCGCCATTACGGCAACGGCAAGCAGGGCAAGCACGAGTTCATCGTCATCGACACCGGTGGCTTCGAGCCTACGGCCGAGGCCGGCATCTACAGGGAGATGGCCAAACAGACGCGTCAGGCGGTGGCGGAGGCCGATGTGGTGATCTTTGTCGTCGACGCCCGTTCCGGCCTGTCGGCGCAAGACCATGAGATCGCCAACTATCTGCGCCGCCTGGGCAAGCCGTGTGTGCTGGTCGCCAACAAGGCCGAAGGCATGCAGGAGGGCGCTCAGCTGGCCGAGTTCTATGAACTGGGTCTGGGCGAGGTGTACCCGGTGTCGGCCGCCCATGGGCAGGGCATCCGGTCACTGGTCGAACTGGCGCTGGCACCGCTGAACCTGCCGGACCCGGATGAATTCGAGGCGGAGCGCGATCCCGGCCTGATCAAGTTGGCGGTCGCCGGACGCCCGAACGTCGGCAAGTCCACCTTGATCAACACCTGGCTTGGCGAGGAGCGTCTGGTGGCTTTCGACATGCCCGGCACCACGCGCGACGCGATCAGCGTGCCCTTCGAACGCAATGGACAGCGCTTCGAGTTGATCGACACGGCGGGTCTTCGCCGCAAGGGCAAGGTGTTCGAGGCAATCGAGAAGTTTTCGGTCGTCAAGACGCTGCAGGCCATCGAATCCGCCAACGTGGTGCTCTTGCTGCTGGATGCCACCCAGGGGGTGACCGACCAGGATGCACACATTGCCGGGTATATCCTGGAAAGTGGCCGTGCCGTGGTGCTGGCTGTCAACAAATGGGATGCGGTAGACGAGTACCAGCGTGAGCTGCTGCAGCGCTCGATCGAGGCGAGGTTGTCATTTCTCAAGTTCGCCAACCTGCATTTCATCTCGGCCAAGAAGCGGCAGGGCCTGGGGCCGGTGTGGTCCTCGATCATCCAGGCGCACAAGGCAGCCAACTGCAAGATGTCCACACCCATCCTGACCCGGTTGTTGCAGGAGGCGGTGCAATACCAGGCGCCCAAGCGTTCGGGCATGTCCCGGCCGAAGCTGCGCTACGCCCACCAAGGGGGCATGAACCCGCCGGTGGTGGTGGTCCACGGCAATTCGCTGGAGCATGTGACTGACGCTTACAAGCGCTATCTGGAAGGGCGAATCCGCAAGCAGTTCGACCTGGTGGGCACGCCCTTGCGCATCGAGATGAAAACCTCGCAGAATCCCTTTGCCGACAAGAATGAGAGTTAGCTCCGCACACAACGTGGGGCTTATCAAATTTGTCAAGCGACCGGCACCCTGCTGTGGTATCGTGGCAACTTCATATAACTTTTGAACACGGAGAATATCGTGAGCAATAACAAAGGTCAGCTCTTGCAAGACCCTTTTCTCAATGCCCTGCGGCGCGAACATGTGCCGGTGTCGATCTACCTCGTCAACGGCATCAAGCTGCAAGGCCAGATCGAATCTTTCGATCAGTATGTGGTGCTGCTGCGCAACACGGTGACCCAGATGGTTTACAAGCACGCGATCTCGACCATCGTGCCGGGCCGCGCCGTGAACTTCGCGACAACCGAGTCCGAGCAGCCTGCCGCCTGAAGCCCGCGGGGGCGCTGGCGCCTGAATGACGGTTATTGAGCCTGTTTGCAGGCCGCGTTCCCATTGACTGAACTGCCTGAAAAATCACCTGCGCCGACCATCCTGGTCGGGGTGGACTTCGGTCTTCCCCACTTTGATGGCCAGCTCGAAGAGCTGGGTTTGCTGGCCGAAACGGCCGGTCTCCATCCGGTCGCGCGGATCACCTGCAAGCGCAAGGCGCCCGATGCGGCACTTTTCGTCGGTAGCGGCAAGGCGGATGAAATCAAGCAACTGGCGCAGGAGCTCGGTGTTGCCGAGGTTCTGTTCGACCAGAGCCTGAGCCCTGCGCAGCAGCGTAATCTGGAGCGGCACCTCGAATTGCCGGTGAACGACCGCACGCTGCTCATCCTGGAGATCTTTGCCCAGCGCGCGCGCAGTCACGAAGGCAAGTTGCAGGTCGAGCTGGCCCGTCTGCAGTACCTGAGTACCCGGCTGGTGCGGCGCTGGTCGCACCTGGAGCGTCAGACCGGCGGTGCCGGCGTGCGGGGGGGGCCAGGTGAGAAGCAGATCGAGCTGGACCGCCGCATGATCAACGAGGCCATCAAACGCACCAAGGAGCGGCTGGTCAAGGTCAAGCGCCAGCGCCAGACCCAGCGTCGCCAGCGTGAGCGGCGCGATGCCTTCAACATCTCGCTGGTCGGCTACACCAATGCCGGCAAATCCACCTTGTTCAATGCCCTGGTCAAGGCGCGCGCCTATGCCGCCGACCAGTTGTTTGCCACGCTCGATACCACCACCCGCCAGTTGTACCTCGGGGAGGCGGGACGTTCGGTTTCCCTTTCGGATACCGTGGGCTTCATCCGCGACCTCCCGCACGGCCTGATCGACGCCTTTCAGGCCACCTTGCAGGAGGCCGTGGACGCGGATCTGCTGCTGCATGTGGTCGATGCGTCGAACCCCGGTTTCCCCGAGCAGATTGCCGAAGTGCAGCGCGTGCTGGCCGAGATCGGGGCCGCGGACATTCCGCAGGTGCTGGTGTTCAACAAGCTCGATGCGATGGATCCGTCACGCAGGCCCGTGCTGCTGCAGGACAGCTATGAACTCGACGGCGTGCTGACGCCGCGTGTGTTTGTCAGCGCCCGGCAAGGGGATGGACTGCAGGCCTTGCGCCTGCTGCTGGCGCACCGGGTTGCCGCTGCGAAGCCGGAATTACCCGAAATGTCGGGGGCACTTTGCGGCGAAAATGACCTTCCCGCATCCTGATTGGGCACAATCGGACCAGAGAGCTTCAAGAGACGATACGATGAAACTTCAATTTCGCGCCTTTCGCTGGGCCCAGATGCCGAGCCGCCTCAGGGGCATGTTCAACCTGAATGACCCGCGTTGGGGGCGTGGCGACGACAAGCCGGCCGACAGCGGCGACCGGCCAGAGCCGTCCCGGCCTGATTTCGAGGCCCCTCCTCGTGGGCAAGGGCGTGGGCAGGACCGTGGACCCAACCAGGGGCCTCCGGACTTGGATGAACTCTGGCGCGATTTCAATCGCAAGCTCGGCGGGCTGTTCGGCGGCGGCCGCGGTGGTCGTCCAAGCCCGCCCGGCGGCAATGGCGGGG
>CAZJKR010000012.1:7900-16337 GCA_964546615.1 uncultured Curvibacter sp.
TTCCAGCCCGACATGAAAAGTGCCGGGGTGGGCGCCGGTCTCATTGCCGCGGTGGCTGTACTGATCTGGCTGGGGACCGGTTTTTTCATCGTGCAGGAAGGTCAGCAGGCTGTCATCACGCAGTTCGGCAAGTACCGGTCTACGGTGGGCGCCGGTTTCAACTGGCGCCTGCCGTACCCGATCCAGCGGCATGAACTGGTGTTCGTGACCCAGATCCGCTCGGTGGACGTGGGGCGCGACACGGTGATCAAGGCCACCGGCCTGCGCGAGTCGGCCATGCTGACCGAGGACGAGAACATCGTCGAGATCAAGTTCGCCGTGCAGTACCGTCTGAACGACGCGCGGGCGTTTCTGTTCGAAAGTCGCAACCCCACCGATGCGGTGGTGCAGGCGGCCGAGACGGCGGTGCGCGAAGTGGTCGGCAAGATGAAGATGGACTCGGCCCTGTCCGAGGAGCGCGACCAGATCGCCCCGCGCGTGCGCACACTGATGCAGAACATTCTGGACCGCTACAAGGTCGGCATCGAGGTCGTGGGCATCAACCTGCAGCAAGGTGGGGTTCGCCCGCCGGAGCAGGTGCAGGCAGCCTTCGACGACGTGCTCAAGGCCGGCCAGGAGCGTGAACGTCTGAAGAACGAAGCCCAGGCCTATGCCAACGACGTGGTGCCGCGGGCCATCGGTACCGCCTCGCGGCTGCAGGAGGAGGCGGGTGCCTACAAGTCGCGCATCGTCTCCCAGGCTCAGGGTGATGCGCAGCGTTTCCGTTCGGTGCTGACGGAGTACCAGAAGGCACCGCAGGTCACGCGTGATCGCCTCTACCTCGAGAGCATGCAGGAGATCTACGGCAACGTGACCAAGGTGCTGATCGATTCGCGCCAGGGCTCGAACCTCATGTACCTGCCGCTGGACAAGGTCATGCAATTGAGCGCCAGCGAGGCAGCCGCCCAGTCGGCGGCCACTGCGCCGGCCACTTCGTCCCTGCCCTCGATGCCTGCGACTTCGCCGCTTGATGTCCGTGCCCGCGACGGCGCCCGCTCGCGCGACCGTGAAACCCGATAGGAGCCCAGTATGAACCGGGTTGGATTTTTCATTTCTTCGCTGCTGGTGCTGCTGGCACTGGCGAGTTCCATGCTGTTCGTGGTCGATCAGCGTCAGTTCGGCGTGGTGTATGCCTTGGGGCAGATCAAGGAGGTCATCACCGAGCCAGGCCTGAACGTCAAGCTGCCGCCACCGTTCCAGAACGTCAGCTACATCGACAAGCGCCTGCTGACGCTCGACAGTACCGACACCGAGCCGATGCTCACGGCCGAAAAGCAGCGCGTCGTGATCGACTGGTATGTGCGCTGGCGCATCACCGATCCGACCGAGTACATCCGCAACGTGGGCCTGAACGAGGCGGCGGGTACCAGTCAGCTCAACCGCGTGGTGCGTAACGCTTTCCAGGAGGAGATCAACAAGCGCACCGTCAAGGACCTGCTCTCGCTCAAGCGCGAGGCGTTGATGGCTGACGTCAAGGCCGAGGTGCTGGAGAAGGTGCGCGGCGAGAAGCCCTGGGGCATTGACGTGGTCGATGTGCGTATCACGCGCGTGGACTATGTCGAATCGATCACCGAGTCGGTCTACCGGCGCATGGAGGCCGAGCGCAAGCGTGTGGCCAACGAACTGCGTTCTACCGGTGCCGCGGAAGGCGAGAAAATCCGCGCCGAAGCCGATCGCCAGCGCGAGATCACCATCGCGAACGCCTACCGGGATGCCCAGAAGATCAAGGGTGAAGGGGATGCCGACGCAGCCCGCATCTATGCCGACGCCTTCGGCCGCGATCCGCAGTTTGCCCAGTTCTACCGCAGCTTGGAAGCCTACAAGGCCAGCTTTGCCAAGAAGAGCGACGTGATGGTGCTCGACCCCTCGTCTTCGGAGTTCTTCAAGGTTTTCCGCGGCCAAGGCGGCGCTGCACCGAAGAAGTAGGGCGTGGACAGCGACGCCCTGTGGCTGGCGCTGGCCTTGGTCCTGGTGATCGAGGGGCTGTTTCCCTTTGCCTCACCGGGCGGCTGGCGGCGCATGTTTGCGCAGGTTCTGCAGCTCAGCGATGGGCAGATCCGCTTTTTCGGCCTGTGCAGCATCCTGTCGGGGCTGCTGTGGCTGTGGTGGCAGCTGTCCTGAGCCCGCTCTGATTTTGGCCGTGCGCCAAGCCCGGTAAAATCACGTTTTTAACAGCACCCCCCAATTCCATGTCTGCCTGGGTCCTGCCGGATCACATTGCCGATGTCCTGCCTTCCGAGGCGCGCCACATCGAAGAATTACGCCGCGATTTGCTCGACATGGCGCGCTGCTATGGCTACGAGCTGGTCATGCCGCCGCTGCTGGAACACCTGGAGTCCCTGCTGACCGGTACCGGCCAGGCACTCAGCCTGCAAACCTTCAAGCTGGTCGATCAGCTCTCGGGGCGCTCCATGGGCCTGCGGGCCGACACCACGCCGCAGGTGGCCCGTATTGATGCCCACCTGCTGAACCGGCGCGGCGTGGCCCGCCTGTGCTACTGCGGCCCGGTGCTGCACACCCGTCCAGCCAGCCCGCACGCCACGCGTGAGCCGCTGCAGTTTGGTGCTGAGATCTACGGTCATGCCGGCCTGGAGGCCGATCTGGAGGCCTTGCAGCTGGCGCTGGACTGCCTGAAAGCTGCACGCCTGACGTCCTTCACCGTCGACATGGCCGACGTGCGCATCGTCGATGCCTTGCTGGCCGACGTCGGCGCCACCGCAGACCAGCTGGCCCAGGTGCACGCTGCCCTGGCTGCCAAGGATGTCAGCGCTTTGAGCGAGCTGACGCGCGATTTCCCGACCGCCTCGCGCCAGGGCCTGCTGGCGCTGCTGCAACTGTACGGTGATGCCAGCGTGCTGGATCAGGCTGAAAGAGTGCTTCCGCCCTTGCCCGCTGTGCGTGAGGCGCTATCAAATTTGAAGTGGCTGGCGGGTCATCTGGACGGCACAGCGCTGAGTTTCGATCTGGCCGATCTGCGCGGTTATGCCTACTACAGCGGCGTGCGCTTCGCGGTCTATGCCGAAGGCGTGAGTGATGCACTGCTGCGCGGTGGCCGCTATGACGAGGTGGGAGCCGTGTTCGGCCGCAAGCGCCCGGCCGTGGGCTTCAGCCTGGACCTCAAGACGCTGGTCGGCGCCGTCGGGGCTCGCCCGCTGCGCGCCGCCATCCGGGCCCCCTGGGGCGAGTCGGCGGCCTTGCGCCAGGCGATAGCGCGGCTGCGCGAGCAGGGGGAAACCGTGGTCTGCGTGCTGCCGGGCCATGAAAGTGAAATTGACGAGTTCCAGTGCGACCGCGAGCTGACCGAGGTCGGCGGGCAGTGGATCCTGAGCGCCATTTGAGCCAATAGAGAAAACCGAAATGAATGCAACCAAAGGACGTAACGTCGTGGTCGTCGGCACCCAGTGGGGCGACGAGGGCAAGGGCAAGCTGGTCGACTGGCTGACCGAATTTTCCCAGGGTGTGGTGCGCTTCCAGGGCGGTCACAACGCCGGCCACACGCTGGTCATCAATGGCGTCAAGACGGCCTTGCACCTGATTCCCAGCGGCATCATGCGCCCGGGTGTGAAGTGCTACATCGGCAACGGCGTGGTGCTGTCGGCAGCCAAGCTGTTCGAGGAGATCGAAGGGCTGGAAAAAGCCGGCGTCGAGGTCCGTTCGCGCCTGCGCATCTCCGAGGCCTGCCCGCTGATCCTGCCCTTCCATGCCGCGCTGGACGTGGCGCGCGAGGCGGCGCGTGAGCAGGGTGGCACCGAGAAGATCGGCACCACCGGCCGTGGCATCGGCCCGGCCTATGAGGACAAGATCGCCCGCCGTGCCCTGCGCGTGCAGGACCTCAAGTACCCGGAGCGCTTTGCCGCCAAGCTCAAGGAGCTGCTGACGCTGCACAACCACGTGCTGACCACCTTCCTGGGTTCGAAGAGCTTCGTCTTCCCCGACGCGCTCAAGCCCTACGTCCAGGATGGTCAAGTGCAGTTCGAGCCGGTCTATGCGGAAGCGATGCGTCACGCCGAGCTGCTCAAGCCGATGATGGCCGACGTTTCGCGTGAGCTCAACGAGGCCAACCGCAACGGTGCCAACCTGCTGTTCGAAGGTGCGCAGGGCACACTGCTGGATGTTGACCACGGCACCTACCCCTACGTGACGTCGAGCAACTGCGTGGCCGGCAATGCGGCCGCCGGCTCCGGCGTGGGCCCGGGCCTGCTGCACTACATCCTGGGCATCACCAAGGCTTATTGCACGCGCGTTGGCGGCGGCCCGTTCCCGACTGAACTCGACTGGGAGACCCCGGGTACCCCGGGTTACCACATGAGCACCGTGGGTGCCGAGAAGGGGGTGACCACCGGGCGCTCACGCCGTTGCGGTTGGTTCGATGCCGCCCTGCTCAAGCGCTCGGCCCAGGTCAACGGCCTGACCGGCATGTGCCTGACCAAGCTCGACGTGCTGGACGGCCTGAAGGAGTTGCAGCTGTGCACCGGCTACGAGCTCGACGGTGAGACCATCGACATCCTGCCCATGGGCGCGGACGAGATCGCGCGCTGCAAGCCGATCTACGAAACCCTGCCGGGCTGGACCGAAAGCACCGTGGGTGTGACGAAATACGACAAGTTGCCCATCAATGCGCGGCTGTACCTGCAGCGCATCGAGCAGGTCACCGGCGTGCCGATCCACATCATCTCGACCAGCCCGGACCGCGATCACACCATCATGATGCGCCACCCCTACGTGGCCGACTGAGCGGTCCATACTAAAAAGTGGCTTTTGGCCTTGTCCTGCAAGCGCTGACAGCTATCAATAAAGGAGCAAGCGGATGTTGACCGAAGACGGCAAGCACCTGTATGTGAGCTACGGGGAGTACCACAACCTGGTCGAGAAGCTGGCCATCAAGATCCACCAGTCCGGCTGGCAGTTCGACACCATCCTGTGCCTGGCGCGCGGCGGCATGCGCCCGGGTGACATCCTCTCGCGCATCTTCGACAAGCCGCTGGCCATCATGTCCACCAGTTCCTACCGTGCCGAAGCGGGTACGGTGCAGGGGCACCTGGATATTGCCAAGTACATCACCACGCCGCAGGGCGAGATTGCCGGCCGCGTGCTGCTGGTCGACGATCTGGCCGACTCGGGCCACACCCTGCAGGCGGTGGTCAAGATGCTGCGTGAGCGCTACTCGCCCATCACCGAGCTGCGCACCGCCGTCATCTGGACCAAGGGCGTCTCGACCTTTCAGCCTGACTACTCGGTCGAATACCTGCCCACCAACCCCTGGATCCACCAGCCTTTCGAGGTCTACGACCGCATGCGCATCGAGGATGTGCTGGAAAAATGGAAGGTTTGACCCCCAGGCTCCGCTCCCTGCGTTCGCTGCGCCACCCCCCTTGAAAGGGGGCGACGCCAGTGGCCCGGCGAAGCCGGTTCCACGGCGTCCTGCGTATTAGGTTTCATCGCTCTTGGCGGATCGCGTTAAGCTCGCCACATGAGCGACAAGACCACTGGCCTGATCCACCATCCCTACGTGCCGCCTGAGGGCTTTGCGGCGCCGCAGCCTGCGGTGCACAAGGCGTCGACGGTGTTCTTTCCCAGTGTGGCGGCGCTGCGCAGTCGCGAGTGGAAGGACAAGACGGGCTACACCTACGGCCTGCACGGCACGCCCACCACCTACTTGCTGGAGGAGCGCCTGTGTGCGCTGGAGGGCGGCGCGCAGTGCATCCTGGTGCCCAGCGGGCTGGCGGCGATTGCCAACGTCGGCCTGTCGCTGCTGGCCAGCGGTGACGAGGTATTGATTCCGGACAATGCCTACGGCCCGAACAAGGCGCTGGCCGAGGGGGAGCTCAAGAGCTGGGGCATCACGCACCAGCTCTACGACCCGATGGACCCGCAGGATCTGGCGCGCCGTATCGGTCCCAGGACCCGGCTGGTCTGGCTGGAGGCGGCCGGTTCGGTGACGCTGGAGTTTCCCGACCTGCGTGAGCAGGTGCGCATCTGCCGGAACGCCAACGGTGGGGCTGGCGTGCTGACCGCGCTGGACAATACCTGGGGCGCCGGTCTGGCCTTCAACCCCTTCGATCTGGGTGGCGACGGCAGTGGTGCGCAGGCGGTCGACATCTCGGCCCATGCGCTGACCAAGTACCCCAGCGGCGGCGGCGACGTGCTGATGGGCTCCATCGTCACGCGCGACGAGGCGCTGCACATCCGGCTCAAGCTCACCCACATGCGCCTCGGTCTGGGCGTCGGTGCCAACGACGTCGAGGCGGTGCTGCGCTCGCTGCCCAGCCTGTCGCTGCGTTATGCAGCGCATGACCGTACGGCGCGTGCGCTGGCGCGCTGGTGCAGCAGCCGCGCGGAGTTTGCGCAGGTGTTGCACCCGGCACTGCCCGGCTCACCCGGCCACGCGCACTGGCAGGCGCTGTGCGGCGACGCTGAGGGGCGGGCGGCGGGCCTGTTCAGCGTGCTGCTCGATGCACGCTACACCCAGACCCAGGTCGAAGCGTTTTGCGATGCCTTGCGCCTGTTCAAGCTGGGTTACAGCTGGGGCGGCCCCATGAGTCTGGTGGTGCCTTACGACCTGGCGCAGATGCGCCAGGCCTGGCCGGCGCACCTGGCGCGCGGCCATCTGGTGCGCTTTTCCGTCGGGCTGGAGCACGCGGCCGACCTGCAGGCTGACCTGGCGCAGGCGCTGGCCACGGCGCTCGCATGAGTCTCCGATACCCCTACGGGAGTTGGTGTTTTCCTGAGTAGCCAGCGAGGCTGCCGCTGGATAGTCTTGGCCCATGACCGAGATCAATTCCACCCACGAAACGTCCAGCCTGCCAGAACAGCCCGCCCCTTATGTGCCGCCACCGCCGGTCGGCCCTAAGCGCGAGATCGTGGCGTTGCGCTTTACCGATCCGTTTCGCTGGTTGGCGCGTGGCCTGCGCGACCTGCAGGCCGAAATGGGCATTGCCATCTTCTACGGCATGTGTTTCTGGGCCATGGCCATCACGCTGGGGCTGGTGTTTCGTCATCTGCCGGAATACACCATGTCCATCGTCTCCGGCTGTCTGCTGGTGGGGCCGTTTCTCGCCATGGGTTTGTACGAAGTGAGCCGCCGGCGCGAGCAGGGACTGTCGCCCGACCTGGGCTCCTCACTGACCTGCTGGGATTCGCACATCGGCAGCATGGGCCTGCTGGTGCTGGTGCTCGTCGTTCTCGAACTGCTCTGGGGGCGTGCCTCGCTGGTCGTCTTCGCCGTCTTCTTCAACACCGGCATGCCATCCACGGCCGGCGTGCTGCAGGCGGTCTTCAATCCCGAGAACTGGGAGTTCGTGGCGGTGTACACGGTCGTGGGCGGCATTTTTGCCGGCCTGGTGTTTGCGACCTCGGTGGTCTCCATTCCCATGATCCTGGACCGCGACACCGATGCCATCTCGGCCTCCATCACCAGCCTGCAGGTGTTTTTCAGCAATCTGCCGGTGCTGTTGCTGTGGGGCGCGCTGATCAGCGCGCTTGTGCTGGTGGCGCTGGTGCCCTGGGGCTTGGGGCTGCTGTTGATCGGACCCTGGCTCGGGCATGCGACCTGGCATGCCTACCGGGGGGCGGTGCGCTGGGAAGATCAGGGGTAGAGAGCGGTCAGACTGGCACCCGAGATGTTAGAGTCAGCGCATTAACTAGAGGACATTCATACTTTGGCAACTCCCAACTACGGTTACGAAAAGCGTCAGAAAGAACTGGCCAAGAAGCGCAAGAAAGAAGAAAAGCTCAAGAGCAAGGCGGAGCGCAAGCAGGCCGGGACTTCCACCGACGAAGACGGGCAGGAGACCACCGACCCCGACATGCCCGAAGCCGGCCAGACGCCGCAGGACTGAGGCAGCGTTACCGTGCTGCCGTCCCTGCCAATTCGCAGGCCAGTGCCTGCATGGCGGCAAGCGAGCGATCCCGCGGACGGATTTCCTCCGCCTGGGCGAACAGCCTGAAGTTGCGTGCCATCGACTGTCGGTAGCCCGGGTCGTAATGGCTGAGCAGCAAGTCGCTGACCACCGGTTCCAGCTGACCGGACCGCACCTGGGCCTTCCACGCCTCGACCACCGCCTTGCCACGCAATTCCGAGCCGTTCGCAGAACGCCTCGACGTGCTGGACGAAATACGCATAATCCTCCAGCAGCAGCGCCACGCGCTCCTCGTCGGGCAGCACCAGATTGAAACAGGGCGCAGCCCGCATGGCGTCGATCAGCGCGCCCGGTACGGCCACGTTGCCGACCTTCTTGCTCTCGCTCTCCACAAAGACCGGTCGTGCCGGATCAAAACGACGCAAGGCATCCCAGATCCGGGTGTCAAACTGCTTCTGGGACGGCTGCGGCAGACCCGGAATGGCGCCCAGCACCGAGCTGCGGTGGTTGGCCAGCGCCTCCAGGTCCAGCACCTGGGC
>CAZJKR010000012.1:16347-22897 GCA_964546615.1 uncultured Curvibacter sp.
GTCCTCGCGCGGCCGTTCTCGAAGGGCGCGATCCAGTCGAACTGCGGCGCCAGGCGCTGAATGTCTTCCAGCAAGGCGTTGCGGAAAGCCTTGTAGCCGCCCTCGACCAAGGTGACGCGAAATCCGATCTCGCTCAGGATCAGGCTCAGTGAGCCGCTGCGTTTGCCGCCTCGCCAGCAGTAGGTCAGCGGTTTCCAGCCCTTGGGCTTGTCCAGCACCTCGCGCTCGATGTGGCCGGCGATATTGCGCGCAGCGACGGCTGCGCCGCGCTTCTTCGCTTCAAAGGCATTGACCTGCTTGTACAGCGTGCCGATCTGCTTGCGTTCCTCGTTGTTCAGCGTCGGCCAGTTGATGGCACCGGGCAGATGGTCCTCGGCGTATTCGTCCTCGCTGCGGGCGTCGATGACGGTGTCGAAGCTGTCGAGTTGGCGCAGCGCGTCCTCGGCGGTGATGGTGAACAGGGGCATTACAGCAGTTTCTTCAGTTCCGGCCAGACGTTGTCCAGCATGCGCGGCTGGGCCGCTTCGTTCGGGTGGATGCGGTCGGCCTGGAACCAGCGCGCCGCATCCGGCACATCGCCCACGCCCTTGAGCAGAAAGGGTACCAGGGCCGCCTTGTGCTGGCGCGCCACGCTGG
Source organism: uncultured Curvibacter sp. (assembly GCA_964546615.1). Taxonomy (GTDB): domain Bacteria; phylum Pseudomonadota; class Gammaproteobacteria; order Burkholderiales; family Burkholderiaceae_C; genus Hylemonella. Next base: position 16,984 of record CAZJKR010000012.1, read on the forward strand.
CGAATAACGCGGCAAAGCGGCGGCTGTAGTCCGGGCCGTAGTTGGGCGGCACCTGCATGCCCACCAGCAGCACCCGGGCGCCGGCTTTCTGCGCGGCCTGCACCATCCAGGCCAGACTGTCCTCGGTATTGCTCAGGGCCAATCCGCGCAGGGCGTCGTTACCCCCGAGTTCGATGATCACATGCGTTGGCTTGTGTTGCGCCAGCAGCGCGGGCAGGCGCGAACGGCCGCCGGAGGTCGTTTCCCCGCTGATGCTGGCGTTGACCACCCTGACCGGTGGCCTTTCCCTGGACAACCGCTGTTCCAGCAAGGCGACCCAGCCGCTGCCGCGCGGCAGGCCATACTCGGCGCTCAGCGAGTCGCCCAGTACCAGCAGGGTGCGCGGGTTCGGCTCGGCGGCCTGGCAAAGCCCTGCAACAGCGGCCAGTACGCCAGCCGCGATAAAGTAGCGTCGAAACACCGGAAGCTTCATGTCTGAATCCATCATCTCCGTAGAGCACGTGTACAAGTCGGTCACCGACTCGACCGGCACCCTCGATATTTTGCGCGATATCGACTTCATCGTGCCCGAGCGCCAGACCGTGGCCATCGTCGGCGCCTCGGGCTCAGGCAAGAGCACGCTGCTGTCCATCATCGCCGGCCTCGACACCCCCACGCGCGGCACCGTGCGCCTGGCCGGCCAGGACCTGTTCGCACTGGATGAGGATGCGCGTGCCGCCCTGCGCGCGCACAAGGTGGGCTTCGTGTTCCAGAGCTTCCAGTTGCTGGGTCACCTGACGGCGCTGGAGAACGTCATGCTGCCGCTGGAGCTGGCCGGCCGCAAGGACGCGCGCCAGGCCGCCAGCGAGATGCTGGCGCGCGTCGGCCTCGGCCAACGCCTGGGCCACTACCCCAAGGTGCTGAGCGGCGGCGAGCAGCAGCGCGTGGCGCTGGCGCGCGCCTTCGTGGTGCAGCCCGCCGTGCTGCTGGCCGACGAGCCCACCGGTAGCCTGGACTTTGCCACCGGCGAGACGGTGATGGAACTGATGTTTGAACTCAATCGCGAGCAGGGCACCACGCTGCTGCTGGTGACGCACGACGCCGGTATTGCGCGGCGTTGCGAGCGGCGCATCACCATCGAGGCCGGGCGCGTGGTTGCCGAGGCCACCTGAGCGCACCAGGGATAATCTCCCCCCATGTCCTCCCCCAAAGTCCTGTTCGGCTTCCACGCCGTGGGCGTGCGTCTGAAGACGGCGCCGCAATCCATCATCGAGATCTATTTCGAGCCGACGCGGCGTGACGCGCGCATGCGCCAGTTCCTGGAGAAGGCCCAGGAGGCCGGTGTGCGCCTGATCGAGGCCGACGGCCTGCGGCTGGCCAAGCTGGCCGGCAGCCACGGTCACCAGGGCGTGGCGGCGCGGGTGGAGGCGATCCAGCAGGTGCATTCGCTGGACGATCTGCTCGACTCCCTGAACGAGCCGCCTTTGCTGCTGGTGCTCGACGGCGTGACCGACCCGCACAACCTGGGCGCCTGCCTGCGCGTGGCCGATGGGGCCGGTGCCCATGCCGTCATTGCGCCCAAGGACCATGCGGTGGGCATCAACGCCACCGTGGCCAAGGTCGCCAGCGGCGCGGCCGAGACGGTGCCGTACTTCATGGTGACCAACCTGGCACGCACGCTGAACGAGCTGAAGGAACGCAACATCTGGTGCATCGGCACCAGCGATGATGCGCCCAAGACCCTCTACCAGGTGGACCTGAAAGGGCCGACTGCACTGGTGTTGGGGGCCGAGGGGCAGGGCATGCGCCAGCTCACGCGCAAGACCTGCGACGAGCTGATCAGCATTCCGATGAAGGGCGGGGTGGAGAGTCTGAACGTCTCGGTGGCCAGCGGTGTCTGCTTCTACGAGGCGCTGCGTCAGCGCGGCTAGGCTGGTCTGGGGCGTCAGGCCTGGACGTTGAGCAGGCGTCCGGTGGCTTCGCCACGGCTGTTGATGCTGGGTGTGGCGCTGTGACGCCGCGGCGCCTGATTCTCGACCTGCCGCACCTCACTCTGTGCCTGGGCCGATTCCCGGCGCGCGGCCTCGGTCTGCTTTTCCAGCGATTGCAGCTTGGTCTCGGCCTGGGTGGCTTCGCGCCGTGCCTGCTGCAGCCGGGCCTGGTACAGGCTCAACTGCTGGCTGGGCAAGCCGCTGGAGGTGGAGGCAAGGCCGAGCATGGGAAACTCAGGCAGTGACGTTGAGGAGCCGGCCCGTGGTCTGGCCTTGGGTGTTCACCACGGGCTTGGGGGGCTCTTCCTTGTTCAGCAGCTGCGCTTCGGCATCGCGCTTCTGCGCCTGCGCCTTGACCGCGATGTCCTCCTCGGGTTTCTTCTGGGTCGCCTGGGTCTTCATGGCCTCACGGGCCATCAGGGTGGTGGAGGAGATTTCCATCGAGTGTTCCGTGCCGTTAATCTTGCTGAAACACTGTACGGTCAGGCTATCGGGCTGTCAAGGCAGGCGGCCCGACGCCGCTCGATACAAGGGGATGATGAATGCTGCAACGACGAGATCTGATACGACTGGCGGCGGCCTCGGCCAGCACGCTCTGGCTGCCGCGCAGCAGCTGGAGCCAACCGCGCCTGACGGCCGACCCGTTTGCGCTGGGTGTCGCCAGCGGCTCGCCGACGCACGACTCGGTGGTGCTGTGGACGCGCCTGTTGAGCACCGAGCCGCTCGCCGGCGCGGCGACGGTGCGCTGGGAGCTGGCGCATGACGAGGGCTTTACCCGCATCGCCCGCCAGGGCCAGGTACAGGCGGTGCCGGAGCTGGCGCATGCCGTGCATGCCGAGGTCACGGGGCTGGCGCCGGACCGCTGGTACTACTACCGCTTCATGGTGGGCGACGCCGTCAGCCCCACCGGGCGCACCCGCACCTTCCCGGCGCCCGATGCCCGCGTGAACCGCCTGCGCCTGGCGTACGCGTCCTGCCAGCGCTGGGAGCACGGCTACTACGCTGCCTGGCGCCACATGCGCGCCGAAGAGCTGGACGCCGTGCTGTTTCTGGGCGACTACATCTACGAATACCCCAGCCTGCCGAACGCCGTGCGCCCGGTCACCGGCGGCTGGGTGCTGACGCTGGAAGACTACCGCCAGCGCTACGCGCTGCACAAGAGCGACGCCGATCTGCAGGCCATGCACGCCGCCTGCCCCTGGCTCATGACCTGGGACGACCACGAGGTGCAGAACGACTACGCCGGCCTGCACGAGGGCAGCGGCGTGCTCGGCATGGGCAGTGTGCCGGACTTCGCCGCGCGCCGCGCCGCTGCCTACCAGGCCTACTACGAGCACATGCCGCTGCGCGCCTCGGTGCTGACGCAAAGCCTGGCCGGGCTGGCGCGCGGCGCCGAGATGCGTCTCTACGGCCAGGTGCCGTACGGCCGGCTGGCCACGCTCTACCTGCTGGACTCGCGCCAGTACCGCGACCGTCAGCCCTGCCTGAAGAACGGCAAGCCGGGCGGCAGCCTGGTCGACCCGGCCTCCTGCGCGGTCTGGGGCGATACGCAGCGCAGCTACCTCGGCGCGGCGCAGGAGCAATGGGTCGAGCAGGCCTTGGCGCGTTCTGGCGGACAGTGGAACGTGCTGGGCCAGCAGACGCTGTTTGGCATGCGCGATGCCCAGCCCGGTGCCGGCCAGCGCCTGTGGAACGATGGCTGGGACGGCTATGCCGCGGCGCGCACCCGTCTGACCAATGCCTTGCAGCAGCACCGCGTCAGCAACCCGGTGCTGCTGGGCGGCGACGTGCACGAAAACTGGGTCGGCCATGTGCTGGCGGACTACGCCAACCCGGCCAGCCCGGCGGTGGGGGTGGAGTTCTGCGGCACCAGCATCAGCTCACGGGCCGGTGGCGCGGGCAAGGTGGGCGAGCGGCTGGCGGAGAACCCGCATTTCGTCTTTGGGGACGGTCAGCACCGCGGCTACGGCGTGGCGGAGTTCACGCCGCGTGGGCTCACCGCCACCTTGCGCGGCGTGGAGGATGCCACGCGGCGTGATTCAGCGCTCAGGACGCTGGCGCGCTTCGAGGTTCCGGCCGGTCGTTCGGAGATTGCGCCGGCCTGAACGGCGCCGGTTCAGAGGCCCAGCCAGGTGATCAGATTCTTTTCCCGTTCCGCCACGGGGGCCACAAAGCCCTTGTAGCCCGAGGCGTCCAGGGCGCGCTTGCCGGCCTCGTTCTGGTCGAGCGCCAGCAGGGCGTTGCCCAGCGCGCTGGCCGTGGCGGGGTCGAGCTGGCCGGAAACGATCCATTGCTTGATCGGAACGGGGCGGGATTCGGCGCAGGTCTTGCCGCCCTTGGCTTTCCAGTCGCGGATCACGCCGGCCGAGGCGGTGGCGCCGTAGAGCGCGAAACCGTGCTCCACGTAGAACGGCACCGCATCCTGGTAGCGCGTGGTCTGCAGCTTCACGTCGGCCGGCTTGAGGCCGTTTTCGGCCAGCATGGCGCGTGTCATGACGGCGGTGATGGAGTCGGGGTCGGGAGTGACGAAGGTTTTGCCGGCCACCGTCGCCCAGTTCTGGATCGGCTGGGGCTCCTTGCACAGGAAGGACACCTTGTATTCGGTGAAGCCGGCCGTCCAGGCCAGGGTGCGGTAGCGTCCGGCCTTGACGGCTTCGAAGGCCACATGGGCGGGGTGGACGAAGGCCAGGTCCAGCTGGCCCTTGTTCAGTGCCTCGCGCAGGCCGTTGTAGCTGCTGATGACCTGAAGCTTCACCGGTTGACGGGTCACCGTGCCCAGCACCTTGGCGATGGCCTCGAACCGGGCCTCGATCTGGTTGTCGGTGGCGCGGTAGGTCACGCCTTCGGTGATGCCGATGACCAGGGCCTGGGCCGGCAGCAGGATTGCGCAGCCCAGGGCTGCTGCCAGCAAACGCGCAAACAACTTCATCGGGGAACCTTTCGCAACAAGGGATACATAAAGACTGCCGTCGCCCAGTGTAGTGCGGCAGGCCGGCGCCGATAAGGGGCAAAGACGTATCAGAAGGTTTCTGCCCACCACAGGCGCAGCCGCATGCCGGCCTCGGTGGTGTAGCCCACCGCCGCATGGCGGATGCGGCCCTCGGCGTCGAGCACGATGAAGGCCGGCACGGCCTTCAGCCCGTAGCGTGCGGCCAGGCTGCCGTCCGGGTCCACCACCGTCAGCCAGGGCAGGCCGCGCGCGTTCAGTTCGCGGGCCACGCGGGTCGCGTCGCCCGAGCGCATGGCGATGGTCAGCACCGGCCAGTCCTGCTGCACGGCAGTGACGCTGTTTTCTTCCATGCGGCAGATCGGGCACCACTCGGCCCAGACATGCAGCGCCACGGCGCGGCCGGGGTGGCGTTCGCGCCACTGTTCGAGCGAGATGATGGTGTCGGAAGGCGCACCGGCCAGCGGCGCGCTGAAGGCCGGCGCCGGGCCGGACGGGATGTGGCGTGTCTGCCAGGCATTGACGCCCCAGCCCACCGCCACGATCAGCAGCAGCGTCCAGGCGTGGGAGCGCCAGTCGCTCAGCCAGCGCCACAGGGCGAGGGCGGTACGCTGCAGCAACGGCGGCATGGCGGGCTTCAGCGCAGGATGTCCAGCAGGCGGTCCAGGCCACCGCTGTTGATGGCCACCATGGCCTGCTCGCGCACCTTGGGCTTGGCGTGGTAGGCCACGGACAGGCCGCCAGCATCTGAACATGCAGCCATCATGGGCAGGTCGTTGGCGCCGTCGCCCATGGCGATGGCCTGCTTGGGCGCAATGCCCATCTGCTCGCAGGTCTGCAGCAGCATGCGACGCTTCTCGGCGCCGTCGCAGATGTCGCCCCAGGGCTGGTCGAGCAGGCGGCCCGTCAGCACACCGTCCTGCACCTCGAGCACGTTGGAGCGCGTGTAGTCGATGGCCAGCAGGTCACGCACGCGGTCGGTAAAGAAGGTGAAGCC
>CAZJKR010000012.1:22907-31299 GCA_964546615.1 uncultured Curvibacter sp.
CAGGTCGCGGCCGATCCGGCACTGCTTGTCGAGACCGAGCGCCTGCGGCGCGAGTTCGAGGAAGTGTTGCACGGTGTGGTCGGTGACGAGGTCGCTGCGGCCGCCGCTGACCAGCAGCACCTTCATGCCCACGGCCTTGCAGGCGGCCACCAGCTCGGCCGCGCCCGGGTTCAGGCGCAGGCGCTGCTCGTAGACGGCGGCCATGTCGGCCAGCGTCACGCCCTTGAGCAGGGCGACGCGGCGGCGCAGGCTTTCCTTGAAGTCGGCAATCTCGCCGCGCATGGCAGCTTCGGTGATGGCAGCCACCTCGGCCTTGCGGCCGACGGCGTCGGCGATCTCGTCCACGCACTCGATGTTGATCAGCGTGGAGTCCATGTCAAAGGCGATCAGCTTGTAGTCGCTCAGGCGTTGCGGCACGGTGATGCCTCGGATGACGAGGCCGGGGGCGATTTCTTGGGCGTTCATGGTGATGGACGGACTCAGGCAGGGGTTTTTTCGGTGGTGGGCTGGCCGAGCGAGCGCAGCACGTCGCGCACCAGGTGGGCGCGCGCCTTGGGGTCGGGCAGTTCGCGCTCGATGCGCAGCTTCTCGTTGCCGGCCAGTTTGATATGGCGGTTTTTCTGGATCAGTTCGATCACGCGCATCGCGTCCACCGGCGCATCCTTCTTGAAGGTGATGGTGATCAGGTGTGGTGCGGCGTCGACCTTCACCACCCCGTAGGGCTTGGCAATGACGCGCAGGCGATGCACGTCGATCAGCGTCTGCGTCTGCGCCGGCAGCTTGCCGAAGCGGTCGACGATTTCCTCCATCAGCGCATCGATCTGCTCGGTGGTCTTGGCCGTGGCCAGCTTCTTGTAGAACGACAGGCGCATGTGCACGTCGCCGCAGTAGTCGTCCGGCAGCAGGGCGGGGGCGTGCAGGTTGATGTCGGTGGTGGCGCTCATCGGGCTGAGCAGGTCCGGCTCCTTGCCTTCCTTCAGGCTCTTCACAGCCTCGCTCAGCATCTCGTTGTAGAGCTGGAAGCCCACCTCCAGCATGTTGCCGCTCTGGCTTTCCCCCAGCACCTCGCCGGCGCCGCGGATTTCCAGGTCGTGCATGGCCAGGTAGAAGCCGGAGCCCAGCTCCTCCATCTGCTGGATGGCGTCCAGCCGCTGCGAAGCCTGCTTGGTCAGGCTTTCCTTGTCCGGCACCAGCAGGTAGGCGTAGGCCTGGTGGTGGCTGCGGCCCACGCGGCCGCGCAACTGGTGCAGCTGGGCCAGGCCGAACTTGTCGGCGCGCGAAATCACGATGGTGTTGGCTGTCGGCACGTCGATGCCGGTCTCGATGATGGTCGAGCACAGCAGCAGGTTGTAGCGCTGGGCTACGAAGTCGCGCATCACGGCCTCCAGCTGACGCTCGGGCATCTGGCCATGGGCCACGGCAATGCGGGCCTCCGGCAGCAGCTCTTCCAGCCGCGCGCGCCGGTTCTCGATGGTCTCCACCTCGTTGTGCAGGAAGTAGACCTGGCCGCCGCGCTTGAGTTCGCGCAGCACAGCCTCGCGAATCACCCCCTTGTCTTCATTGCGGACAAAGGTCTTGATCGCCAGGCGGCGCTGCGGCGCGGTGGCGATCACGGAGAGGTCGCGCAGGCCTTCGAGCGCCATGCCCAGCGTGCGCGGAATCGGCGTGGCGGTCAGCGTCAGCACATCGACTTCGGCGCGCAGAGCCTTCATGGCCTCCTTATGGCGCACGCCGAAGCGGTGTTCCTCGTCAATGATGAGCAGGCCCAGGTTCTTGAACTGGGTGGACTCGGACAAGAGCTTGTGCGTGCCGACCACGATGTCCACGGTACCGTCGGCAATGCCCTTGATGGCCGCGTTGATCTCCTTGCCCGAGCGGAAGCGCGACACCTCGGACACCTTGACCGGCCATTTGGAGAAGCGGTCCACCAGCGTCTGGTAGTGCTGCTCGGCCAGCAGCGTGGTGGGCGCCAGGAAAGCCACCTGGCGCCCGCCGGTGACCGCCACAAAGGCCGCGCGCAGCGCCACTTCGGTCTTGCCGAAGCCCACGTCGCCGCAGACCAGCCGATCCATCGGGCGCGGGCTGATCATGTCCTGGATGACGGCGTGGATGGCGGCGCGCTGGTCGGCGGTTTCCTCGAAGCCGAAGTCGTTGGCAAACACCTCGTAGTCCTTGGCCGAGAAGCGGAAGGCGTGGCCCTCGCGGGCGGCGCGTCGGGCGTAGATGTTGAGCAGCTCGGCGGCGGCGTCACGGATCTGCTCGGCGGCGCGGCGCTTGGCCTTTTCCCACTGGCCCGAGCCCAGCTTGTGCAACGGCGCCTCGTCGGCGCTGACGCCGGTGTAGCGGCTGATCAACTGCAGCTGGCTCACCGGCACGTAGAGCACGGCCTTGTCGGCGTATTCGAGGTGCAGGAATTCCTGCAGTTCCGGGCTGCCGTCGGCATTCGTGCCGCCACCGACATTCATGTTGACCAGGCCGCGGTAGCGGCCGATGCCATGCTGGGCGTGCACCACCGGGTCGCCCACATTGAGTTCCGACAGGTCCTTGATCAGCGCCTCGACGTCGCTGACCTGCTCCTGCTTCTTGCGTCGCCGCGTGGTCGGGCCGGCGGCGAACAGCTCGGTTTCGGTGACAAGGTCGATGCCGGGCTCCAGCCAGCCAAAGCCGCTGGAGAGTGCCGCAGTGGCAATGCCCACCTTTTCGTCGCTGGCCTGGAACTCGGCCAGCGAGTCGAAGGCCGGCGGCAAGACGCCGCTGGCGCGCAGAAAGTCGAGCAGGCTCTCACGCCGGCCATCGCTTTCAGCCAGCAGCAGCACGCGGTGCTGGGTATTGCGCAGATGTGCCTTCAGGCGTGCCAGCGGGTCGTCGGCACCTCGGATCACGGTGAGTTCAGGCAGCGCGTTGATCTCGACAAAATCCGTTGGCCCGCCATTGCTCCCCGTTCGGGCTGAGCCGGTCGAAGCGCCGGCGTGCTCTTCGACCGGCCTGTCCTGCGCTGAGCCGACGGGCTCGGGGCGAACGGCTTTGATCGCCAACTGGGCGTGGGCGTTGGCCTGGCCGTAGAACTGTTCGGCATTGAGGAACAGCGTCTCGGGCGGCAGGGCCGGGCGCTCCGGGTCACCCTGCGCCAGGCGGTGGCGCTCCCGGGTGTCCTGCCAGAAACGCTGGAAGGCCGGCTCCAGGTCACCGTGCAGCACCAGCGTGGCCTGCGCGCCGAGGTAGTCGAACACGGTGGCGGTGGCGTCGAAGAACAGCGGCAGGTAGTACTCGATGCCGGCAGTGGCCACGCCGTTGCCGATGTCCTTGTAGATGCGGCTCTTGGTCGGGTCGCCTTCGAGCAGCTCGCGCCAACGCTGGCGAAACAGCTTGCGCGCGGCGTCGTCCATCGGGAATTCGCGTCCGGGCAGCAGGCGCACTTCGGGTACCGGGTACAGGCTGCGCTGGCTGTCGGGGTCGAAGGTGCGGATGGAGTCGACCTCGTCGTCGAACAGGTCCACCCGGTACGGCACGGCCGAGCCCATGGGGAAGAGGTCGATCAGGCCGCCGCGTACGGCGTATTCGCCGGGGCTGACCACCTGCGTGACGTGGTTGTAGCCGGCCAGCGTGAGCTGCGACTTGAGTTGCACCTCGTCGAGCTTCTGCTTGACTTTGAACTCGAAGGTATAGGCGGCCAGGAAGCTCGGCGGCGCCAGCCGGTACAGCGCGGTGGTGGCGGGGATCAGCACCAGGTCGGCGGTCTCCTCGCCGCTGCGCTTGCCGTGGTTGTAGAGGCGCCAGAGCGTGGCCAGGCGCTCGCTGATCAGGTCCTGGTGCGGTGAGAAGGTGTCATAAGGCAGGGTTTCCCAGTCGGGAAACAGGGCGCAGCGCAGGTCAGGGGCGAAGAAGGCGATCTCGTCGATCAGACGCTGGGCGTCGATGGCATCGGCGGTGACCACGGCCAGCAGCTTGCCGTCGGCCTTTTCCCGTTCGCCCAGGGTGCTGAGCAGCAAGGCATCGGCCGAGCCGGCCGGCCGGGGCAGGGTGTAGCGCTTGCCGGGTTGAAGCTTGGGCAGGTCCATCGAGGAATCAGATAACAAATACAAAACACCCCCCGTCGCGAAGACGGGGGGTGTGCCATCAATCAAGTTTCGATTTTACCGGTGGAAGGCGGCCGCGCTTTTGTCTATGATGTCAAAAATTGATAATTCTGAAATCAAAAAAACAGGCCGTGCGAAGAGCTGCCTGCCGGTGGTTGCCGGACTGGAATACTTTGTGAACGAGAACATAAAAGACCTGGAGCTGCTGTCGCCCGATTCGGCCCGTCCGTCATGGGCCACGCTGGGGCACCTGCTCGTGCCGCCGCTGATCGTCTCGGTCCTGTGCGTGCTGGCGGCGCAGGCGCACTTCCTGCTCTTTCACACCGTCGCCGAACTCATTTCCATCATCATCGCGCTGACCGCCATGGTGGTGGCGACCACCTCGCGGCGCTTTACGGGCAACCACTTCACCGTCTATGTGGCCGTGGTCATCGGCTGGTGTGGCGCGCTGGACCTGATCCATACGCTGACCTACCGCGGCATGAATCTGCTGGCGGGAGACGATTCCAACGTTGCCACCCAGTTCTGGATCGCGGCGCGCACCATCCAGGCCGCCGCCTTGCTCGGTGCCAGCTGGTTCCTGCGGCGTTCGGTGCCCATCTGGCGCCTGCACACGATCATGGGCCTGGTCTCGCTGGTGGCAACGCTGTGGATCTTCAGCGGTGCCTTTCCCACCATGTTCGTCGAAGGGCAGGGGCTGACGCCGCTCAAGATCTATGCCGAGTACGTCATCATTGCCATCCTGCTGCTCAGCGGTCTGCTGCTGTGGCAGCACCGGCAGCTGATGTCGCCGCGGCTGCATCTGTCGATCCAGCTGGCGCTGGTGGCCATGGTGCTGTCCGAATTCGCCTTCACGCGCTATGCCAGCGTCTATGGCAATGCCAACCTGGTGGGCCACTTGCTGAAGGTGGCGGCCTACTGGTTCGTCTATGTCGGTCTGGTGCAGAGCACGCTGCGCGAGCCCTTCGGCATGCTCACGCGCACCGCCAGCACCTATGACGCGGTGCCGGACCCGGTGGTGCTGCTGGGCGACGATGGTCGGATTCGTCAGGCCAACCATGCAGCGGCCAGCTACGCCGGCTTGCCCGTCGAAGGACTGGTCGGCCATGACGCACACCGCCTGTTCCATGCGTCGGCGGTGCACCCGAACGAGTGCCCGGTCTGTGCGCGCATCGCCCGGGGCGACACCCGCTTCACGGCGGAGATTGAACGCGGGGCAGGCGAGGGCACGGTGGAGTGCACCGTGGCGCCTTTCATGCCGGGTGGGCACGGCCTGGTGCAGGTGGTGCGCGACGTCACCGAGCGCAAGCGCCTGGCGGCCGAACGGGAGCAGCTGGTGTGGAGCCTGGGCGAGCGCGTCAAGGAGTTGCGCGCGCTCTATGCCATCACGCAGCTGATCGACCGGCCGGACCTCGACATTCCCCAGTTGATGGATGGCGTTGCACAGGCGTTGCCGTCCGGCTTTGCCCATGCGGCGCAGGCGCTGGCCTGCGTTGAGAGCGACTGGGGCCGCTTTGGGCCGTCGCTTTCCGGCCTGCCATCACGCAGCATGTACCAGCCCGTGATGGTGGGCATCCAGGTCTGGTACCCGGACCATCTGCGCATCGAGGGCGAGGTGTTCCTGCCTGAAGAACATGCCCTGCTCAAGACGGTGGCGCAACGTGTCGGCGAATCCGTCGAGCGCATGCTGGCGGACCAGCAGGTGCGGCGCCTGACCTACCTGTACGAGATGCTGAGCGCGACCAACCGCGCCATCGTGCGCTGCAGCACCGAAGAGCAGCTGCTGGCACAGGTCTTCGAGGCGCTGATCCAGCACGGTACCTTTCCGCGGCTGTTCATCGCCTTGAGTGACGACGGCGAGATGCCGCTGAAGCTCCACAACAGCCACGGCATCGACGCCCACAGCCTGCCCCTGCTGGCGACGCTTCTGTCGGACCGCGACAGCCCCTTCGGTCGCGCCTACGACGAGTTCCGTCGCGGTCGGGTGGTCACCACGCCGGTGCCGCAGGATGCGGCTTCGAACGCTTGGAATGCCGAACTGCTCCGGCACGACATCACCGAGCGTGCCGTGCTGCCGATGCGGCGCGATGGTCGCCTCTACGGCGTGATCGGGCTCTATGTGGCGGGTACGACGACGTTCGATGACGCCGAGCTCAATCTGCTGAACGAGATGGCCGAAGACCTGACGTTTGCACTCAATGCGATGGCCACCCAGGCGCGGCGCGAGGCGGCCGAGCAGCGGGCCACCGTGTCGGAAACGCGCTTCAGCGAGGTGTTCGAGAATTCGCCGACGCCGATGCAGATTCTGTCGCTGACCAAGGGCAGCCGGATCCTTGCCATCAATCATGCCCACGAGAAGTTTCTGGGCTATACCTTGGACGAGATCAATACGCAGGAGCGCTGGTTCGAGCGGGCCTATGCCGATCCTGCGGTGCGGTCTGAGTTGCTGGCGCACTGGCAAGCGTCCATCGACGAAGCCAGAAGAACCGGCGGGGTGGTGCAGTCGCCGGAGCTGCGCCTGCGCTGCAAGGACGGCAGCGAGCGTATTGTCACCGGCACCATGACACTGGTGGGTGAGGATGCGGTGGTCGCCTGGACCGACCTGACCGAAATCCGGCGCAGCGAAGAGGCGCTGTGCGAAAGCGAACAGCATTTCCGTACCATGATCGAGCAGACGGTGCTGGGCATCTACGTGCGGTACGAAGGGCGTTTTGTCTACGTCAATCCGCGCTACTGCGAGATGACGGGCTGGTCGCGCGAGGAGCTGCTGGGGCAGGAGGTCTGGCGCTTCACCACGGACGATCCGGAGAACGTCCGACGTATCCACGACGCCTGGGACCGGCTGGCTGCCGGCGAGCACAGCGTGCACTACAACGTGCCGCTGCTGTGCAAGAACGGCGAAATCCGGGAGCTGGCGCTGCATGCCAGCAGCATCCGGTGGGACGACATGCCGGCCACCATTGTCGTGGCCGATGACGTCACCGAGCGCCAGCAGGCGCAGGAGAAGATTGCCAGCTATGTGAAGCAGCTGGAGGCCTCGATGCGGGGCACGCTGCAGGCGGTCTCCAACATGATCGACCAGCGCGACCCCTACACCGCCGGCCACGAGCGGCGGGTGGGCCTGATCGCCGGCGCCATCGGGCGGGAGCTGGGCTGGGACGAGGAGCGCTGTGACCGGCTGGAGTTGATCGGCCTGGTGCACGACATCGGCAAGATTTCGGTGCCGGCCGAGATCCTGTCCAAGCCGGGCCGGCTGTCCGAGGTGGAGATGCAGCTCATCCGCGGCCATGCCCAGGCCGGCTACGACATTCTCAAGAACGTGCCGTTTCCATTCCCGGTGGCGGAAATCATCTACCAGCACCATGAACGACTCGATGGCAGCGGTTACCCGCGCGGATTGCAGGGTGACCAGATCCTGCCCGAGGCGCGGGTGCTGGCGGTGGCTGACGTGATCGAATCCATTGCCACGCACCGCCCGTACCGGCCTGCGCGCGGTCTCGATGTCGCGCTGGACGAGTTGGAGAAGGGGCGCGGCACCACCTACGACAGCGCGGCGATCGACGCCTTTGGCCGCCTGCTCAAGGAAAGGGGCTACCAGTTGCCGCAGTAACGAGGCTGTGGCGCCGGGGCTTGAGGTGTCGGCTCTTAGAATGGCGGTCTTCTGATGGACACGCCTGCACACACCTCCCCCGCGCCTGCCGCACCGCGTTTCTGGGCGCTGATCCCCTGTGCCGGCACCGGCTCGCGTGCCGGCACCACAGGCCCGAAGCAGTACCAGCCGCTGGCCGGGCAGCCCCTGGTGCTGCACACCCTGGCCGCCTTTGCCGCGGTGCCACGTCTGCATCGCACGCTGGTGGTGGTGTCGCCGGGTGACGATTTTCTACGCGCCCTGGCGGGCACCTTCGCGCTGGCCGACTGCGGTGGTGCGACCCGGGCGCAAAGCGTTCTGAACGGTCTGCAGGTGCTGGCAGCGCAAGGCGCCCAGGCGCACGACTGGGTGCTGGTGCACGACGCCGCGCGCTGCCTGGTGACGCCGGCCCAGATCGAGCAGCTCATGGCCGCCTGCGAACACGACGAGGTGGGCGGTCTGCTGGCCCTCAAGCTGCCGGACACGCTCAAGCGCGAGGCGCAGGGACGGGTGGCACAGACGCTGGAGCGCAGCGACAAATGGCTGGCGCAGACGCCGCAGATGTTTCGCCTCGGCCTGCTTCGCCGCGCGCTGGCACAGGCCGGCGCTGCCGTCACCGACGAGTCGAGCGCGGTGGAAGCGTTGGGGCTGGCGCCGCGGCTGGTGAGCGGCAGCGCGCAGAATTTCA
>CAZJKR010000013.1:0-12179 GCA_964546615.1 uncultured Curvibacter sp.
CCCCGCAGGGACTCCATCCATGCACCTGAACGAACTCAAGGCACTGCACGTGTCCGAAATCCTCCAGCAGGCCGAGGCACTCGAGATCGAGAACACCGGCCGCATGCGCAAGCAGGAGCTGATGTTTGCCATCATCAAGAAGCGCGCCAAGGGTGGCGAGCAGGTGTTTGCCGACGGCGTACTGGAAATCCTGCCCGACGGCTTCGGCTTCCTGCGCAGCCCGGATTCGAGCTACACCGCCAGCACCGACGACATCTACATCAGCCCCAGCCAGGTGCGCCGCTTCAATCTGCACACCGGTGACATGATCGAAGGCGAGGTGCGCACACCCAAGGACGGCGAGCGCTACTTCGCACTGAACAAGCTGGAGAAGGTCAACGGCGGCCTGCCCGAGGACAACAAGCACAAGGTGATGTTCGAGAACCTCACGCCGCTGTTCCCCAAGGTTCAGATGAAGCTGGAGCAGGACGGCCTCAAGAGCGAAGAGAACATCACCGGCCGTGTCATCGACATCATTGCCCCGATCGGCAAGGGCCAGCGCGCATTGCTGGTGGCCCCCCCGAAGAGCGGCAAGACGGTGATGATGCAACACATCGCCCACGCGATCGCAGCCAACTACCCCGACACCCACATGATGGTGTTGCTCGTAGACGAGCGCCCCGAGGAAGTCACCGAGATGCAGCGCACCGTCAAGGGCGAGGTGATCGCCTCCACCTTCGACGAGCCCGCCGCCCGCCACGTGCACGTGGCCGAGATGGTGATCGAGCGCGCCAAGCGCCTGGTCGAGCTGAAGAAGGACGTGGTGATCCTGCTGGATTCCATCACCCGCCTGGCGCGCGCCTACAACAACGTGGTGCCCTCCTCCGGCAAAGTGCTGACCGGCGGCGTGGACGCCAATGCCCTGCAGCGCCCCAAGCGGTTCCTCGGTGCCGCGCGCAATGTGGAAGAAGGCGGCTCGCTGACCATCATCGCCACCGCGCTGGTCGACACCGGCAGCCGCATGGACGAGGTGATCTTCGAAGAATTCAAGGGCACCGGCAACTGCGAAATCCACCTGGACCGCCGCCTGTACGAGAAGCGCGTTTTCCCCTCGATCCAGCTCAACCGCAGCGGTACGCGCCGCGAAGAGTTGCTGCTGCAACCCGAGATCCTGCAGAAGACCCGCATCCTGCGCCAGTTCCTCTACAACATGGACGAAATCGAGTCCATGGAGATGGTGCTCAAGCAGATGCGCGCCACCAAGAACAACAACGAGTTCTTCGACATGATGCGGCGAGGGGGGTGAACACCCCCAGGCTGCGCGCACTGCGTGTCGCTCCGCCACCCCCCTTGCAGGGGGCGCACCCAGCGGCCCGGCAAAGCCGGTTCCGCGGGAGCCCACGCATCAAATGCCATACCGCAAGTCCATGATTTGCTTGTATAATCCGACGTTTTCTGCGGAAAGTAGTCTGGATGGTCCAGCCCGGCTCCCGCAACTATAGGAAGAATCATGAAAGACGGCATTCACCCCAACTACCGCGAAGTCTGTTTCCAGGACATGTCCAATGGTTTCAAGTTTGTGACGCGTTCCTGCGCCAACACCAAGGAAATGATCAAGATGGAAGACGGCCGCGAACTGCCGCTGTTCAAGCTGGATACCACCAGCGAGTCGCACCCCTTCTATACCGGCACGCAGAAATCCGTGGACAACATGGGTGGTCGCGTCGAGAGGTTCCGCAACCGCTTCGGCAAGAACGCTGTCGCCAAGTAAACTGGCCAGCGATTCCCGCCAAGGGCAGCCCGGGTTTCCGCGCTGCCCTTTTGCTTGATGCCCTGACAACCATCACCCGAGCGTGTGAACCAGCCTACCCCCGCCATCGTTACCCAGGCCGCCGTGCGACGGCTTCCACGCGCCGCACTGCTGCTGTTCTGTCTGGCCTATGTGCTCCCCGGTTTTGTATGGCGCCAGCCTTGGCGCAGTGAGGACATCACGGCCTTCGGCTACATGCTGGAGCTGGCCAGCCGGGCAACCGCCTGGCTCGACCCGCGCCTGCTCGGCCAGCCACCGGAAGTGGACGCACTGCTGCCTTACTGGCTCGGCGCCTGGGCTCTGCAGCTGGCACCCGCCTGGATCGCGCCCGACTTTGCCGCCCGACTGCCCTTCATCGGCCTGCTGCTGCTGACTCTGGCCGCTGTCTGGCACGGCATCTACTACCTGGCGCGCAGTCCGCTGGCGCAGCCGGTGGCGTTTGCCTTCGGCGGTGAGGCACGGCCGGCCGACTATGCGCGCGCCATGGCAGACGGCGGTCTGCTGGCCTTCATCGCCTGCCTTGGTCTGGCCCAGCTCTCGCACGAAACCACCCCGGCCCTGGCCCAGCTCTGCTTCAGTGCTCTGGCTTTCTATGCCGTGGCCGCCATGCCCTACCGCAGGCTCGGTCCGGTGCTGGCCGGCGCAGCCGCCTTGCTGGGGCTCACGCTGTCCGGCGCCCCCAGCCTCGCCGTGCTGTTCGGCGCCGGCAGCACGGCCATCCATCTGCTCGACCGCAGCCACGTGACGCGCGCCGACGGGCCGCCAGTGCGCTGGGATCGGCGCTGGGCCTGGGGCATGGCGCTGCTGACCGGGCTGGCCGCCGTGCTGGCCACCAGTCTCGACCTCTGGCACTGGCACATCGCCTTGCCCCCTCCGCGCTGGGCGGTCTGGCATGGCCTGGGCAGCCTGCTGCTGTGGTTTACCTGGCCGGCCTGGCCGCTGGTGCTGTGGACCTTGTGGCGCTGGCGCCACCAGCTTCTGAGCCGTCATATTCGCCGTCATCTGGCCTTGCCGCTGTGGTTCGCGGCGGTCACGGTCGGGGCCACGCTGCTCACACCGGCCGGTGACCGAGCCCTGCTGCTGGCCCTGCCCTCGCTGGCCACGCTGGCCGCCTTTGCCCTGCCGACGCTGGAACGCAGTGTGTCGGCGCTGATCGACTGGTTCACGCTGCTGTTCTTCACCGGCTGCGCCTTCATCATCTGGGTGGTGTGGATCGCCATGCAGACCGGCTTTCCGCCACAACCGGCGGCCAATGTGGCCCGGCTGGTGCCTGGCTTCGAAGCCGGCTTCACCCCGCTGCCCTTCCTGTTCGCCAGCATCGCCACGCTGGCCTGGGCCTGGCTGGTGAAATGGCGCGTTGGCCGCCATCGCGCCGCGATCTGGAAAAGCCTGGTGCTGCCGGCCGGCGGTGCGGCGCTGTGCTGGCTGCTGCTGACGACGCTGTGGATGCCGCTGCTCGATTTCGCGCGCAGCTACACCCCGCTGGTGCGCCGCATCGAAGCCACTGTGCAGCCGGCGCCCTGTCTGGAAACCTTCGGACTCAAATCCGGCCTGCACACCGCCTTCGCCTACCACTCCCACCTGCAGATCCTGGCTGCCGGCGCCTCACCAGGCTGCCCGTGGCTGCTGGTGGATCAGGATGCGCTCGCCATGCTGCCGGGCGTGGTCAATCCCGCAGACTGGAAGCAGCACAGCAGCCTGGGGCATCCCCGCCCTGGCGAAGAAGACCTGGTGCTCTACCGACGCGCGACGCATCGTCGCTGAGCCCATGTCGGAATTCAAGACGATCTCGCGTCACGCCGGCACCGTGCTGGTCGGCCAGTTGGCCACCATGGCCTTCGGCGTCACCGATACCATCGTCGCCGGACGCCATGCGGAAACCTCGCTGGCGGCACTCTCCGTCGGCTCGGCCATCTACATGAGCGTGTATGTGGCGCTGATGGGCGTGCTGCAGGCCCTGCTGCCGGTATGGGCCGAGTTGAACGGCGCCCGGAAACCCCGCCAGCTCGGTTTTTCCTTCCGACAGTCGCTCTACCTGTGCGCGGCGCTCATGGCGTTCGGCATGGCCATCCTGCTGCAGCCAGCCGCCCTGCTCGACTGGGCCGAAGTCCCCGCGCCCCTGCGCGGTGAAGTACTCGCCTACCTGGGCGTGCTGGCGCTGGCCCTGCCGCCGGCCTTGCTGTTTCGCCTCTACAGCACACTCAACCAGAGCCTGGGCAAGCCGCTGCTGGTGACCTGGCTGCAGATCGGCTCGCTGGCCGTCAAGGTGCCGCTCTCGATCTGGTTTGCCTTCGGCGGTGCGGGGCTGGAAGCACGAGGCGCGGTCGGCTGCGCCCTGGCCACGCTGGTGGTGCAGTGCCTGATGCTGGCTGTGGCCATCTGGCTGCTGCGCACGCGCGCCCTCTACCGTCCCTACCGGCTGTGGCGCCGGCCCGAACGGCCGCATGGCGCGACGCTGGCGGCCTTTGCCCGCGTCGGCATTCCCAGCGGGTTGACCATCCTGGTCGAAGTGACGTCCTTCACGCTGATGGCACTGTTCGTGGCACGCCTGGGCACCACCGCCGCGGCCAGCCATCAGATCGCCGCCAACCTCGCGGCCGTGCTCTACATGGTCCCGCTGGCCATCGGCATCGCCACCAGCGCGCGCACCAGCTATTGGCTCGGGGCCGACCAGCCGCGCCAGGCGCGCCATGCCGTTGCGGTGGGGTTTCTGCTGGTGCTGGCTTGCGCCGTGCTGCTGGCCGGTCTGTTGATCGGGGTGCGCGAGCCGCTGGCGGGGCTGTACGCCCGCAGCCCGGAGGTGATTGCGCTGGCCGTCCCGCTTCTGGTCTGGGCCGCCGCCTTTCACCTGTTCGACGGTTTGCAGGCACTCGGGGTGTTCGTGCTGCGCTGTTTCCGCATCACACTCACACCCTTCCTCATCTATGGTGTGCTGCTGTGGGGCCTTGGCCTGTTCGGCGGCTACCGGCTCGCCTACCACGGCCTCGGCCCTTGGCCGGCCATGCAGACACCAGCCGCCTTCTGGATTGCCGGCATGGTGGCGCTGACACTGGCCGCGCTGATCTTCTGGCTGATGATCTGGCAGGTATTGCGAGCGCAACGCCGGTCCGGCTAGGGCCGGCTCAGGCGCAAGCGGCTGGCCGGGAACACCATGGCGAAACGCGAGCCCTTGCCGGGGGTGCTGTCGATCTTCAACTCGGCCCCATGGCGCTGCGCCACGTGCTTGACGATGGCCAAGCCCAGACCGGTGCCGCCGGTGTCACGCGAGCGGCTGCGGTCCACGCGGTAGAAACGCTCTGTCAGACGAGGAATGTGCTCGGGCGCAATGCCCGGGCCGCTGTCCTGAACAAAGAACTCGCAGCGACCGTCAGTCAGATGTCGCCAACCCACCTCGATACGACCACCAGCGGGCGTGTAGCGGATGGCATTGCCCACCAGATTGGACATGGCACTGTGCAACTCGCTGGCGATGCCGGCAAGGTCTTCCTGCGCCGACAGATCGACACTCAGCACCTGCGCCGGCCCCTGCGGATTGAGTACGGCCGACAAGGCACGCCCCTCCTGTTCCACCTGCTTCAGCAGGGAGCGAACCGGCGTCCATTCCCCCGCACCGGGCAAGGGACTGCCCTCCAACCGCGAGAGAGTGAGCAGATCGCTGACCAGCGACTGCATACGCCCGGCCTGCTGCGCCATCATTTCCAGATAGCGGGCACGCTCGGTCTCATCCAGCGGCAGACTTTGCAGCGTTTCGACGAAACCGCTCAGAACCGTGAGTGGCGTCCGGATTTCATGCGAGACGTTGGCCACGAAGTCGCGGCGCATGGCCTCGGCCTGCTCGAGTGCCGTGACATCCCGTGACAGCAGCAGACTACGGCCATCGCCGTAGGGATGCAGATGGACCGACAGGCGAGCAGGATGCGAGGGCGTGCTGTCCCGACCGGCCATGGTGACATCACGCTGGAAATCACCGCTGGCCATATAAGCCGCAAAAGCGGGATCACGCACCAGGTTGCCGAAGTGCTGCAACAGATCGCGCTGGGCATCGAGTCCGAAGTGGCTGGCCGCAGTCTGATTGAACCATTCGATGCGGCCATCCGCATCCAGCAGCACCACCCCGCTGGGCGAGGCCTGCAAGGCAGCGAGGAAGTCCTGCAGCCGGGTGTCGCTTTCCTGGATCTTCTGCTCACGCGCACGCACCAGACGGCGTGAACGGTCAGCCACTTCGCCCCACAGTCCATGCCTGAACGGCACCTCACCCAGGTCGCCGCGCCGCAACCATTGCAGCAGGCGCAGACCGCGGGAAAAATCGAGCACCACCCAGAGCAGACCGGCGGCCAGCATCCCGGCCAGGGCGCCGCGGATCTGCAGCTCCTGCGGCGCCACCAGGGCGCCGGCAATGCCGCCGATCAACTGCAAAAGAAGAAAGGAAAAAAGCCGCAGGAACATGACGACGCTTCAGGGCGGCAAAGATGACGCGACGACGAGCTTCAGTCGCGCGTGGCGGTGCTGAGCGCTGCGACCGGCTGCGCCGTGAAACGGTAGCCGGCGCCGCGCACCGTCTCGACCATAGTCGCGGCTTCGCCCAGCGCTTCACGCAGACGCTTGACGTGGACATCCACCGTGCGCTCCTCGATGAAGACATGGTCACCCCAGACCTTGTCGAGCAGCTGACCACGGCTGTGCACGCGCTCGGCGTGACTCATCAGGTACTGCAGCAGCTTGAACTCGGTCGGGCCCAGCCTGAGAGGTTGATCCCGGAAGCTCACACGGTGGGTGGCAGCGTCCAGCGTCAACTCGCCCACCGTCACCGCGACGCTGCCCTGCTCCGGCGCACGCCGGCGCAACACGGCGCGAATGCGTGCCAGCATCTCCTTGGTGGAAAAGGGCTTGGCCATGTAGTCATCGGCGCCCGCATCGAGGCCGGCCACACGGTCAGCCTCATCGCCCCGGGCCGTCAACATGATGATCGGGACGGCCTTGGTACGCGCGTCATTACGCCAGCGTTTGGCCAGAGCCAGACCGCTCTCGCCCGGCAACATCCAGTCGAGCAGGATGACATCCGGCAGAACGGCATCGAGCTCGCGCTGCGCCGTGACGCTGTCCATGGCCCAGGTCGGGCGAAAGCCGTTGTGCCTCAGGTTGACGGCGATCAGCTCGGCAATCGCGGGCTCGTCTTCGACGATCAGGACGGCAGGCTGGTGCTTCATTTCAGGACGGATTCAATCTCTTCGATGGAGGTGTGGCGCACGTCGGCACCCTTGACGATGTAGATGATCAGCTCGGCAATGTTCTTGGCATGGTCGCCGATGCGCTCCACCGCCTTGGCAATGAACAGCAGATCGAGGCTGGCGGAGATGGTACGGGGATCTTCCATCATGTAGGTGATCAGCTTGCGCAGGAAACCGTCGAATTCGGCATCGATCAGGTTGTCTTCCTTCATGATGCTCACCGCCGCAGTCACATCGAGGCGGGCAAAGGCATCCAGCGATTTGCGCAGCAGCCCCGAGGCGAGGTCGGCGGCGATGCGCAGCTCGGTCGAGGGCAGCGTGCGAACCGCACCACTGTGCAGAATGGCCTTGACCATGCGCGCGATCTTCTCGGCTTCGTCGCCGGCACGCTCCAGGTTGGCCGTGGTCTTGGAGATCGCGATGAGCAGACGCAGATCGCGCGCCGTCGGCTGACGACGTGCAATGATGGAAGAGAGTTCGCGATCGATCTCCACCTCCATCATGTTGACCCGCTTCTCGTTGTCGATCACCTGATTGGCCGACTCGGCGTTGAACTGCGCCAAGGCATAGATGGCCAGCTGGATCTGGTTCTCGACCAGGCCACCCAACTCCAGGGTACGGCTGGAAATGCTGCTGAGTTCGCTGTCGAACTGGCTGGAAATGTGCTTGTCCATGACGATCTTCCTCTTGCTCAGCCGAAGCGGCCGGTGATGTAGTCTTCGGTTTCGGTCCGTTTGGGCTTCATGAAAATGGTTTCGGTTTCACCATACTCGATCAGTTCGCCCAGGTACATGTAGGCCACATAGTCCGACACACGGGCCGCCTGCTGCATGTTGTGGGTCACGATCAGGATGGTGACATCCTTCTTGAGTTCGCCGATCAGCTCCTCGATGGCGCCGGTCGCGATCGGATCGAGGGCCGAGGTCGGCTCGTCGAACAGGATGATTTCCGGATCAGTCGCCAGCGACCGTGCGATGCACAGACGCTGCTGCTGGCCGCCGGAGAGGTTGACCGCCAGTTCGTCCAGACGATCCTTGACCTCGTTCCAGATCGCGCCCCCCTTGAGCGCCGCCTCCACCTTGTCCTCGATGTAGGACTTGGACTTCTCGCCCCGCACACGCAGGCCGTAGGCCACGTTCTCGAAGATCGACTTCGGGAACGGATTCGGCTTCTGGAACACCATGGAGATGCGCATGCGTACCTCGATCGGGTCGACGTGCGGATGCAGCAGGTCGATGTTGTCCGGCAGCAGCTCGATGCTGCCGTCGTAACGATGACCGGGATAGAGGTCATGCATGCGGTTGAAACACCGCAGGTAGGTGGACTTGCCGCAGCCGCTCGGACCGATCAGGGCCGTGACCTTGTTTTCGTAGATCGGCATGGAAATGGACTTCAGCGCCTTGAAGTCGCCGTAATAGAAATCCAGACTCTTGGATTCCGCCTTCAGGGGAGGCGGATTCTCGGGGCGGGTGATGGTAGATGCCATGATTAAGACCAGTTCTTTGCTTGAATTACCACTTGATGTTCTTGCGCAGGCGGTAGCGCAGCCAGATTGCCAGCGCGTTCATGCCCAGCGTCAGCACCACCAGCACCAGGCTGGCCGCGGCCGCATTGGCATGGAAGGCCGGATCGGGACGCGACGTCCAGTTGAAGATCTGGATCGGCATCACCGTGAAAGGGGAGAACAGCCAGTCGAACATGCCGGCGCCCTCCTGGAACGGCACCGGCGGCAGGAAGGCGATGAAGGTCAGCGCGCCGATGGTGATGATCGGCGCCGTCTCGCCAATGGCGCGCGAAAGGCCGATGATCACGCCGGTCAGGATGCCGGGCATGCCGTAGGGCACCAGGTGGTCATGGCAAACCTGCCACTTGGTGGCGCCGCAGGCATAGGCACCTTCCCGCACAGTCTGGGGGATGGCACGCAGCGCCTCGCGCGTGGAGACGATCACGATCGGCAGGATCAGCAGCGCCAGTGTCAGGCCGGCCGACAGGATGCTCTGGCCGAAGCCGAAGGTATAGACGAACAGGCCCAGCGCCAGCAGACCGTAGACGATGGACGGCACCCCCGCCAGATTGGTGATGTTGATCTCGATGACGTCGGTGAACCAGTTCTTGCGCGCATATTCCTCCAGGTAGATCGCACTCGCAATGCCGACGGGAATGGCGAACACCGCGGTCACGATCATGACCAGAAAGGAGCCGACCCAGGCCGAGAGAATACCGGCCTGGCCGGCCCGGCGCGACGGGAAGTTGGTAAAGAACTCGACCGACAGGCGGGGGTAGCCGTCAATCACCATTTCCACAAAAAGTGCCAGCAGGGTCAGGATGCCGACCGACATGGCGGCCAGCCCCACCAACCCGAAAATCACATCCCAGCGCTTGTGCGAGCGGATGATGGCGCGCAGTTGCTGCGTCTTGTCCATGGCGGGTTTCATCAATAGGCCTCGCGGAATTTGCGGCGCAGCCAGTAGCCGAGCAGATTGAAGGACAGGGTCATGAGCATCAGGGTCAGGCCGGCGGCAAAGATGGTCTGGTAGCCGACGCTGCCATGGGGCAGATCGCCCAGGGCCACCTGGACGATGAAGGAGGTCACCGTGGCGGCCGGCTCCAGCGGGTTGAGCGTGAGATTGGGTTGCATGCCGGCGGCCACCGCCAGGATCATGGTCTCGCCCACGGCGCGCGAGATACCCAGGATGTATGCCGAGGCAATGCCGGACAAGGCAGCCGGAAACACCACCCGCGTCGCGGTCTGGAAGCGGGTGGACCCCATGGCGTACGCCCCTTCGCGCAGGCTCATGGGCACGGCACGCATGGCATCCTCGGACAGCGAGGACACGAAGGGAATGATCATGATGCCCATCACGATGCCGGCAGACAGCACATTGAAGGTGGGCAGGTCGGGATAGATCTTCTGGATCAGCGGCGTGACCACCAGCAAGGCGAAAAAGCCGTAGATGATGGTCGGCACGCCGGACAGCAGCTCCAGTACCGGCTTGAGCATTTCACGCGTCTTGTGGCCGGCAAATTCGGACAGGTAGATGGCGATGATGGTGCCCAGCGGTATGGCGATCAGCAAGGCCACCATGGAACTGGAAATCGTGCCGGCCAACAGCACTGCAATGCCGAAATGGGCATCGTCGAACAACGGTGTCCATTGCTTGTCGGTCAGGAACTGCCACAACGGCACATGGCTGAAGAACACCAGCGATTCCTTGAGCAGGATGTAGACAATCGCCAAGGTGGTGAACACCGAGACACTGGCCGCCAGCAGCAGGACCAGCTCGATGAGCCGGTCCTTGCGCTTGCGCACAGCTTGAGACTTGGCCAGCTGGGCCAGTCGGGCCTCGCCGGTCAGCGGGGGATGCGACATGATGCGATCCGGGGTGGTTACGGAAGCCGTCATTGTAGAAGCTGCCTGGAAGAAAAAACGTCAACAAAAAACCCTGCACATCCACGGGGGCGCGGGTGTGCAGGGCGCCTGGTCAGCCGACCCGGCAATTACATGGCGGCTTCGCGCTTGAGCAGCTCTTCAATGGTGATGCCCACCTCGTTCTTGCCACCGAACACGGTCCCCTTCTTGCCCTTGGCGATGTGCTCCAGACCGGACTTGTAAGCGATGGCCGGCAGCGGCACGTACTTGACTTCCTTGGCCATCTTGGCGCCGTCCTTCATGTAGTACTCGACGAACTTCTTGACTTCAGGTTTGGCGAGCGACTTGGCGTTCACGTAGATGAAGATCGGACGCGACAGCGGCTGGTAGCTGCCGTTGAGCACCGTCTTCTCATCGGGACCCACGGCCGGCTTGCCTTCCTTCTCGATGATGGGAAGGGCCTTGAGCTTGTTGGTGTTCTCAGCGTAGTAGGCGTAGCCGAAGTAGCCGATGGCGTTCACGTCACCTGCCACACCCTGCACCAGCACATTGTCGTCTTCCGAAGCGGTGAAGTCACCACGGCTGGACTTGGACTTGCCGACGATGGCTTCGGTGAAGTAGTCGAAGGTACCGGAATCGGAACCGGCGCCGAACAGCTTCATCGGCTGATCAGGCCAGGCCGGATTGACCTGGTTCCAACGGGTGATCTTGCCCTGGGCGGCCGGCTCCCACATCTTCTTCAGCTCGGCCACGGTGGCGGACTTGAGCCAGGTGTTGCGCGGATTGATCACCACGGTCAGCGCATCGAAGGCCACCGGCAGTTCGTAGTACTCGACGCCTGCCTTCTTGCAATCAGCCATCTCGGAGACGGAAATCGGACGCGAAGCATTGGAGATGTCGGTTTCGGCGCGGCAGAACTTCTTGAAGCCGCCACCCGTACCGGACACACCTACGGTGACCTTGAGGCCCTTGTTGGCCTTCTGGAACTCCTCGGCCACCGCCTCGGTAACCGGGTACACCGTGCTGGAACCATCGACCTTGACCACCTGGGCCAGAGCCGACGTGCCGATGACGGAGAAGACGGAAGCCGCCAGCAAGGCAGAGAGTTTGGAAGATTTCATGGTTTTTCCTTGGAAAAATGGGTTGAGAGAACTTTATGGAATTTTTATGACGCTTTTATGACAGATCGTCACTCCACCTTGCAGCCTTTGTGTGTCACCTTGCCGTGATGCATGAGCTCGAAGCCGCCGGCACCCTGGGTCGCGAGCTTCCAGCCTTCACCTTCATAGACACCCGCACCTTTGTGATCCAACTCGTAGCCACCCTCGTAGCGGATACGCACCGTGCTGCCGTCATCGGCCAGACGCGCCTGAAAGCGTTTGCCGCCTTCACAGTTATAGGCCACGAACTGGCCCGGCTTCATACCGGCCGGTGCCGTGGGGTTGGACGCACAGCCAGCCAGGACGGCCAAGCCCAGCAAGGACGCAATCGCGAGTTTCATCGGTTATCTCCATATCAGGTGTGAACAACAGTCGCACTTTGCTTGCGCAATGTGACAATGGCGTGAAAACCCCAAGACAAGGCATCCAAGATCCTGAAGCCATTTCTCAGCGCCCCACACAGGGCGTAACTGGACCAGCGTGCTGTGACAGAATCGTGACAAAACCGCGGGATGCAGCCTTTTTGACCTGTTTTCGATCCCATTTCAAACCCGAACCCCGCTGTCATTGTTTTGTCATTTTTTCCATTTAGAGTCATTTCCCTCCAGTCGAATCACGCTGGGGGCCCAGGC
>CAZJKR010000013.1:12189-13971 GCA_964546615.1 uncultured Curvibacter sp.
TTTCATTCAAACAATTTCATGCTTTAGCCGATGCAAAACGGAACCCGCCTTGCCGCCGTCGATCTCGGCTCCAACAGTTTTCGCCTGGAAATCGGTTATCTCGACCATGGTCAGATCCAACGCACCGAGTACCTCAAGGAGACGGTTCGCCAGGGCAACGGCCTGGACGAGAACCGCAATCTGTCGCGCCAAGCCATGCAGCGTGGCTGGGACTGCTTGGCCCGTTTCGGCGAGCGGCTGGCGGGTTTCCGCAAGTACCAGGTTCGGGCGGTGGCCACCCAGACCTTGCGTGAAGCGCGCAACCGCGACGAGTTCCTGCACAAGGCCACACAGATCCTCGGTTTCCCCATCGACGTCATCTCCGGTCCTGAGGAGGCGCGCCTGATCTACCAGGGCGTGGCGCATCTGCTGCCGCAATCGCAAGAACACCGGCTGGTTGTGGACATTGGCGGACGGTCGACCGAACTGATCCTGGGTCATGCCTACGAGGCCCGGTTCATGGAGTCCTTCCGCGTCGGCAGCGTGGCCTGGTCGATGCGTTATTTCCCCGATGGTCTTTTCACGTCGCAAGCGTTTGAAACGGCGGAAGTCGCCGCCAAGGCCGTGCTGGACGAAGCGCTCAACATCTGCCAGCCCGACAGCTGGGAAGTGGCCTACGGCTCCTCCGGTACCGTGGGCGCCGTGGCCGACATCCTGATGGAGGCCGGCTGGCCCGAGGGGCGCATCACACGCGCAGGGCTCGACTGGCTGCTGGAACGCCTGCTCAAGGCGCAAAGCGCCGACCGCGTGCGCCTGGAAGGCCTCAAGGAAGATCGACGCGCCGTGATCGGTGGCGGCGTGAGCGTGCTGCGCGCGGTCTTCGACCTGCTGAGCATCAAGGAAATGCTGGTGGCCGAAGGGGCGCTGCGTCACGGCGCCCTCTACGACCTGCTCGACCGGGAACACGAGCAAACCGACCGGCGTCATGCCAGCGTCAACCGGCTGGCCCTCAAGTTCAATGTGGAGCAGACGCAGGCCCAGCGGGTCAGCCGGGCCGCCCGTCACCTGCTGCGCCAGATCGCCAGCGACTTCACCCCCCCCGCGCTGGAGCGGCACCTGCGCAAGCTCGGCTGGGCGGCACAACTGCACGAGATCGGCAGCCAGATCTCCCACAGCGACTACCACAAGCACGGCGCCTACATTCTGGACAATGCGGATGCGGCCGGATTCACCATGTCCGAGCTGCACCGGCTCAGTCTGCTGGTGCTGGGCCACCGTGGCAAGCTGCGCAAGCTGGAGGTGGACTTCGAGGACGACATCTTCATCCGCCAACTGCTGGCCCTGCGCCTGGCGGTGCTGCTCTGTCACGCCCGCCGTGACCCCGATCTGCAGGGGCTGACACTCCAACGCACGGCACCGCATGCTTTTGCCCTGAGCTGCCGCGCAGGCTGGAGCCAGGCCTACCCGCAGTCAGCCCATCTGCTGCACGAGGAACTGCTGGCGTGGCAGAAGACCCCCTGGACACTGACGTTCGGCGAACGCGGCTGACGCCCCCGCGCGCCTCAGGCGCGTTCCAGGGCCTGCGCCCCGTGAACCATTAGCCCGCCGCCGCCCATCTTGGCCTCGTGTTTGGCCTGGGCGGCCAGTGTGGCCACCTCCTCGGCATCCCGTAGCCCTCGCGGACCGACACGGACGGCGCCGATCGAGAGGGTGGTGAAGGGGAAGAAACGTACGACACCCTGGCGGTCTTCGGCATGGATACCGCCGCACAGGCGACCCGCCTCGTCGAACAGGTCGCGCGCC
>CAZJKR010000013.1:13981-16090 GCA_964546615.1 uncultured Curvibacter sp.
CCTTGTGGGCGAATTCGCTGATGATCAGCTCGCAGCGGTGCTGCCAGTCGGCACTCTGGAACAGGATGATGAAATCGTCGCCCCCGACATGGCCTACAAAATCGCGCTGCGGGTCGGCATGGGCCACCGCCAGACGGGCCAGCAGACGGATCATCTCGTCGCCGCGCCAATAACCGTAGTGGTCATTGAACGGCTTGAAGTTGTTCATGTCCAGGTAGCAGGCCGCGAAAGCCGCCCCCCCTTCGAGCAGGCGCCGGATGTGCATGCTGATCGGAATGTTGCCCGGCAGGAACGTCAGCGGGTTGGCATGGCGCGCCGCCTCCAGCCGCATCTCGGTGACCGAGCGCACCAGCTGATCCCCGGTGCCCAGGCCGACATAACGCCCGTTTTCGGTGACGATGAAACCATCGCTGAGATAGCGCTGATCCTGCGACGTCAGGATGCCGATCAGCTCCTCGATGTCATGGTTGCGTTCGACCAGGCGCGGCGAATGGTTGGCGTACTGGAAACAGGACTTCTTGCCGTAGATCTCCCGAAAGTACAGCGTGGCATAGCGATCCATGAACAGCTGGCGGTTGATGATGGCAATGGGCCGGATCTCGTCAACCACGGCCAAGGCATGCAGCTCGGGACGCGCCAGGAAGATGGCGGCAACTTCATCGTTGCTGGTGCCGCGGCCGACACAGGGGGCATGGATCAGCGTCAGATGGCGCAGGTGTCCCAGGCGCGAAACCTGGCGCCGCTCCGGCATGACCGCAACCCGGCTGTCCTGCAGCACCTCCACGGCTTCGGCGCGGATCGCCGGACGCACGGCACCGGCCGGCCGGCCGATGAAATAACCCTGGCCGTAGGCGATGCCCAGATCCCGCAGCACCCGCAAGTCGTCTTCGTTCTCGATACCCTCGGCCACCAGGGCCGTACCGAAGATGTCGGCGATCTGCAGCAGCGCCTGCAGGGTCTTGAGGTTGTCGGCATGGCCGCTGATGTTGCGGCTGAAATACTTGTCGATCTTGACAATGTCGGGTTTGATCTGGGACCACAGCCGCAGGCTGGAGCGGCCGTCGCCGAAGTCGTCCAGCGCCAGCGACAGGCCGGCATTGTGCAACTCCTTCACCACCTGCGCCAGCGCGTGCATGTCGCTGACGCGCTCATGCTCGGTGATCTCCAGCACCACCATGCGGGGCGACACACCCAGATCGCGCACGCACTTGGTGAAACTGGCACAGCCCCCCTGCTGGATCAGCCCGACCAGGGCGTTGGCACTGATGTTGAGAAACAGCCGCCCCGGCTGTCTGAGCTGGCCCCACTGTTGCAGGGCGGTGTAGATGCAGCAGTACTCGAACGGGTGCAGCAGGTCTTCCGCCTGGGCCGCCTGCAGCAGGGCCTCGGCACCATGCAGCAGCGTTCCCTGCGGCCCCCGGATCAGGGCTTCGTGGCCATGGACGGATGCATCCTTCAGGTCGGCAATCGGCTGAAAGACGGTCGACAGCCCGTCCTCGCGCATCAGCCGGGCCAGAGGCCCGGCCCCACCGACCACCTCGGGCAGGAACTCGCCCTTGAGCAGGCAGATCGGATTGCTCGCCACATTCAGCTCCCATGCCTCGGCGACTTCGGGCCAGGCGATTGTCAGTTCTTCCACGCTCTCACAGCCGCTTGCCGCCGGCTCCCAACCTGTCAAGGCACCGACTGTGCCAGTGGTCGATGACAGCCGCATGACAGATTGGTGTCACGCCGCCGCCCGGCACGCCAAGGCTTGCGACTGTCAAGATAACGATATAAACTGTTTACTCCATTTTCAGGAAGGCTCTCCCCCATGGTCACCAGCACCCGAAAAACCGCCCCCCGCACCACGCAAAGCACCGCCAGGACGACCAAGGCACCGGTCAAAACCACCCGCCCTGTGAGCAAGAAGGCTGCGCCGGTGCGCAAAGCCGCGGCCGAAACACCGGCGCGGACCCTTGCCGCACCCAAGGTCGTCAAGGAAACCCGGCCCAAGAAGCCGAAGCTGGTACGGGACAGCTTCACCATCCCGAAGGCCGAATACACCGTGCTCGACGCATTGAAACTGCGTTCGGCCAAGCTGGCCCATCCGGTCAAGAAGAGCGAACT
>CAZJKR010000013.1:16100-18383 GCA_964546615.1 uncultured Curvibacter sp.
GCCGGCATCAAGGCCCTGAGCGCCATGAATGATGCGGCCTTGCTGGCCGCCCTGCAGGCCGTACCGTCCATCAAGACCGGCCGTCCGAAAAAGGACTGAGGGCGACGGGGGCGACACCGCCGGTTAAAGCACCTCGGGCGACTGGACCGTGAGCAGCACGGTCTGGGCTGCGCCCTCGCGCTGGCGGTGCCGCAACCACCAGACCGCGCCCTTGCGAACGGCACAGTCGCTGGCCTGCATGCCCAGCAGCCGTGCAATCACCTGTCCCAGCACGGGTTGATGCCCCACGACCAGCGTGGTGCTCCGTCCCTGCGGCCACTGCACCACTTCCAGCAACTGCTCGACGCTGCCGTCCGGTGCCAGTTCAGGGCGCAGCTTGAACTTGCGTCCCAGCGCCAGTGCCGTCTGCTCGGTGCGGCGCGCCGGACTGACCAGGATGCGCGTTCCCTCCGGCAGTTGCCGGTCGAGCCAGGCGGCCATGCGTGCGGCCTGCTTTTCGCCCCGCGGCGTCAGGGAGCGTTCGAGATCGTTGCAGCCCTCCACCCAGTCCTGGGCTTCCGCGTGGCGCCACAAGACCAGGTCCATCGTCAGCCCCCGGCGCGCGGCTCACCGCCGTAGCGCTGCATCAGGGCGGCCTGGACCCCGCGTGCCGTCTGCCCGCCTTGCGGGCGGGCGCGCTCGTAGTGCCCGTCGGGCATCAGGTCCCAGGCATCCACGTTGTCGAGCATGCCTGCCACCAGGCATTCGTCAACGATACGCTGGCGCAGCAGCGGGTCCAGCACCGGCCAGGCCAGCTCGACCCGGCGCAGCATGTTGCGGTTCATCCAGTCGGCACTCGACAGGTAAAGCTCTTCGGAATCACCCTGTCGAAAATAGAACACCCGGGCATGTTCGAGAAAGCGCCCGATGATGGAGCGCACACGGATGTTGTCGGTCTGCCCCGGCACCTGGGCCGGCAGCATGCAGGCCCCGCGCACGATGAGGTCGATCTTGACGCCCTGCTGGCCCGCCGTCACCAGCGCCCGGATCAGGGCCTCGTCGGTCAGCGCATTCATCTTGGCCACGATGCGTGCTGGCTGGCCGGCGGCGGCCGCTTCAGACAACTGCTCGACTTTTTCCACCAGCTTGCGATGCAGCTGCAACGGTGCCATCCAGAGCCGGTTCAGGCGCGCCAGGCGGCTCTGCCCGGCGAGGTGGACGAAGATGTGCTCGATGTCGGCCGTGAGCGCTGCATCGGACGTCAGGTGGCTGATGTCGGTGTAGAAGCGCGCCGTCATCGGGTTGTAGTTGCCGGTCGACAGATGGGCATAGCGCTTGAGGTGCCTGCCTTCGCGGCGGGTGATCAGCATCATCTTGGCATGGGTCTTCAGGCCCACCACACCGTAGACTACCTGGACACCGATCGATTCGAGCTGCTCGGCCCAGTTGATGTTGACCTCCTCATCGAAGCGGGCCTTCAACTCGAGCACCACCATCACCTCCTTGCCCCGGCGCACCGCCTCCCGCAGCAGGTCCATCAGTTCGGAACTGGCGCCCGTGCGGTAGATGGTCTGCTTGATCGCCAGCACCTGCGGGTCATCGACCGCCTCGCGCAGAAAGGCCAGCACGCCTTCGAAACTCTCGTAGGGCTGGTGGATGATCACATCACCACGCTGCAGCTGCTCGAAGATCGGCTGGTCGCGCTGCAACTGGCTCGGGTAACTGGCCTTGTAGGGCGGGAACCGCAGACGCGGTGCATCGACCAGGTCCACCAGCTGGTTCAGGCGCACCAGGTTGACCGGGCCCTGCACACGGTACAGTGCGCCCGCGGGCAGGTCGAACTGTCTGAGCAGGAAACTGGCCAGATAGTCGGAGCAACCGGCCGACACCTCCAACCGGACCGCCTGGCCGTAGTGGCGATGCTGAAGTCCCTGGCGCAAGGCGGTGCGCAGGTTCTTGACGTCTTCCTCGTCCACCGCCAGGTCGGAGTGGCGGGTGACCCGGAACTGGGAGAACTGGCCCACATCACGCCCCGGGAACAGCTCGGCCAGATGGGCCCGGATCACGCTGGAGAGCGAGATGAACAGGGTGCGCTTGCCCGAGAGCTTGTCCGGCAGCCGGATCAGGCGCGGCAGCACGCGCGGCACCTTGACAATGGCGATGTCGTTCTCGCGCCCGAAGGCGTCGCGTCCGCTGAGGCGGACGATGAAATTGAGCGATTTGTTGGCGACCTGGGGAAACGGATGCGAGGGATCGAGCCCGATCGGGATCAGCAGCGGCTTCACCTCGGCCTCGAAGTACTGC
>CAZJKR010000013.1:18393-27800 GCA_964546615.1 uncultured Curvibacter sp.
TGACCCAGCGCCGCTGGGCCGCGTTGCGTTCGCCATGCGCGACGATCTTGATGCCCTGCTTCTCGAAGGCCGGCATCAGCTCCTCGTTGTACAGGGCGTACTGGCGCTCCACCAGCGTGTGGATGGCCGTGGCCAGACGATCAAACGAGCTGGCGGTATAGAGGCCCTCGCGGTCTTCGCCCTTCTTGGCGCTCAGATGGGGCTCGGCCCGGACCTCGAAGAACTCATCCAGGTTGGACGAGACGATGCACAGGTAGCGCAGCCGCTCCAGCAAGGGCACATCGCGGCGGCAGGCCCAGTCGAAGACGCGCCAGTTGAAGGCCAGAATACTGTGATCCCGATCCAGCAGCGCCAGCGGCTTCTGCACGGTCGTCGGTTTCGATTCGCTCACGGGTGGCACCATTGCTTCCCTAACAGTTGGTATGACGTATCAGCGGCAGATTCTTGACGAATTTGATGTCATTCCCGTGACATTGTCATGTTTCCGTCACAGCGTGGGGGCTTGCCAGCGGCTGGCGCGCCGGCACCAGATGCGTCAGGAACAGCTGCCCGGCCTGCTCCCAGCTGAAATCCAGAGCCCGGGCGCGGGCTTCGTGCCGCGGAACGGCCAGCGCCCGGTACCAGGCGCTCTGCAGGTCCGCGTCCAACACACCACCGGCGGTGCGGCCATCCCCCAGCCCCAAGACCTCCAGCGGTCCGTCGACCGGATAGGCGGCCACCGGCGTGCCGCTGGCCATGGCCTCCAGCATCACCAGGCCGAAGGTTTCCGATCGGCTGGGCATCACGAACAGGTCGGCCGCCGCATAGATGCGCGCCAGCTCCTCGCGCGGAAGAATGCCCAGCCAGCGCACTTGCGGGTAGCGTGCCTTGAGCGCAGCCTCCAGTGGCCCGACGCCACAGACGATCTTGGTTCCCGGCACGTCAAGCTTCAGGAAGGCCTCGATGTTCTTTTCATACGAGACGCGCCCGACGAACAGCGAAACCGGCCGTGCCAGCACCCCCAGCCCGGGGTGCAGCTGAACTTCTTCATGATAGGGGAAGAGCGACATGTCCACGCCGTGGGTCCAGCCGCGCAATTGGCCGAAACCACGCTGCGCCAGCATGCGCAGCACGCCCTGGGTAGGCACCATGACACCGGAAGACGGTTTATGGAAATGACGGAACAGCGCATACCCCCAGGCGGGTGGCACCTTGAGTGCGGCATGAAGGATTTCCGGGAACTTGGTATGAAAAGCCGTGGTGAACGCCAGACCGCGCCGCACGCAGTAGGACCGTGCGGCCCAGCCCAGCGGGCCTTCGGTGGCGATGTGGATGGCCTGGGGCGCCAGCGCATCGAGCCGGGCCGCCAGCGCCTTGCCTGGTCGCACCACCAGATCGATGCCGGGATAGCCGGGGCAGGGACGCGTGGGAAACAGCCCCGGATGAATGACCTCGACGGCATGGCCGGCGCGCTCGACCTCGCGTACCAGCTCCACCAGGGTGGTCACCACACCATTGACCTGGGGTTGCCAGGCATCGGTAATCAGTGCGATCTTCATGCGCCGACCGTCCTTTCTGCCAAGGCCTGCACCGGCATGGCCTGCTTGGCGCCCCAGTGCAGCAGCTCCAACCGGCCGTCCGGGTGTTCCACCAGGGCGGTGCGGCTCTCCACCCAGTCACCGTCGTTGCAGTACAGGATGCCGTCGATGTCGCGCATCTCGGCCCGATGGATATGGCCGCACACCACGCCCTGATGCCCCAGGCGACGCGCTTCGTTGGCCACCGCCACCTCGAAATCGGTGACGTAGTTCAGCGCCTTCTTGACCTTGTGCTTGAGGTAGGCCGAGAGCGACCAGTAAGGCAAGCCGAATCTGGCGCGCAGGTGGTTGAGGTAGCGGTTGAGCTTGAGCGTGAACTCGTACAGGTTGTCGCCGACATAGGCCAGCCACTTGGCACACTGGATGACGCCGTCGAAATAGTCGCCATGCATGACCCACAGCCGGCGCCCGTCGAGCGTGACGTGCACCGCATCCTCCACCACCTCGATGCCGCCGAACTGGTGACCGATGAAGCCGCGCGCGAATTCGTCGTGGTTGCCGGGCACATAGACAATGCGGCAGCCCTTGCGCGCGCGGCGCAGCAGCTTCTGCACCACATCGTTGTGCGCCTGCGGCCAGTACCAGCGCCGACGCAGCTGCCAGCCGTCGACGATGTCACCGACCAGATAGAGGTAGTCGCTCGGATGCATCTTCAGGAAGGCCAGCAGCTCGGTAGCCTGGCAGCCCGGCGTTCCCAGATGCAGGTCCGAGATGAAGATGGCACGGTAGCGGGTGTGCCCCGGGAAGTCCTCGTCGCCGTCGTCCTGCGGCGCCAGACCGTCCAGCCAGGGATTCATCGGGTCGAAGGACTTTTTCATCAGTTGCCGAGAAAGTGCTTGCGGTAACGCGGCGGCAGGTCCTGGATGCGCATGAGCATCGGCAGGTCTGCGCTGTTGAAGTCCGGGTCCCAGGCGGGTGCGCCCAGCACCTTGGTGCCCAGGCGCAGATAACCCTTGATCAGGGCCGGCGGCTCGACATCGAGCGTGCTGTCGAGCTCCTCGATCGGCAGCGGCAGGCGCGGCCGGACGTGGTACTCGATCGAGGCCAGGTGGGTGTCCTTGAGCTGGCGCCAGATGCTGGCCGCCATGTCGCCGCTGACCACGCCGTTGTGCAGCATCGGGATGCTGGCGCAGCCGATCATGGTGTCGAGCTGGTTGCGCACCATGAACTCGGCCAGCGCGCTCCACAGCGCCATGATGACGCCGCCGTGGCGGTGCTCCGGATGCACGCAGCTGCGACCGAGCTCGACCATGCGCTCACGCAGCTGACGCAGCCGGGTAAGGTCGAACTCCAGGTCGCTGTAGGTGCTGCCGACCCGCTTGGCCTGCGCCGGTGTCAGCACGCGGTAGGTACCGATGACCTCGCGCGTGGCCTGATCACGCACCAGCAGGTGCTCGCAATAGTCGTCGAACAGGTCGATGTCATGGCCCGCCTCCGGGGTGTTCAGGCGCGCGCCCATTTCACCGGCAAAGATCTGGTACCTCAGTCGTTGCGCGGCCCGGACTTCGTCCTGGTGTCGGGCCCAGGCCACTTCAATGCCGCCGCGCCCAGGCGTAACGCGCGGCTGACCTGTGCCAGCGGTGTGCTGATCAGGGCGGTGAAGCGACCCCCGAGGCAAGGCAACCGGGGACAGCGGGAAGGTCGGGTTGGGCAGTTCTTTCATGGTCATCTCCTTTGCGGTGTTCAGGTTGATTCGGTTCTTTTCGGTTCAGATATGAAAAGGCCCCGAAATCGGGGCCGGTGGAATGTCATCAGGTGCCGACGACGCCGCCATCCTTGCGGCGGATGACGACGGTGGCCGAGCGCGGTCGGCCGCCTGCCGGCCCGTCCGGCCAGCTGCTGACAGCCTTCGGCGCCGCCGGGTCGCTGCGCTCGCTGGCGGTTTCGCCCGGGTGCTGCACGTTGACGAACATGAAGCGCCGGTCGGGCGTGAAGGCAATGCCGGTGATCTCGCAACCCGCCGGGCCGGTGAGGAAACGCTTGGTCTCACCGGTGGCCGGGTCGGCGCACAGCATCATGTTGTTGCCGATCGGCTTGTACGGCCCCTTGTTCATGACCGAGGTCGAGATGTCGGTCTGGATCCAGAGCAGGCCGCTGTCGTCGAAGGCCAAGCCGTCGGGGCTGCCGTAGATGTCGCCCTTGATGTTGCCGCGGTGCTCCGGCTTGCCGGCATTCGGGTCACCGGCCAGCGCGAAGTGCATCCAGCGGAACTCCTCGGCTGCCGCGTCGTGCGCGGCGCTGCCGCCTTCGCGCCAGCGGACGATGTGGCCCATGATGTTGTCGGGGCGCGGGTTGGCCTCGTCCACTTCGCGGCCGGGCTGGCCGCGCAGGCTGTTGTTGGTCAGCGTGACGAACACCTCACCGGTGTGCGGGTGCACCGCGATCCACTCCGGCCGGTCCATCTTGGTGGCGCCTACGGCATCGGCCGCCTGACGCGTCTTGACCAGCACCTCACCCTGGTCGGCAAACCCCTGGTCGGCCATCAGACCGTTCTGGCCGTGCACCAACGCGATCCAGCGGCCATAGCCGCGGGCATCG
Organism: uncultured Curvibacter sp.; assembly: GCA_964546615.1. Taxonomy (GTDB): domain Bacteria; phylum Pseudomonadota; class Gammaproteobacteria; order Burkholderiales; family Burkholderiaceae_C; genus Hylemonella. The sequence goes on from CAZJKR010000013.1 coordinate 22,509, forward strand.
AAGCGCGCCACGTAGAGCGTGCCGTGGTCCAGCAGCGTCTTGTTGGCCGCATAGCCGCCCGGGCGCACCTTGTCGCGCGAGACGAACTTGTAGATGTACTCGAAGCGCTCGTCGTCGCCCATGTAAACCACGGCGCGGCCGTCCTTGGACAGCGTGGCCGTGGCGCCCTCGTGTTTGATGCGGCCCAGCGCCGTGCGCTTGATAGGGGTCTGCTTCGGGTCCATCGGATCGATCTCCACCACCCAACCGAAGCGGTGCGGCTCATTCGGGTGTTTGGCTGCGTCGAAACGCTCGTCAAACTCATGCCAGCGGTAGCCCCAGCCCTTGTGGCGCAGGCCATAACGCTGCTCGTCGACATTGGGCTTTTCCTGCGAAGAGAAGTAGCCGTTCCAGTTCTCTTCACAGGTCAGGTAGGTGCCCCAAGGCGTCTTGCCCGAGGCGCAGTTGTTCAGCGTGCCCAGCACGCGGGTGCCGGACGGGTCGGCCGCGGTCTGCAGCAGCACATGGCCGCGGGCCGGGCCGCTGACGTCCATGGGCGTGTTGCCGGTGATGCGGCGCGCATAGCGCGAACCGGGCATGACGCGCCACTGGCCCTGGCGCTCGATGATCTCGATCACGCTGACGCCGTGCGCCGCTTGCGACTTGCGCACCTTGTCGGCGTTCCAGGTCTTCATGCCGTCGGCGTGCAGCAGGCCGTCATCCGTGTACTCGTGGTTGATGGCCAGCAGGCCGTGGCGCGGGTTGCCGTCGATCGGAAAGAAGGCCATGCCGTCGTGGTGCATGCCGGCCTGCAGGGCCTGCTCTTCCCAGGTGTTGGAGCCGTCGGCCTTGAAGGCCGGTGCGCCGGCCTTCATGCCCACGGCGTCACCCCAGCGGTAGAGCACCTGCGCCTCGTATTCGGACGGCACCTGCAGCGTGTCGTGTGCCGACGCGGCCACGCCGGTGAAGCCCAGCGGCTTGCCACGGGCCAGGGGGGCTCCCAATGCGTGCGAGCCCACCAGCATGGCGACAGCGGCCGCCGTGCATTTGAAAACCTGGCGACGCGCGCCGTCCACCCCCTCGATGTGGGGGTTGGCGCTGCAGTTGACGCCTTCGTCCGCGTCGAACTTCTCGCCAAAACCTTGACCCATGTTCTACTCCCGTGTGTTCAGCAATGGCGTCAGTGTGGCGGCGTCACATGACGACTTCATGGCAGACGCATGACAGCCCGATGACACGACGCACCCGGCCAAGCCAACTTGCGAGCCTTCAATATTTCAACTATCATTGAAATGTGAAGTCCTCAAAAATTCCCGAAACCGATGCCGTCCGGTCCTTGGCGGCGCTGGCGCAAGTCCAGCGCTTGCGGGCCTTCCGTGCGCTGGTGGTCGCGGGCCTGGACGGGCTCACGCCGGGCGCACTGGCCGAGACCCTCGGCATGAGCCCGAGCGCCCTGTCCTTCCATCTCAAGGAACTGGCCCATGCCGGTCTGGTCAGCAGCGAACCCAGCGGGCGCTACCTGGTCTACCGCGCCAATTTCGAGCAGATGAACGCCTTGCTGGGTTACCTCACCGAGCATTGCTGCCAAGGCGCCGCCTGCGAGGCCAGTCCGAAGGCGCGCAAGAAGACCGCCTGCGCTCCCAGTTGATTTCCCCCACTCATTCCTCAGGAGTTCCCATGAAACGCTTTCACGTCCATGTCCACGTCGACAACCTGGCGAAGAACATCGCCTTCTACTCGGCCATGTTCAACCAGGCCCCGGCCCGCACCGAGGCCGACTACGCCAAGTGGATGTTGCAGGACCCGCCGGTGAACTTCGCCATCTCCACCCGCGGCGACAAGCCCGGCCTGGATCACCTGGGCATCCAGGTCGAATCCACCGAGGAACTGCAGTCGCTCAAGGCCCAGGCACAGCAGGCCGACATGGCCTTGCTGGACGAGGGCGAAACCACCTGCTGCTACGCCCGCAGCGACAAGTACTGGGTGACCGACCCGCAGGGCATCGCCTGGGAGCAGTTCCATACGCTGGACAGCATCCCGGTGTTCAGCCAGCGAAATTCCGAACAAAATCCGGCCTCAGCACCCGCCTGTTGTGCGCCAAATGCTCCTAAAACAGTAGCAGCCGAGCCTGCCCGCAGCGGCTGCAGTACCCCCACTGCCGCCCAGGTGGCCAACGGTGCCAAGGCTTGCTGCTGACCACCCTCACCTTCTCTGCTGAATTGACATGACCACCAACCGCCTCCTGAATGTGCTCTTCCTCTGCACGCACAACTCGGCGCGCAGCATCCTGGCCGAAGCCACGCTCAACCACATCGGCCAGGGCCGCTTCAAGGCGTACTCGGCCGGCAGCAGCCCCCGCGAGAATCAGCAGCCCAATCCGCTCGGCCTGCAGGCGCTGCAGACCGCCGGCATCAGTACCGCAGGGCTGCGCAGCAAAAGCTGGGACGAGTTCGCGGCGCCCGGCGCGCCGCAGATGGATCTGATCATCACCGTCTGCGACAACGCCGCCGGCGAGGTCTGCCCGGTCTGGCCCGGCCACCCGGCCACCGCCCACTGGGGCTATGCCGATCCGTCCGAGGTGCAGGGCACGGAAGAGCAGAGGCTGGAAGCCTTCCGCCAGACGCTGCGGGCCATCAAGCGCCGCATCGATCTGCTGGTGCATCTGCTGCCCGAGCGGCTGGACCGGATGGTGCTGGAGCGCACCGCCCGCGATCTGTCCACGTCAGCCTGAACAACATCAAACCGGTACCACCATGGGACTGTTCGAACGCTACCTGACCCTGTGGGTCGCCCTGGGCATCGTGACTGGCGTGGGTCTGGGCCTGCTCGTGCCGGCCCTGTTCCAGCTGATCGCCACCCTGGAAGTGGCGCACGTCAACCTGGTGGTGGCCGTGTTCATCTGGATCATGATCTACCCGATGATGATCCAGATCGACTGGTCCGCCATCAAGGATGTGGGCCGCAAGCCGCGCGGCCTGCTGCTGACGGTGGTGGTGAACTGGCTCGTCAAGCCCTTCACCATGGCCGCGCTGGGCGTGCTCTTCTTCCACTACCTGTTCGCCCCCTGGGTCGATCCGCAGTCGGCCAGCGAGTACATCGCCGGCATGATCCTGCTGGGCGTGGCGCCCTGCACGGCCATGGTCTTCGTCTGGAGCCAGCTGGTCAAGGGCGACGCCAACTACACGCTGGTGCAGGTTTCGGTCAATGACCTCATCATGGTCTTCGCCTTCGCGCCCATCGCGGCCTTCCTGCTCGGCGTGACCGACATCACGGTGCCCTGGGAGACGTTGCTGCTGTCGACCGTGCTCTACGTGGTGCTGCCGCTGGCGGCCGGCATGGCCACGCGACACGGTCTGGGCAATGGCCCGGCGACGGTGCAACGCTTTGTCGGCCGCCTCAAGCCCTGGTCCATCGTCGGCCTGATCGCCACCGTCGTGCTGTTGTTCGGCTTTCAGGCCGGCACCATCGTGCAGCAGCCCCAGGTGATCGTCCTGATCGCCATCCCGTTGATACTGCAGACCTATGGCATCTTCTTTCTGGCCTGGGGCGCCGCACGCTGGCTGCGTCTGCCGCACGAGGTGGCCGGGCCAGCCTGCCTGATCGGCACCTCGAACTTCTTCGAGCTGGCCGAGGTGCCGGTGATGCTCTCGCTGGTGGCCATCATCAACGCCTGGCGACCCCATCAGAACTTTCCCTGACATGACCATGAGCGACATCACGATCTACCACAACCCCGGCTGCGGCACCTCGCGCAACACCCTGACCATGATCCGCAACAGTGGTGCAGAGCCGGTCATCATCGAGTATCTGAAGACGCCGCCGACACGCGAACAACTGCTCGCGTTGATCGCCGCCAGCGGCCTGTCCGTGCGCGAGGTCATGCGCAGCAAGGAAGCGCTCTGCAGCGAGCTCGGTCTGAATGATCTGGCGCGCAGCGATGCCGAACTGATCGACGCCATGCTGACCCACCCGGTGCTGATCAACCGGCCCCTAGTGGTCACGCCGCTGGGCACCCGCTTGTGCCGCCCTTCGGAAGCGGTGCTCGATATCCTGCCGCAGCCGCAACGCAGCACCGTCCGCAAGGAGGACGGTGAACGGGTGGTCGATGCCCAGGGGCAGCACCGTGTCTGAGATGGGCGGTTACGCAGGCGCCGGGGCGTCCTCATCGAAAGCGGCATGATGCAGGCGACACCGCCCGCCTCGGCATGAGGACTGCTTCCCCTTACGGCGCCGTGGTGCGTCTGGGTACCACCCAGACCCTGGCCTGGGCGTCCTCGTATTACCTGCCAGCCATGCTGGCGGTGCCGATGGCGCGCGATCTCGGGGTGGCCACGCCCACCGTGTTCGCCGCATTCTCGCTGGCGCTCATCGTCTCGGCCCTGCTCGGCCCGCTGGCCGGCCACGCCATCGACCGGCATGGCGGCCGGCCGGTGCTGCTGGGCACCAATGTGCTGTTTGCGGCCAGTCTGCTCGGTTTGGGCCTGTCGCAAGGCCCGGTGGGCCTGTTTTCCGCCTGGGTGCTCATGGGCGTCGCCATGGGCTCGGGCCTCTACGAGGCGGCCTTTGCCACCCTGGTGCGCCTGTACGGGCCCGGTGCCCGCGGCGCCATCACCGGCGTCACCCTGTTCGCGGGTTTTGCCAGCACCGTGGGCTGGCCACTGTCGGCCTGGATGGAAAGTGAATTCGGCTGGCGCGGCGCCTGCTTCGGCTGGGCCGCGCTGCACCTGCTGCTGGGCCTGCCTCTGAATGCCTGGCTGCCCCGAGCCTCAGCCTGGCCGGCGCCACCGCTTGCTGAAGCGGCCGATACACCGCGGTCGGACGCGACGCGGCATGGTGCAACACCGCGAGCCAGCAGCGCCCGGCGCAGTACCGTGCTGCTGGCGTTCGTGTTTGCCGTCACCTGGTTCGTCAGCACCGCCATGGCCGCGCATCTGCCGCGCCTGCTGCAGGCCAGCGGCACCACGCTGCAGACCGCGGTGGCCGTGGCGGCCCTGGTGGGGCCGGCGCAGGTGGCGGCACGCCTGCTGGAGTTCGGTCTGCTGCGCCGGCTGCACCCACTGCTGTCGGCCCGGCTGGCCGCCCTGGCGCACCCGTTGGGAGCCGCCCTGCTGATGCTGCTGGGCGGACCGGCCGCCGCCGTGTTCACCGTGCTGCACGGCGCCGGCAACGGCATCCTGACCATTGCCAAGGGCACGCTGCCGCTGGTGCTGTTCGGGCCGGTGGGCTATGGCGTGCGCCAGGGCCTGATCATGGTCCCGGCGCGCGTCGCCCAGGCCTTCGCGCCTGTGCTGTTCGGCCTGCTGCTCGACACGG
>CAZJKR010000013.1:27810-30152 GCA_964546615.1 uncultured Curvibacter sp.
GGGCGTCGGCCCTGTGGCTGACGGCCGCACTCGGTCTGCTGGCCGCCGCTGCCCTGTGGCTGCTGAAAACGCCACGAGGCGCCTAGGATCGTCCGCTCGGGCAACCGAGTGTGACGGTTTCAGTGTGCATGACCCGGCGGATGCTCAGGGGCGTTCGCCACCGCAGTCCGACGGGCCTCTGCAGTCGGTACACCACTGCAACCGGCCGCCAGAGGTTGCCGGACCACCTGGAGCGTTACATGCGTGATCTCGAAACGAGCATGCAGCATCTGTGCCGCCGCGCGAAAATAAGCGTCCTCGGGAGGCCCCTCAGGCCGCACCAGGTGCGCCGTCAGCGCGATGCGCGACGTGCTCATGGCCCAGATGTGCAGATCATGCCCCCGCGTCACGCCCGGCAGTGCCAGCAGACTGGCCCGCACGGCCTGCGGATCCACGCTGTCGGGTACGCCGTCGAACAGCAGGTGCAGGGACAGGCTGAACAGGCTCCAGGTGCTCCAGAGAATCACCGCGACGATCAGCAGACTGACCACCGGATCCAGCCAGCCCCACCCCATCCACAAGGTCAGGCCACCGGCCACGACCACGCCCACCGACACCAGGGCATCGACCGCCATGTGCCGGAAGGCGTCGCGGATGTTCAGATCGTGGGCCCGGCCCCGCATGAAGAGCAGCGCGGTGGCGGTATTGATCACGATGCCCATCTCGGCCACGGCCATGATGGTCAGGCCTTCGCCGCACTCAGGCTCAAGCCGTGGGCAGCGGCAAACTCGGCCTGCGGCATGCCCTGCAGATCGCACGACGTGATGGCCACGCGATCTTCGGCGTTCAACTCGCACACTACCCTGGGCAGGCGCAGGCCGTCAGGGCATCCAAGACGTCGGCTTCCTCAACGGGCGCCTCCAGATCTCCGGTCAACTCCACCATTTCCCTGGCCACGCGCAAACGATCCGCCAAGGCGTTGCGGGCTACTTCGACGAGCCAGGCCCGGGCATTCTGCACCGAGCAGAAGCGGTCGTCCTGAAGCAGCATCTTGAGGAAGATGTCCTGCGACAGGTCATCGACCTCAGCGGGATTGCGAAAGCGATGACGCACCAGCCACGAAGCTCCGGCGCACGCCCCCTCCAGGCCTCGGACAGGCAACTCAGGTGCCGCTCTCGTGCCTCAATGGCTGAGCGTCTGCGCCAGCCGCTCCGCAAAGGCCCGGGCCTGCGCCGCATCCCGTGCCTCCACCATGACGCGCACCAGCGGTTCGGTACCGCTGGCGCGGATCAGCACGCGGCCGTTATCCCCCAGTTCGGCTTCCACGGCCTTGGTTTCTGCGGCCAGCCGCGTATTGGCCCTCCAGTCCTGCCCCGGCTGCAGGCGCACATTGATCAAGGTCTGCGGGAACAGCGTCACATCGGCCAGCAGCTGCGCCATGCTGCGCCCGCTGCGCACACAGGTCTGCAGCACCTGCAATGCTGACACCAGGCCGTCGCCGGTGGTGTGTTTGTCCAGCGCCAGCAGGTGGCCCGAGCCTTCGCCGCCAAGCAGCCACTTGTGCTGGTGCAGTTCTTCCAGCACGTAACGGTCGCCCACCTTGGCACGCACGAACTGCACGCCGCGTTTCCTCAGCGCCACCTCGACGGCCATGTTGGTCATCAGCGTGCCCACCACCCCTGGCACATGTTCATCACGGCCAAGCCGGTCGTCCACCATCAGGTAGAGCAGCTCGTCGCCGTTGAAGAGACGACCCGAGGCATCCACCATCATCAGGCGGTCGGCATCGCCGTCCAGCGCCACACCGTAGTCCGCCTGATGGTTCTGGACTGCCGCCACCAGCGCCTCGGTGTGCGTGGCGCCCACCTCATGGTTGATATTCAGGCCGTCCGGGGCGCAGCCGATCGCGACCACCTCGGCGCCCAGTTCATGGAATACCTTGGGCGCGATCTGGTAGGCCGCACCATGCGCCGCGTCAACCACGATCTTCAGCCCCTTGAGCGTGAGATCGGTGGCAAACGTGCTCTTGCAGAACTCGATGTAGCGCCCTGCCGCGTCGTCCAGGCGCCGCGTCTTGCCGAGCTGAGCCGAATCCGCCCACACCGGCGGTTCGTCCAGCGCGGCTTCCACCGCCAGCTCCCACGCGTCGGGCAGCTTGGTGCCCTGGGCGTTGAAGAACTTGATGCCGTTGTCCGGATAGGCGTTGTGGCTGGCGCTGATGACCACGCCGAGCGAAGCGCGCTGGGCGCGCGTCAGGTAGGCCACGCCGGGCGTGGGCAGGGGACCGAGCAGCATGACGTCGACGCCGGCCGAGTTGAAACCGGACTCCAGCGCACTCTCCAGCATGTAGCCGGAAATGCGGG
>CAZJKR010000013.1:30162-30415 GCA_964546615.1 uncultured Curvibacter sp.
CCATCGCGACGAAGGAGCGCGACCAGCAGTCCAGCACCAGCGGCCGCGCCTCGCTGCGCTTGAGCACGCGGCCCACCGCATGCGCCAGTTTCAGCACGAAATCTGGCGTGATGGGCGACTGACCCACGGTGCCGCGGATGCCGTCGGTGCCGAAATATTTTCTGCTCATTTTCTGAATCCTGTCCTTGATGGGTGTGCGCCAATTGCTACTTATTTTATAGCATCGAGCACCTGCAGCGCCTGCACCGTGGGC
>CAZJKR010000014.1:0-10579 GCA_964546615.1 uncultured Curvibacter sp.
GGCTGACGGTGGAGTAGGCCAGCAGGCCCTTGAGGTCATGCTTGAAGATGGCAATGAAGGCGGCGAAGGCCACCGTAGCCAGACCGGCCGAACTGACGATGGCCATGAACAGTTCGCTGCCGCCGATCACCGGGGTCAGGCGCATCAGCAGGAAGATGCCGGCCTTGACCATGGTGGCCGAGTGCAGGTAGGCCGAAACCGGCGTCGGTGCGGCCATGGCCTGCGGCAGCCAGAAGTGGAAGGGGAACTGTGCGCTCTTGGTGAAGCAGCCGACCAGGATCAGCAGCAAGGCCGCGGGGTAGCGCGGGTCAGCCTGGATGCGGGCGGCCTGGTCGAGCATCTGGCTGAGCTCGTAGGTGCCGGCGATCTGGCCCAGCAGCACGAAGCCCCCCAGCATGGCCAGGCCGCCGCCGCCGGTGATGGCCAGCGCCATGCGGGCGCCGGCGCGCGCATCGGCGCGGTGCTTCCAGTAGCCTACCAGCAGGAAGGAAGAGATGCTGGTCAGCTCCCAGAACACGATCAGCAGCAGCAGGTTGTCCGACAGCACGATGCCCAGCATGGCGGCCATGAACAGCATGAGCGTGCTGTAGAACTTGCCCACCGGGTCGTCCTTGCCGAGGTAGAAATGCGCGTAGAGGATGATCAGCAGACCGATGCCGGTGATCAGCAGCGCGAACATCAGCGACAGGCCGTCCAGCCGCAGACCGAGGTTGAGGCCGATCTCGGGGACCCAGGGCACGAAGGCGCGGATGATTTCGCCGCCCATGACGGCTGGCAATTGCCAGAGCAACAGCAGCAGGCTGGCAGCGGTGACGGCGGCGGCGAGCCAGGCTGTCTGACTGCTGTGCTGGGCGGCAGGGCGGCTGCCGGACCAGCCGGTGAGCACCGTACCGACCAGCAGGGGCAGAAGGATGATCAGGTAGAGCAAGGTGGTGGCATCCAGGAAAAGTGGGACGGACGATTCTAGGCACTCGAACTGACACGAGCCTTAGCCCGCCAGGCTGCAAGGAAAAGAGGCGCGTACAGGCCGGGGCTGCCAATCATCATGGCCTGCTGCTGTTCGCGGTCTGGCGCCGCAGCAGGACCACCACCAGCGTGACCACGGTGAGTGGGAGGACAAAACCCAGCATGGCCGCCGAGTAGGCGTCCAGTGCCTGGTGCTGCTGCGCGGCCAGGATGAGGTAGGCCACGTAGGCGGCGTAGTAGAGCAGAAACACCCCACCTTCCCAGCGCGCAATCTCGCGCCCGGTCATGAAGACCGGCAGGCTGGCCAGGGTGACGGCGAGCATGACCCAGAGGTCAAAGTGCTGCACGGCTGCCGGCACCAGCAGCCCGGCATCGCCGGCGAGCAGGCCCGCCAGCCCCAGGCAACCCAGGGTGTTGAACAGGCAACTGCCCACCACGTTGCCAACGGCGATGTCGCGCTCGCCCTTGATGGCGGCCATCACCGAAGTGGCGACTTCGGGCATGGAGGTGCCGGCGGCGACGATGGTCAGGCCGATGACCAGGTCGCTCACGCCCAGGGACTTGGCGAACGTGACGGAGGCTCTGACCAGCCAGTCCGCACCCAGGACCAGCAGGGCCAGCCCGACGACGATGAGGACCAGTTGCACGGGCAGCTTCGCGTCCCAGTTGCCGGGGGGCGCCGGGCGCAGCTCGGCCGCGTAGTCTTCGTTGGCGCTGGCGCTCTCGGTGCGCGACTGCACAAGCAGGAAGCCGGTGTAGGCCAGCATCAGCGCCATCAGCAGGGCGGCATCGAGCCAGCCCAGCTTGCCGTCGAGCGTGAGGACCAGCAGCAGCAGCGAGGCACCGATCATGATGGGCACCTCCTGGCGGATCAGCTGGATGTTGACCACCAGGGGCGTGATCAATGCCGACAGGCCGAGGATGAACAGCACGTTGAAGATGTTGCTGCCCACCACGTTGCCAATGGCCAGATCCGTCTTGCCGCCGAGCACGGCGCCGGCAGAAACCGCCATCTCGGGCGCGCTGGTACCGAAGGCGACGATGGTCAGACCGACGACCAGCGGTGACAGGCCGAAGGACAGCGCCAGCTTCGACGCGCCACGTACCAGCAGCTCGGCGCCGGCGATGAGTGCGAGCAGTCCGGCGATGAAGAGCAGAGCGGTCATGGCACGCCGGTTGGTGCGGGATCAGTGCCCGGTGCCTGGGGCGTGGTAGCTGCTGTTGAGCAGCTTGTCGGTGTAGGCAATGGCCAGGGCGCTCATCAGGAACACGATGTGGATGATGGTCTGCCACATCAGGACCTTGAGGTCGTAGTTGGCGGCGTTGATGAAGGTCTTGAGCAGGTGGATGGAGCTGATGCCGATGATGGCGGTGGCCAGCTTCACCTTGAGGACCGAGGCATTGACATGGCTCAGCCACTCCGGCTGATCCGGGTGGCCTTCGAGGTTCATGCGGCTGACGAAGGTCTCGTAGCCGCCGACGATGACCATGATCAGCAGGTTGGAGATCATCACGACGTCGATCAGCGCCAGCACCACGAGCATGATGATGGTCTCGTTCAGGGAGGTGATCTCGACCGACTCCTTGTAGCCGATGCTGGTGACCAGGGCCTGCAGCGCGGTCTGGCTGCCGAAAACCGCCTCCAGCAGGTGCACCAGCTCGACCCAGAAGTGAAAGACATAGACACCCTGGGCGGCAATCAGGCCCAGGTAGAGCGGCAGTTGCAGCCAGCGGCTGGCAAAGATGAAGGCCGGCAGGGGGCGCAGTGGGGAGACTTTGGAGCTTTCGGGGGAGGACATGTCGGCAAAACTCGGGTTTCTATCTAGGCGAAAGATTTTAGGCTGCATTTCCATCCGCCCTCGTATTCGGTACATTGGCAGGTTGTGTCAAGTCAGTGACATGTAAGCGCCAGCCGCGACATTGCGGAGCAATCCAATTATTCAGAGGAAACATGCCATGAGTTCATCTTCGTCAGCCATCCAGTCAGTTCTGGTCGAGAACCGTGTATTTCCCCCGGCCGATGCCGTCGTGAAGGCGGCTCGCATCTCCGGCATGGATGGTTACAACGCGCTGTGCGCGGCTGCCGAAAAGGACTTTGAGGGCTTCTGGGCCAAGCTGGCGCGCGAGAACGTGGTCTGGAGCAAACCCTTCACCCGCACGCTGGACGAATCCAACGCACCGTTCTACAAGTGGTTCGACGACGGTGAACTCAACGCCTCGGCCAATTGCCTGGACAAGCACATGGGCACGCCGGTGGAGAACAAGACCGCCATCATCTTCGAGGCCGACGACGGTGCGGTGACCAAGGTCACCTACAAGGAGCTGCTGGCCAAGGTGAGCCAGTTCGCCAATGCACTGAAGGCAGAAGGCATCAAGAAGGGCGATCGCGTGCTGGTCTACATGCCCATGACCATCGAGGGTGTGGTGGCCATGCAGGCCTGTGCGCGCATTGGCGCGACCCACTCGGTGGTGTTCGGCGGCTTCTCGGCCAAGTCGCTGCATGAGCGCATCATCGACGCCGGTGCCGTGGCCGTGATCACCGCCAACTACCAGATGCGCGGCGGCAAGGAACTGCCGCTCAAGGGCATCGTGGACGAGGCGCTGGCCATGGGGGGCTGCGACACGATCAAGTCGGTGCTGGTCTACCAGCGCACCACCACGGCCTGCAACATGGTGGCCGGCCGCGACAAGACCTTTGCCGAGGCGCTGGCCGGGCAGAGCACCGAATGTGCGCCGGAAGTGGTCGGGGCTGAGCACCCGCTGTTCATCCTCTACACCTCGGGTTCCACCGGCAAGCCCAAGGGCGTGCAGCACTCGACTGGCGGCTACCTGCTGTGGGCCAAGCTCACGATGGACTGGACCTTCGACCTGAAGCCGGACGATGTCTTCTGGTGCACCGCCGATATCGGCTGGATCACCGGCCACACCTACGTGGCCTATGGCCCGTTGGCCGCTGGCGCCACCCAGATTGTCTTCGAAGGCGTTCCGACTTACCCGAACGCCGGGCGTTTCTGGCAGATGATCGAGAAGCACAAGGCGACCATCTTCTACACCGCACCCACGGCCATCCGTTCACTGATCAAGGCGGCCGAAGGCGATGCTGCAGTTCATCCGGCCCGCTCTGACCTGAGCAGCCTGCGCATCCTCGGTTCAGTCGGCGAGCCGATCAATCCGGAAGCCTGGATGTGGTACCACAAGCACGTCGGCGGCGAGCGCTGCCCGATCGTCGACACTTTCTGGCAGACCGAGACCGGCGGCCACATGATCACGCCGCTGCCGGGCGCCACGCCGCTGGTACCGGGTTCGTGCACGTTGCCGCTGCCGGGCATCACGGCCGCCATCGTGGATGAGGCCGGTAACGACATGCCCAACGGTTCGGGCGGCATCCTGGTGGTGAAGAAGCCCTGGCCCTCGATGATCCGCACCATCTGGAACGATCCGGAACGCTTCAAGAAGAGTTACTTCCCGGAAGAGCTCAAGGGCTACTACCTGGCTGGCGACGGCGCGGTGCGCAGTGAAGACCGTGGCTACTTCCGCATCACGGGTCGTATTGACGACGTGCTCAACGTGTCCGGCCACCGCATGGGCACGATGGAGATCGAGTCAGCGCTGGTGTCCAAGACCGACCTGGTGGCCGAGGCGGCCGTGGTGGGCCGCCCTGATGACCTGACCGGCGAGGCGATCTGCGCCTTCGTGGTGCTCAAGCGCCCGCGCCCGACCGGCGAGGAAGCCAAGCAGATCGCCAATGAGCTGCGCAACTGGGTGGCCAAGGAGATCGGTCCGATTGCCAAGCCGAAGGACATCCGTTTCGGTGACAACCTGCCCAAGACCCGCTCCGGCAAGATCATGCGCCGTCTGCTGCGCTCGATCGCCAAGGGCGAGGCCATCACCCAGGACATCACCACCCTGGAGAATCCTGCGATCCTGGAGCAGCTTGCTCAGACCAACTGAGCGGGCTGCAGGTGGCGCGTTAGCGTCGCTATTGCGGGATTCCGGCGCAGGCTGACGATTGAAGGCAAGGCCTGTCTTGTCGCAGCCCCAATCCGGCGGTTCCGGGTCAGTTCCCGCAGAACATTTGACTCGATGCCGAGAATGCAAAAAGCCCGCAGATGCGGGCTTTTTGCAGTGGGGTGGTACGCGCCCTAGCGGAACCCGACACGATCCAGCATCTGCTGCACCTTGACGGAGTTCTTGCCGACCACACTGATCGGGATGGTTTCGCTCTTGAATGCATTGCCGCCCATGGCCTGCAGTGCGGGATTGTTGAGCTTGACGTCCTTGGCTGTCGGCCATTCATTGTTGCCGTCGGCAAAGTGTTCCTGGGCCTCGGGGCTGGCCAGATACTCCAGGAACTTGACGGCATTGCCCTGGTTCTTGGCATGCTTGGCTACAGCGCCGCCCGCAATGTTGACGTGTGTGCCCCAGGTGCCCTGGTTGGGGAAGACCACTCCCACGCGCTCCACCACCGCTTGGTCCTCTGCCTTGGTCGAACGCATCAAGCGTGCCAGGTAATAGCTGTTGGTGACCGCAATGCCGCATTCGCCCGAGGCCACTGCCTTGATCTGGTCGGTGTCGCCGCCCTTGGGGGCACGGGCCATGTTGTCGACCATACCCTTGAGCCAGGCTTCGGTTTTCTGCTCACCCAGGTGTTCGAGCACGGCGCCGAACAGGGACAGGTTGTAGGGATGGGAGCCGGAGCGGATGCAGAGCTTGCCCTTGTTCTTCGGCTCGCCGAGTTCTTCGTAGGTGTCGACGTCCTCTTTCTTGACCTTGATCTTGTCATAGACGATGACGCGGGCCCGCGTCGAAAAACCATACCAGGCGGAGCTGCCGTCCGCAGCCGCCTGGCCGCGAAACTGGGCCGGGATGGACTCGTCCAGCACCCTGGACTTGACCGGCTGGAACAGGCCTTCTGCCTCGCCGCGCCACAGGCGAGCGGCGTCAACCAGCAGGATCACATCAGCGGGGGATGCGGCGCCTTCGGCCCGCAGGCGCGAGACAATGCCGGCATCGTCAGCGTCGACACGGTTGATCTTGATGCCGGTCGCTTTCGTGAAGCCGCTGTACAGGGCTTCGTCACTGGGGTAGTGGCGGGCGGAATAGATGTTGACGACCTGTTGCTGGGCACAGGCGGCCGTTCCCGCCAGGATCAAGGCGGTTGCCAGGGTGAGTTGACGCAGGGGCATGACAATGAACCTTTCTGATCAGAGACTGAAATGATAAACCAAACACGAATCATTCGCGATAAAAATGGAGAAAAATACTTTGCGACCGGACGTCTTGCCCTCATCGTGTTGGCGATCCTTGCTTTTGCGGGCTGTACTGCAACGCCGCCTGCGGCTGTGCCGGAGCCGGTGCTCAGTGAACCCATGCCGCCCAAGCGCCCGCCGCGGATCGGTCTGGCCCTGGGGGGCGGCGCAGCGCGGGGCTTTGCCCATGTGGGGGTAATCCAGGTACTGGAGGAGGCCGGTATCCGCCCGGCCCTGGTTACCGGCACCTCAGCGGGGAGCCTGGTGGCAACCCTGTATGCCAGCGGCAAAACCGGCGCGCAACTGCAGCAAGTCGCCGACACCATGGAGGAGGCGACGTTCGCCGACTGGACGCTGCCACTTTTCAGTCGGGGTCTGCTGCGCGGCGATGCGCTGGCGCGCTATGTGCATGGGCAGGTGCGTGGGCGCCTGATCGAGGATATGCCGCTGCCGCTTGGCGTCGTAGCGACCGATCTCAGCACGGGGCAGGGGGTGTTGTTTCAGCGTGGAGACGCTGCGACCGCGGTACGAGCTTCCAGTGCCGTGCCCGCCGTTTTCCAGCCGGTCCGCATTGCGGGGCGAGACTATGTCGATGGTGGACTGGTCTCCCCGGTGCCGGTCCGATATGCGCGTCAGATGGGGGCGGAGCTGGTCATTGCCGTGGACATTTCGAATGCACCGGAGGGCAATCCGGCCGGTGACACCCTGCAGATCCTGTTGCAGACCTTCAACATCATGGGGCAGAGCATCAACCGCTGGGAGCTGCGCGATGCGGATGTAGTGGTTCGGCCCGTGCTGACCGGCGTGGCCAGCAGTGATTTCAATGCGCGTCGGCGCTCCATCCAGGCAGGACGGCTGGCCATGCAGCAGTTGCTACCGAAATTGCGGGCGGAGATCGAGGCCCGCAGCAGATAAAAAAAGGCCCCGTCATACGACGAGGCCTTGAAGGGATCCCTGAACCCGGAGGTGTCGAAAGGACCCGAGGAGACAACCGGTGGAAACAAATATGTTTCCGATGGATTGAATTATGTCAGGGTTTTCCCTTGCTGTAAAGCGTACTGCTCGAAAAAACCGAGGGTTAACCCTTTGTTACTTTTTGCGGGTGGCCGGCTTGGCAACGTTCACCGCATTGGCGGCAACCGCATTGAAGTTGGATTCGGCCAGTTCGGTGGCTTGCTTCACCGATTTCTGGATCGATTCGAGCGCATTGTTGGCGGCGGCGACGGCACTCTTCATCACGGCCACAGCCGTTTCGGAGCCCGCCGGAGCGTTCTTGGCTGCGTTGTCGACCAAACCGACAAACTTCTTCTGGGCTTCGGTGGCTTGGCTCTCGAAGGCCTTGCCGAACTCGGCGCCAGTGCCGGAGGCAATGTCATAGAGATGACGGCTGTAGGAGACGGTCTTCTCAGCCAGCGGCTGGAAAAGGGCAGATTGCAGTGCCAGCAGTTCCTGGGCGTCCTTGACGCTCAGCACCGACTGGGCCTGATCGGCGGCGTCGGCCAAGGCCGCGCGGGAGGCCGTCATATTGAGTTCAACCAGCTTTTCGACGCCTTCAAAGGCTTTGCTGGTCAAACCAAACAGGGTTTCAATGTTGGCTTTGTGGGTGGCCATGACTTGTTCGACGGTCAGCATATCGATCTCCTTGAAAGGTGGGCTGAAGAAATATGTTGCACTGCAACATGAGCGAATTATAGGGCGGTGTGCAAGGAGCGCAAGATGTTTTTGCTGCGTTGCAGCATATTAGAGGCGACCCCCTAAAACCACGCCATTCCGGGCGGGACGCCAGAATCGGGGCATGAAGGCGTTTTACTCGGATCATTTCGTGTTGCCGTTGCCGCCGGGTCACCGGTCTCCCATGGCCAAATATGGCAGAGAGCAGGCTGCGCTGCAGATGCAGGAGGCACCACGCGCCACCGACGGTGAACTGGCCCTGGTTCATGGGCCGGCCTACATCAGCGCCCTGGTGCAAGGGACGATCGATCCTGCGGCCATGCGGGAAATCGGGTTTCCCTGGAGCGAGGCCATGGTGGAGCGCTCACGGCGGTCGACCGGTGCCACCGTGGCGGCGGCGCGCATGGCCATGCGCGAAGGGGTCGCCGCCAATCTGGCCGGTGGCACCCACCATGCGTATGCAGACAAGGGCGGCGGATTCTGCGTTTTCAATGACGCCGCGGTGGCCACACGCCTGATGCAGGCTGAATGGGGTCGGACCCGACGTGACCCTATGCGGGTGGCCATCATCGACCTCGACGTGCATCAGGGCAATGGCACCGCCCATATCTTCCGTCATGATGGCAGCGTGTTCACCTTGTCGTTGCACGGTGAGCGGAACTTTCCCTTTCGCAAGGAGCAGAGCGATCTGGATGTGGCCTTGCCTGACGGCTGCCACGATGACGCCTATCTGCAGGCGCTCGATGTCGCGCTGGATGAACTGGCGCAGCGGTTTGACCCCGGCCTGGTGATCTACCTGGCAGGCGCCGATCCCCATGAAGGCGACCGGCTGGGGCGGTTGAAGCTGAGCTTGGATGGACTGGAGGCGCGCGACCGCCGCGTGTTCGACTGGTGCTGGCAGCGTCGTGTGCCACTGGCGCTGACCATGGCGGGAGGTTATGGCGTGAACATCGAGGAGACCGTTCGAGTCCAGTGCAACACCTATCGCGTGGCACTGGAATATTGGCGACGCTGGCAAAACTGTCGAGACGGAAATGGCAGCAGTTGGCTGGCAGAATCAGGGCTCCGATGAATACACCGAACGCAAAAACAGGACCCGAAAGACGCATGGCCTATTCGGTCTTTCGCAGCATTCCCACGCGCTGGATGGACAACGACGTCTACGGCCACGTCAACAATGTTGTCTACTACAGCTGGTTCGATACGGCGGTGAACGCGTACCTGATCGAGCAGGGCGCTCTCGACATGCACCAGGGCAACACCATCGGCCTGGTGGTCGAAACCCAGTGCAATTACTTCGCTCCCCTGGCCTTTCCACAAATGATCGACGCAGGCATCCGTGTGGCCCGGTTGGGCAACTCCAGTGTGCGCTACGAGATTGGCCTGTTTGCGCAGGGGGTCGACGAGGCAGCCGCCCAGGGGCACTTTGTCCACGTCTATGTGGACCGGCAGAGCCGCCGGCCGGTGCGCCTGCCGGAGAACCTCAGAACCGTGCTGGAGGCCCTTGCATGATCCCGATGCCCGTGGACGACGCGATCAATTCGCGCATGTCGGTCCGTGCCTTCACATCGCAGGCGGTGGCGCCCGCACTCATCAGCGAAATCCTGCAGCTGGCCAGCCGCGCGCCCTCCGGTACCAATACGCAGCCCTGGCGCGTCTATGTGCTGCAGGGGCGCAGCCGGGACAGCCTGGTGGAAAAAGTCTGCGCAGCGCATGATGCCCTGCGTGCCGATCCGGCGTTGTCAGACCAATACCGCGAGGAATACGACTATTACCCCACCCGATGGGTCAGTCCCTATATCGAGCGTCGGCGTGAAAATGGCTGGGGCCTTTACGGCCTGCTGGGCATCGGCAAGGGCGACAAGGACAGGATGCATGCCCAGCACCAGCGCAATTTCCGTTTCTTTGATGCTCCGGTTGGCTTGATGTTCACGGTCGACCGCGTCATGGGGCGCGGTTCGCTGCTCGACTACGGCATGTTTCTGCAGAGCTTGATGCTGGCGGCACGCGCACGCGGCCTGCATACGTGTCCGCAGGCGGCCTGGAATGCCTTTGCCAAGATCATCCTGCCGCACATCGGGGCCGGAGCCGACGAGATGCTGGTTTGCGGGATGGCGCTGGGCCATGCCGATCCGGGCGATATCGTCAATACCTTTCATACGCCTCGGGAGCCGGTGGCTTCGTTCACGCATTGGCTTGAATGATTCCTCCCGGATGTCCTGCCAGTCCCCATCGCCTGACCCCATCTGATTCTTTTTGCAGAAAGCATCTCCTATGAGCAAGCCTCGCATTCTGGTCGCCCGTGCCGTCTTCCCTGAAGTCATCACGCGGCTTTCGCAGTATTTTGATGTCGAGTCCAATCAGGCCGACGAAACCTGGAGCAAGACGCAGCTGACCGAACGGTTGCACGACAAGGCGGGCGCCTTCACCACCGGCAGCGACCGCATCGATGCCGAGGTGCTGGCCGCCTGTCCGCAACTCAGGATCTGTGCCAACATGGCGGTGGGCTACAACAACTTCGATCTCGACGCCATGACCGCGCGCGGCGTGCTCGCTACCAACACCCCCGACGTGCTGACCGAGACCACGGCGGACTTCGGCTTTGCGCTGTTGATGGCCACGGCGCGGCGCGTCACCGAAAGCGAGCATTACCTGCGAGCCGGCAAGTGGACCAAGTGGAGCTATGACATGTT
>CAZJKR010000014.1:10589-25718 GCA_964546615.1 uncultured Curvibacter sp.
CTCCGACATCCACGGTGCCACGCTCGGTATCCTGGGGATGGGGCGCATCGGGCAGGGTATTGCCCGGCGGGGTGCGCATGGCTTCGGCATGAACGTGATCTACCACAACCGTTCGTGCCTCGATGCTGCGACGGAGGCTGAATGCAAGGCGCGCTATGTCAGCAAGGAAGAGTTGCTGAAGACGGCCGACCATCTGGTGCTGGTGCTGCCGTACTCCGCTGCTTCACACCACGCTATCGGCGCCGCCGAACTGGCGCAGATGAAACCCACGGCCACCCTGGTCAACATCGCACGTGGCGGCATCGTGGACGACGCGGCGCTGGCGCAGGCCTTGCGCGACAGGCGCATCGCGGCGGCCGGACTGGATGTGTTCGAGGGCGAACCGAAAGTGCACCCGGGTCTGCTCACGGTGCCGAACGTGGTGCTGACGCCGCACATCGCCAGCGCCAGCGTACCGACGCGCCTGGCCATGGCCAATCTGGCGGCGGACAACCTGATCGAGTTCTTCACGCGGCACAAGGCCTTGACGCCGCTCAACCCGCAGGTGCTCAGCGACTGACGTCCGTCGCGTGGCGAAACAGCTGGCTGGCCTGGCGCGTCACCTCGGCCAGCAGGTGCTCCTGGGCGTGGCATTCACGCAGCCAGCGCGCATCGTTCTGCCCCAGCTCGGCACTGCGGTGCAGCAGTTCGAGCGCCTGGGCAGCGCCTGACGTGCTGGCATGCGGGCGCAACTGCGCCATCGTCTGCAGGATATGCTCACGCAGGGGCAGATGTTCACCGCTGGCGGGCTCCACGTAGACCGCATCGAGCCCGAAACGACAGGCCTGGAAGCGGTTGTAGGTGTAGACAAGGTAGTCGTCTTCGGTTGGCATGAAGGGCTGCTCATGCAAAAACCAGGCCGCCAGTGTCTGCACATAGGCGGACAGGGCCGCGGCGCGCTCGATGCTCAGCGGCGTGTCGAAAACCCGGATCTCGATCGTGCCGTACTCCGGCTTGGGTCGGATGTCCCAGTAGAAGTCCTTCATGCTCTTGACCACGCCGGTGCGCGTCATCTTGTCGAAATAGGCCGTGAAATCCTCCCAGTGCAGCACGAAGGGCGCCCGCCCGGACAACGGAAACGCGAACACCGAGTTCAGGCGCGCCGAGTCGAAGGCGGTGTCGTGGCCCTGCACGAACGGCGACGAGGCCGACAGCGCGATGAAATGCGGGATGTAGCGCGACATGCGGTGCAGCATCAGCAGGGCGCTGTCGGCATCCGGGCAACCGACGTGGACGTGCTGGCCGAAGATGGTGAACTGCTTGGAGAGGTAACCATAGAGTTCGGAGAGCTGGCGAAAGCGCGGCTTGTCGTAGATGCGGCGCTCATGCCATTGCTGAAACGGATGGTTGCCGCCGCCGACGATGGCGATGTTGAGTTTGTCGGCGCACTGCACCAGCGCGTCCCGGATCTGCGAAAGCTCCTGCAGCACCTGCGCCGGAGACTGGCAGACACCGGTCGAGATCTCGATCATGCTGGAGGTCATTTCGGGCACCACGCTGCCAGGCAGCTGGCGCCGCGCCATCAGCCGCAGCATGTCATCGGCATAGGGAGCGAGGTCATAGTCGTGGGTGTTGACCAGCTGGAGTTCGAGTTCGACGCCGAGCGACAGGGGCTCGGAATGGCTGAAGGCTTCAAGCGCCATGCGTTTTCTCCTCGGTCGGACGGGTCTGGCGTGCGGGGGTGCTTTGCGAGGCTTCGCCGGCGCGCTGCAACGCCGCTGAACTCATGAGTGCGCCCAGCACCTCCAGGAAGAGGATCAGTGGCAACGCAATGGCCGCGATCTCCAGGCCCAGCGTCGGCGCGAACTGGGCGAACTGCGACACCAGCAGCAAGGCAACCGCCGACATGGGACCCATGGCGCTGGCTGTCCACAGGGCTTGCTTCAGGCTGGCACCGCTGCCCAGGCCACCGATGCCGATGGCGGCCAGTTTGGCCAAGCTGCGCACCAGCACGATGGCCGCAATGAGGCTGAAGGCCTGCAGGTTCCACTCGGCCTGGGCGGCGGCCATCGAGACCAGCACGAACATCAGATCGAGGCGGCCGTGCCGAACTGGCGCGGCCAGGACCAGGGGCGCGGATGCAGTGACTTGAGCAGAATGCCTGCCAGCAGGGCCGCCAGCGGAGCCGAGCCGCCAAAGTTGGCGGCCAGCGTGGTACAGGCGGCTACCAGGGCCAGCAGGGCCACCGACGTGTTCTCGCTGGTCGGGCTCATGAAGCGCAGCACGGTGCGCAGGGCCAGGGCCAGGATGGCACCCAGCAGCACGGAGATGCCCAGCAGCAGCGCAACCTGGTAGACCGTGTCCGTGAGCAGGGATGCCGCCGGACGCCCCAGAAAGCGCGCCATCACGCCGCCCAGGGCCAGGACGTACAAGGTGTTGAGGGCTGCCAGGGTGATGGCACGGTCGGTCACCGGGCCACTGGCCCGGATGTCGCTGGCGACACGCATCAGCACGGCCGGCGAAGTGGCGACCGCCAGCAGCGCCAGCGGGGCGAGCAGGGGCGGACTGACCTCGAACAGTGCCAGCAACCAGTACACCGCAGCAAAGGTCAGGGCAGCTTCCGCCAGACTCTGCACCAGAAGCATCGGGTTGTGGCGGAACCAGCGTAAGGTCAGCCGTCCGCCGGCTTCGAACAGCATCACCGACAAACCCAGCTCGACCATGAACAGGCCGATGCCGTCCAGCGGCCAGTTGGCGGTGGTGAAGCCTGAGAAACCGGCCAGCGCGCCGACGATGGTGTAGCCCAGCACCTTGGGCAGGGCCAGTTTGCGCTGCAGCATATGACCGACAGCGGCCGCCAGCGCCAGCAGGATCGACCACTGCACGGTGGGCAAGCCGGCCGAGGGTTTGATCCATTCGGGCCACATCAGCATGAAATCGGTCATCGGCGTTCCTTTGTTGTTTGCATTGTCGCCGCCACAGGGCTGCAGGGCGGATCGGAGTGGCCTCAGAGCGAAGCCAGCGGTGTCAGGACGGCCGTCTCATTGCCATGCATGGCCGCGATCAGCAGGTCAAGGTCGGCGTGCAGTCGCTTGAGCGTGCGCCGCGGCAAGGTGCCGAGTGCCTGCGGCATGGGGGCGGTGTCCTCGCCGGTTTGTCCGGCATGGGCGAGTGGCGTGATTATATTTTGCCGAATGTCGTTGCCTTGAAATTTCCCATGAGTCTTGTCCGGACGCTCCCGCCATGCGCCGGGGCGGCGCCGTGGCGGTCCTGCGTTTTGAACAACAATAGAGGTTTGGAGGAACCCGGTTTGAACGACGTCGTGCTTTGGTCTCTGGCTGCCCTGGGCGCCCTGAACTTCTTGCTGCTGCTCGGGCTGCTGTGGCGCCGCGATGGTGGGACGGCGCAGAAGACCGCGCAGCAGGGCGTTGAATTGCTGGCGGCCTTGCAGGCCGGTAACGAGCGGCTGGCGCGCGAGTTGCGGCAGGAGATCACCGAATCGGCACGCAGCGGCCGGCTGGAACTGGCGCAGAATCTGGCCACCTTCCAGCAAAGTCTGGTGCAGCAGGGGGCCGAGGCCACCCGGACGCAGAATACGCAGATCGATGCCTTCGGTCAGCAGCTGGCGCTGCTGCAGAAGACCCTGTCGGACACGCTGACGCTGCAGCTCTCGAACCTGAGCGAATCGAACGCGCGGCGCATGTCCGAGGTGCGCGCCACTTTGGAGGCGCAGCTGGCGCAGCTGCAGCAGACCAACATTGCCAAGCTCGACGAGATGCGCGCCACGGTGGACGAGAAGTTGCAGACCACCTTGCACGCCCGCCTGGGTGAAAGCTTCAAGCAGGTGGCCGAACGGCTGGAGCAGGTGCACAAGGGGCTGGGCGAGATGCAGACCCTGGCCGCCGGCGTAGGCGATCTCAAGCACCTGCTCACCAACGTCAAGACGCGCGGCATGTTCGGCGAGGCGCAGCTGGGCGCCCTGCTGGAACAGGTTTTTGTACCTGACCAGTACAGTGCCCAGATCGCCACCCGGCCAGGCAGCAAGAACGTGGTGGACTTTGCCATCAAGCTGCCGGGCAAGTCCGACACCGGCGCACCGCTGTGGCTGCCGATCGATGCCAAATTTCCGAACGAGGACTACGAGCGCCTGCTCGATGCGCAGCAGCGCGCCGATGCGGTGGCGGCCGAACTGGCGGCCAAGGCGCTGGAGGCGCGCATCCGGCTTGAAGCCAGGTCGATTGCCGAGAAGTATGTCGAGCCGCCATACACCACCGATTTCGCCATCCTGTTCCTGCCGACCGAAGGCCTGTATGCCGAGGTGCTGCGCCGCCCGGGTCTGATGGAGGCGCTGCAGCGCGAACACCGCATCACGCTGGCGGGTCCGACCACGTTGCTGGCGATGCTGAGCTCGCTGCAGATGGGCTTTCGTACCCTGGCGCTGGAAAAGCGGTCGAGCGAAGTCTGGCAGGTGCTGGGTGCGGTCAAGACCGAGTTCGGCAAGTTCGGTGATGTGCTGGCCAAGGTCAAGGCGCAGACTGAAACGGTGCTCAACACCCTCAACAGCGCCGAGACCCGCAGCCGCGCCATGGGGCGCGTGCTGCGCCAGGTCGAGGCTTTGCCGGAGCCGCAGGCCCAGGCCCTGCTGCCGGTCGACAAAGAGGCCGACGAAGGGTGACGTCGGCGCCGCAGCCCGCTGCTGCGCCCCGCCTGGCCCTGGCGCGGCTGATCGGCGGCCACATCTGCCTGCATGCCTGCATGGCCGGCCTGCGCATGGCGGCGCCGCTGCTGGCGCTCAAGCAGGGCTACAGCGCCATGGCGGTCGGTGTGCTGATGGCGTTGTTTGCGTTGACCCAGGTGTTCCTTGCCCTGCCGGCCGGCCGTTACGCCGACCGCCATGGCCTGCGCAGGCCGATCGCTTTCAGCGTGATCGCCGCCACCGGGGGCACGGCCCTGGCCGTGTGGTTCCCCACCTTCGGTGTGCTGTGCGTGGCGGCGCTGCTCAGCGGCGGTGCCACCGGGGCGGCGGCCATTGCGCTGCAGCGGCACGTGGGCCGGGCCGCGCGTGACGCAACCGAGCTCAAGCAGATGTTCAGCTGGCTCTCCATCGGGCCGGCCACTTCCAATTTTCTCGGCCCGCTCGCAGCGGGTCTGCTGATCGACCATGCCGGCGTGTGGCTGGGCGGCGAGGCGGGTGATCTCGCCGGCTACCGCAGTGCCTTTTTGCTGCTGGCTCTGCTGCCCTTGCTGACCTGGTGGTGGGTGCGGCGCACGCCCGAACTGCCCATGGCCGCCGCCTCTGCCGTACAGGGCAAGCGCCGCGCCTGGGACCTGTTGCGTGCGCCCATGATGCGCCGGCTGCTGCTGGTCAACTGGTTCCTGTCGTCATGCTGGGACGTGCATACCTTTGTGCTGCCGGTGCTGGGCCATGAACGCGGTTACAGCGCCTCCACCATCGGCGTTCTGCTCGGCTCCTTTGCCATGGCGGCCACGCTGGTGCGCCTGGCCATGCCCTGGTTGTCCGCGCACCTGCGCGAGTGGGTCGTCATCAGCGGTGCCATGCTGGCCACGGGGCTGCTTTTTGCCGTCTATCCCTTCATGCCCACGGCCTGGAGCATGGGCGTTTGCTCGGTGCTGCTGGGGCTGGTGCTGGGTTCGGTCCAGCCCATGATCATGAGTACCTTGCACCAGATCACACCCAGTGACCGCCATGGCGAGGCCCTCGGGCTGCGCCTGATGTCGCTCAACGGATCGAGCGTACTCATGCCGATGCTGTTCGGCAGCCTGGGGGCGGTGGTGGGCGTGTCGGTGGTGTTCTGGGTCGTGGGCGGCGTGGTCGGGCTGGGCGCCCGCACGGCCTGGGGCCTCAGGACGGGTCTGCGCCAGGGGCCAGCCGGTAAAACGACTCGATAGCCTCCCAGGCCGCCTCGGGGGTGTCGACGAAGCTGAAGAGCTGGAGGTCGGCCGGTGCAATGGCGCCTTCTTCTACCAGCATCTCGAAGTTGACCAGCCTTTGCCAGTAGTCGCGGCCGAACAGCACCACCGGCACCGGTTCGGATTTGCCGGTCTGCACCAGGGTCAGGATCTCAAACAGTTCATCCAGCGTGCCGAAGCCGCCGGGAAAGGCCACCAGGGCCTTGGCGCGCATCATGAAGTGCATCTTGCGCAGGGCGAAGTAGTGGAACTTGAAGCACAGACTGGGTGAGATGTAGGGGTTGGGGTGCTGCTCATGCGGCAGCGCGATGTTCAGCCCCACCGAGAGGGCGTCGGCCTCGCTGGCGCCCCGGTTGGCCGCTTCCATGATGCCGGGGCCGCCCCCGGTGCAGATGAACAGGCGTTCCGGCGCCGGCAGCCGGCGGCTGTGCTCGGCGACCAGGCGGCCGAACAGGCGGGCCTGTTCGTAATAGCGCGCGTTGCGGACATCACGCTCGGCGCGGGCCAGGGCTGTGGCTTCACCGCTGCGCTGCGCCGCTTGCAGGCGCTCCTGCGCTGTCTGTGCATCCGGAAAACGGGCACTGCCAAAGACCACGATGGTGTTGGTCACGCCCTGGGCCTGCTGCTCCAGTTCGGGCTTGAGCAGCTCGAGCTGGAAGCGGATGCCACGCGTTTCGCGGCGCAGCAGGAACTCGGGGTCGGCGAAGGCGAGCCGGAAGGCGTCTGCCTGCAGCGGCAAGCCGGCATCGGCGTGCGCCTGGAGCTCGGCCCAGGCGTCGGCCAGGGTACGTTCGTTGAGGTCGCGGGTGGTTTTCACGTCAATGTCCGGATTTGTAGGTGATGGCGGCCAGGGCGGCCGCAATGGCCGGCGCCATGCTGACGGCATTGCTGGCGTGGGCGATGCAGTCGCTGCTCCACACCTCGCCCACACCGGCGGCACGGATCAGGTTCAGGGCATCGCCGGCAAACAGGGCGTGCGTCACGGCGACATCGACCGAGCCGGCCCCGGCGGCCAGCAGCAGCCGGGCGGCCTGCGCCAGCGTGTGGCCGCTGCTGGCCACATCGTCCAGCAGAACCACGGCGCGCCCGGCAACGGAAAGGGCGGGCAGTTGAATGTCCACCTGATGGTCGCCATGGCGGACCTTGCGACACACCGCATGGTCGAAGCCGTGGCGCACGGCGGCTTGCGCGACCCACTGTGCCGCCTCTTCGTCCGGGCCGATCAGCAGCGGCCGGGCATGCCGCGTGGCGATCAGGTCGGCCAGCAGCGGCGCACCGCTGAGGGCAACGGCACACGGCACCGGTACCGCTTCCTGCAGGGTGGCGACACGGTGCAGGTGCGGATCGACGGTGATGACCGCGTCAAACAGCTCGGCCAGAAAACGGCCGACGATGCGCTGGCTGACCGCCTCGCCCGGCGTGAAGGCGATGTCCTGTCGCATGTAGGCCAGGTAGGGCGCGACCAGGGTGAGGTGGCGGGCGCCGAGTTCACGCGCGCTGCGTGCGACCAGCAGCAGCTCCACCAGCTTCTCGTTCGGGTGGTCGAGCGTGCGCAGCACCACCGCGTGCTCGGGCAAGACGGGGGGCAGACTCAGCTTGAGCTCGCCATCCGGAAAGCGGTGGCGCGCAATCAGACCGAGGCTCAGGCCGGCGTGTGCGGCAATGCGTCGGGCGCTGGCTTCCTCGTCGTCGAAGTGCAGCAGCAGGGCAGGTGTCTGCATCAGAACTCCACAAAGACCCGCGGCACATCCTCCGCCCGACCGATGCTGTAGCCGATGGATTTCTGGCAGGCCTGGCGGGCGAATTCAAGGTCGGCCGGGAAGCTGGCGTGGACGCGGTACAGGGGCTCGCCGGCGCGTACCTCGTCCCCCAGCTTGTGCAGCAGATCAACGCCCGCGTTCATGACCTTGGGGGCGCCCGCAAACCGGGCAATGCGCGCCAGCTGCAGATTGTCGATGCCGCAGACCACACCCGCCTGCGGGGCATGGATCTCGAAGGTGAGCGGCCCCAGCTCGGGATGGTTGTGATCGAAGGCTTTGCTGCCCTGGGCCTGGATGATGTCGTTCATCTTGGCAACAGCGCGCCCCGAGTCGAGGATGTCGCGCGCAATGGCAAAGCCGTCGCCGCCGCGCACATCGGGGCTGGACTCGATCATCCGGCCGGCCAGTCGCAGTGCCTTTTGCCGCAGATCGTTCGGGGCGCGCGGATCGTTCTCCAGCACACGCATGACGTCGCGCGCCTCCAGCATCGGGCCGATGCCGAAGCCCACCGGCTGGCGGCCGTCGGTGATCACCACATCCAGCGAGAGCTTCATGCGCTTGGCCACGTACTCGAACAGGCGGCGCAGTCGCTGTGCCTCCGGCATGGAACGCACCTTGGCCGTGGGGCCGATCGGGATGTCGAGCACGAGGTGGGTGGAGCCGGCGGCGATCTTCTTCGACAGGATGGAGGCCACCATCTGCGCCGGCGAATCCAGCGAGAGGGGGCGTTCCACCGAGATCAGCACGTCGTCGGCGGGCGACAGGTGGGCCGTGCCGCCCCAGGCCAGGCAGCCACGGTGCGTGCGGACGATGTCCTGCAGCTGCTCGAACGGCAATTCCACACGGGCCAGCACCTCCATGGTGTCGGCGGTGCCGGCCGGCGAGGTGATGGCGCGCGAGGACGTCTTGGGGCACAGCATGCCGTGCGCCGCGACGATGGGCACGATCAGCATGGAGGTGCGGTTGCCCGGGATGCCACCGATACAGTGCTTGTCGGCCACCGGTTTCTCGTGCCAGTCGAGTTGTCTGCCGGCCTCGATCATGGCCTGGGTCAGGTAGTAGACCTCTTCCCGGTCGAGCTCGTCGCGGTTGGTGGCGACGACGAAGGCGGTGAGTTCGATCTTGGAGTAGTGGTGCTCCGTGACGTCGGTGATGATGGCGCGGAAGTCGTCGAGTGCCAGGCGCTCCCCGGCAAGCTTGCGATGCAGGGCGCCGATGGACTCGGGCGGCTCCGCCTGCGACACCTTGACCTTCCGGCCTTCCTCGATGCCGATCTGGGCGAAGGCGGCCTTGGACAGCCCCAGTTCGCCGCAGGTGACGATGGCTTCGTCATCGACCACATTGAGGGTGGCCAGCACGCTGCGGCCATTGGTCCGGATCTCCACCTTGGACAGGGCTTTGAAACCCTCGGCACGGTAGACCTCGCAGTCGCGGTGCATGTAGGCCACGTTCTCGTGGTAGGTGTCGATCAGGACGCGGCGCAGTGTCAAGCGGGCAGGGCCGTTGTCGGGGTCTGTTTCCGGGCAGGCGGCGGGCGCCGTGGAAGGTGTTTCTTGCATGGACATGCGGATAGCCTACACCGAATGCCGGGGCCGGAAAAGAACAAGGCTCCCGAAGGAGCCTTGGCATGCGGTGCAGGTCGGGTCAGACGCGCTTGCGGTATTCGCCGGTGCGGGTGTCGATCTCGACCTTGTCGCCCTGGCTCACGAACAGCGGCACCGGCACTTCGAAACCGGTGGCAATCTTGGCCGGCTTGAGCACCTTGCCCGAGGTGTCGCCCTTGACGGCGGGTTCGGTCCAGGTGATTTCGCGCACGACGCTGGTGGGCAGTTCGACCGAGATGGCCTTGCCGTCGTAGAACACCACTTCGACCGGCATGCCGTCTTCCAGGTAGTTCAGGGCGTCGCCCATGTTCTCGGCTTCGACTTCGTACTGGTTGAAATCGGCGTCCATGCAGACGTACATCGGGTCGGCGAAGTAGGAGTAGGTGCACTCCTTCTTGTCCAGGATGACCTGGTCCATCTTGTCGTCGGCCTTGAACACGACTTCGGTGCCGAAGTTGGCGATCAGGCTCTTGAGCTTCATGCGCACGGTCGCGGCGTTGCGGCCACCGCGGCTGTACTCCGTCTTGAGCACGACCATCGGGTCCTTGCCGTGCATGATGACGTTGCCGGCGCGAATTTCCTGAGCGATTTTCATAGTAGTTCCAATGAGTTGGCCGCTCAATGCCCCGAGATGACCGGTGTTCGTGCGGCAGGTGATGGGAGGTCGGTCGGATACAGTCCGGCCGAATTCCGCAAAGCCTTGAATTTTAACGTTTTTTCAGGGCGCTGGGAGGCTATCTGGTGATGCGCGCGACAAATTCAAGCAGTTGGCTGACCAGGTCGGCCTGCGCCAGCAGGGCCGTCCGGGCCCGGGTGGCGGTTTGCGACCAGGCGGCAAGGTCGGGCCACTGCAAGGGCAGGCTGTCGACCTCGTTCCAGCGTCGATGGAAGCGGCGCAACGACTCGGGCGCGGCAATCTGGTCCAGAAAGGCGGCCAGCTTGGCATGGTGAGCGTTGTCGTGCTGCGGGTAGATGTGCCAGACAAAGGGGCGGGCGGCCCACAGCGCGCGCACCAGGGAATCTTCACCGCGCACGAAGTTCAGGTCGCAGGCCCACAGCAGGTGGTCGAAATCGTCCTGGGGCAGGTAAGGCAGGTATGAAATTGATAGCGTCTGGCGAAAGCCATGTGCGGTCTGGGGCTGATTCTGGTCTGCCATCACCGCCTGGACGGCGGCGCTGGAGCGGCCCGCGGCCACCAGCAGTTGCACAGGCCGATCGGCGGTTGCCAGCAGATGCAGCCACGCGCGCAGGGCCGGTGGCTCGTAGCAGAACAGGGCGACCCGCAGCGCGTCGGGCGCTGGCGCCACCCCGATGCGCTGCAGCCAGGCGTCGGGTGCGAAGCGGGCCTGGCGCGCCAGCAGATCGCGCTCCCGCAACAGGCCGCCGGTGCGCGGGGTGAAGCCCGGGTAGAAGAAGTGCTTGCACAGGCCGGCGCCCGGCCCGTGCAGGACCGGCGAGGGCAGGCCGTGGTTGCGCTCGACATAGGACTCGGCGGACAGGTATTCCAGGTTGATCCAGGCATGTTTTTGGCCTCTATCGCACGCCCATTTTGCGTAGAGTGCTATGAATTCAGGAGCAACCTCGCAGCCGAAGGCTTCCACCAGCACATCGCCCGGGGCCAGGTTGCCCAGATCCAGCGGCTGCGTCCACGGCCGGACCTCCACGCCGGGGCAACCCTGCGGAGCCATCCAGCCCAGCGCGCTGGCATCGTCGACCCACAGCCGGACGTCCTGCCCCTGTGCCGCCAGCTGGCGCGCCAGGCGCCAGCACACACCGAGGTCGCCATGGTTGTCGATGACCTTGCAGAAAATATCCCAGCGCAGCGCAGATGTCATGCGCGGATTGTCCACAATAGCGGCCGACACTACGCACGCATTCATGGCCACCGAACCCGATCTCAGCGAATCCAGCCCCAACGGCGCGCCGCATTCCGACGCACTGCTGTCACAGGTTGCTGCGCTGCCGTCCCTGCCCGGCGTCTACCGCTACTTCGACGCCGACGGCGCGGTACTCTACGTCGGCAAGGCGCGCAACCTGAAGAAGCGCGTTTCCAGCTATTTCCAGAAGAACCACGGCGGCACGCGCATCGGCCACATGGTGGGCAAGATCGCCCGCCTCGAAACCACGGTGGTGCGCTCCGAGGCCGAGGCGCTGCTGCTGGAAAACAACCTCATCAAGTCGCTCAACCCGCGCTACAACATCCTGTTCCGAGACGACAAGAGCTACCCCTATCTGAAGATCACGGCGGCCCGATCCGTCGAAGGCCAGGCTCGCGTGCAAGGCGCGACAGCCTGGCCGCGTGTGGCCTATTACCGCGGCGCGGTGGACAAGAAGCACCACTACTTCGGCCCCTACCCGAGCGCCTGGGCGGTGAAGGAAGCCATCCTGCTGCTGCAGAAGGTGTTCCGGCTGCGCACCTGCGAAGACACCGTGTTCGCCAACCGCACCCGGCCTTGCCTGCTGTACCAGATCAAGCGCTGCTCCGGCCCCTGCGTCGGGCTGGTGACGCCCGAGGCCTATGCGCAGGATGTGGCCCACGCCGAGAGTTTTCTGCGGGGCGAGACGCAGCAGGTGCTGGCGCTGCTGGAGGAGCGCATGCTCATGCATTCGGAGCAGCTGGAGTTCGAGCAGGCGGCGGAACTGCGCGACCAGATCGCGGCGCTGTCCAACGTGCTGCACCAGCAGGCGGTGGAGAGCGTGGACGACCGGGATGTGGACATCCTGGCCGTCAAGGTGCAGGGCGGGCGCGCCTGCGTCAACCTGGCCATGGTGCGCGGTGGCCGCCACCTGGGCGACCGCGCCTACTTTCCCGTGCACGTCGACGATGCCGCCGCCCTGCACGACAGCGAGGACGACAACGAGGATGGAGGCGCCGAGGCGCCGGCGGTGGAAGTGCAGGTGCTGGAAGCCTTCATTGCCCAGCACTATGTGGAGGTGCCGGCGGTGCCGACGCTGGTCACCAGCGAACCGGTCAGCCGGAAGCTGATCGGGGCACTGTCGGAACAGACGGGCATCCGGATTCGCGCCATCCACCAGCCGCGCGAACAGCGTCGCATCTGGCTGGAGATGGCGCAGACCAATGCCGCGCTGCAGCTGGCCCGCCTGCTGGCCGAGGAAGGCTCGCAGCAGGCGCGTACACGCGCGCTGGCCGAGGCGCTGGCGCTGCCGCAGGACCGGCTGGACGAGTTGCGCATCGAGTGCTTTGACATCTCGCACACCGCGGGCGAGGCTACGCAGGCCTCCTGCGTGGTGTTTCACCACCACAAGATGCAGAACAGCGAGTACCGGCGCTACAAGATCGACGGTATCACGCCGGGCGACGACTACGCCGCGATGCGCCAGGTGCTGACACGCCGCTACGCGCGCCTGGCGCAGGCCTTGCGCGAAGGCGCAGAGGGTGAGGGCGAGATGGGCACCGAAGGCACCGACCGCCTGCCCGATCTGGTGCTGGTCGATGGCGGCAAGGGGCAGGTGGCGATGGCACGCGAGGTGTTCGAGCAGCTCGGGCTGGATCTGTCGCTGATTGTCGGCGTGGAGAAGGGCGAAGGCCGTGACAAGGTCTACCTGGGCAAGGATTCGGCGGCGCTGATGCTGGTGGCGCAGATCCGCGACGAAGCCCACCGCTTTGCCATCACCGGCATGCGCGCGGCACGCGCCAAGGTGCGTGTCGGCGGCAGCCGCATTGAAGAGATTCCGGGGGTCGGACCCAAGCGGCGCGCCAGGCTGCTGCAGCGCTTCGGCGGCGTGCGCGGTGTGGCGTCGGCCAGTGTGGACGACCTGGCCAGCGTGGAGGGCATTTCGCACGAGCTGGCCGAGGCCATCTACCGCGCCCTGCGCTGAAGCACCGCAAGCCGGCATGCCACAATGACACCATGTTTCTGACCATCCCCACCCTCATGACCTGGACGCGCATCGTCGCGATTCCCCTCATCGTGGGCGTGTTCTACCTGCCGTTCGACGCCACCACACGCAACCTGATCGCCACCGCGATGTTCGTGGTGTTCGCCCTGACCGACTGGCTCGATGGTTTTCTGGCGCGCAAGTTGAACCAGACTTCCGCTTTCGGCGCCTTTCTTGACCCGGTGGCCGACAAGTTCCTGGTCTGCGCCAGCCTGCTGGTGCTGGTGCATCTGAGCCGGGCCGATGTGTTCGTGGCCCTCATCATCATCGGTCGCGAGATCGCCATCTCGGCCTTGCGCGAGTGGATGGCGCAGATCGGTGCCGCACGCAGCGTGGCCGTGCACATGCTGGGCAAGGTCAAGACCACGGTGCAGATGGTGGCCATTCCGTTCCTGCTGTTCGATGGCCTGCTGTTCGGCCTGATCGACACACGCGTCTGGGGCAGCGGCCTGATCTGGCTGTCTGCCGTGCTGACCGTCTGGTCCATGGTCTATTACCTGCAGAAGGCCTTGCCCGAAATCCGGGCCCGGGTGAAATAAGCCGCGCCGATGGAGTCCCGCAGCGACCGCGATGCCCTGCTGCGGGCCATGCCGTGGGTGTTCGTGCTGATCTGGAGCACCGGCTTCATCGTGGCGCGCTACGGCATGCCGCACGCGCCACCGATGACCTTCCTGGCCTGGCGTTATGTCCTGTCCATCCTCTGTTTCCTACCCTGGATTGCGTTGGCCCGCGTCGCCTGGCCGAGTTCGCGCGGGCAATGGGGGCATCTGGCCGTCACCGGCGTGCTGATGCATGCCGGTTATCTCGGTGGCGTCTGGGCCGCGGTGAAAGCCGGCATGGGGTCGGGCCTGGTGGCGCTGATCGTCGGCCTGCAGCCGGTGCTCACCGCCATCTGGCTGTCGTCGCGCGGGGCGTCGGTGAGCGGGCGGCAATGGGTCGGGCTGGTGCTCGGATTTGCCGGGCTGCTGCTGGTGGTGTCGCGCAAGTTCGGCCAAGGAGGCGAGGCCGACGGATTCAACCTGACCTTGGCCGTGCTGGCACTGCTGAGCATCACCATCGGCACGCTGTACCAGAAGCGTTTTGTTGCGCCCTGCGATGTGCGCAGTGCCAATGCCGTGCAACTGATGGCCGCCTTGCTGGTCACGCTGCCGCTGACCCTGCTGGAGACCGAGGCCATGGGATGGCAGACCGGGGGCGTCGCCGTGAACTGGGAACTGGTGGCCGCCATGGCCTGGTCGGTGCTGGGGCTCACGCTGGGCGGCAGCTCCTTGCTGTACCTGCTGATCCAGCGCGGGGCCGCCACCAGTGTGACCAGCCTGCTGTACCTGGTGCCCCCGACCACGGCGCTGATGGCCTGGGCGCTGTTCGCCGAGCCGATCACCGTGACCACGCTGCTCGGCACCGCCTTGACGGCATTGGGCGTGAGTCTGGTGGTGCGCGCTGCACGATGACCGACCCCGGCGCTCGGGCCATGGTTGCAGGTCGAGAGCCGCGCACGCGGATTCGATCGCATCCGGGCGGGCTTGCTCGTTTGCGGATTTCAGCGCGTGGCGGTAGCTATGGTTTGCCCGGTTTATTGAAAATATTTGTATCCATTGCCGATTGCGGAAGAGCCCGGAAAAAAACCGTCTAGAATTCGCCCCCGCGCTGTTGTAAAGCTGCATGCCGTGTTGACATGGAAAAGGTACGTGGCTTTAATCACATGCAGCAGTACTCGCTGCATGGCCGACTCCCTCAGCTCTGCGCTGACCGGACTGGTGCCAGGAGTTACAACCGAGACAATTTGATTAACGCAGTTTCCAATAAGGGGTTCTTTGTGAATAAAACCGAACTGATTGAGCACATTGCCAAGCACGCCGACATCTCCAAGGCGGCTGCCACCCGTGCACTCGAATCCACCATCGGCGCGGTCAAGACCACGTTGAAAAAAGGCGGTACCGTTTCTCTCGTGGGTT
>CAZJKR010000014.1:25728-30113 GCA_964546615.1 uncultured Curvibacter sp.
TCGGTACCTTTGCCGTTGGCAAACGTGCTGCCCGCACTGGCCGCAACCCGCGTACCGGCGCTGCGATTAAAATCAAGGCCGCCAAGGTGCCGAAGTTCCGTCCGGGCAAGGCCCTGAAGGACGCCCTGAACTGATCCTGTGAAGGTGGGGTGCTTAGCTCAGTTGGTAGAGCGGCGCCCTTACAAGGCGTAGGTCGGCGGTTCGACCCCGTCAGCACCCACCACCCAAGCAAAGGCGAACAGTGTGTTCGCCTTTTTTGTTTTTTTGATGGAGAGTCCGCGCATGTTTGATTACGTTCGCAAGCACACGAAGATCATGATGGGGATCCTGTTCCTGTTGATCATTCCTTCGTTCGTGCTGTTTGGCATCGACGGCTACAACCGTTTCCGCGAACAAGGCCAGACAGTGGCCCGCGTCGGCAGCCATGAGATCAGCCAAGGCGACTGGGATGCCACCCACCGGATGGAAGTGGAGCGCGTGCGCGCGGCCATGCCCGCCATCGACGCCCGGCTGCTCGATTCTCCCGAAGCCCGCTACGCCACGCTGGAGCGCATGGTGCGCGACAGGGTGCTGCTGCAGGCGGCCGAAGCCGCCCGGCTGCAGACCAGCGACGCACGTCTGGCGCGCGCGCTGCAGGAGAGTCCGGCGATTGCTGCCTTGCGCCGTGCCGATGGCAGCCTGGACATGGAGCGCTACCGTCAACTGGTCGGCAGCCAGGGCATGACACCCGAGATGTTCGAAGCCCGGCTGCGCCGATCTGTCGGTCCGCCAGGTGGAAGCCGGTGTGCTGCAGACGGGTTTTGCCAGCCCGGTGGCCGCCGACACCGCGCTCAACGCCTACTACGAGCGGCGCGAGGTGCAGCTGGCGCGCTTCAATACGACCGACTTCGTGGCCCGGATCAACCCGACCGAAGCGGACCTCGAAGCCTTCTACCAGGCCAACCAGCCGCTGTTCCAGGCGCCCGAGCAGGCCAGCATCGAGTACGTCGTGCTCGACCTGGAGTCGGTGAAGAAAGGCATCCGCCTCGCCGAGCAGGATGTGCGCAGCTACTACGAGCAGAACATGGCCCGTCTGAGCGGAAACGAAGAGCGCCGGGCCAGCCACATCCTGATCACTGCGGCCCGCAGTGCCTCCGACGCCGAGCGTCAGAAGGCCAAGGCGCGCGCCGAGGAACTGCTGGCGCAGCTGCGCAAGGCGCCCGGCAGCTTTGCCGAGCTGGCCCGCAAGCACTCGCAGGACCCGGGTTCGGCTGCCCGTGGGGGGGATCTCGACTTCTTCGGCCGTGGTGCCATGGTCAAGCCTTTCGAGGACGCCGTCTTTGCCCTGCAGAAGGGCGAGATCAGCGGAGTGGTGGAATCCGATTTCGGCTACCACATCATCCGCCTGACCGACATCAAGGCCCCGAAGGCCAAGAGCTTCGAGGAGCTGCGCAGCAGCCTGGAAGCCGAACTGAAGAACCAGCAGGCGCGTGCCAAGTACGCTGAAGCGGCTGAGGTCTTTGCCAACAGCGTGTACGAGCAGTCCGACAGCCTCAAGCCGGTGGCCGAGCAACTCAAGCTGACGATCCAGACCGCTCCGCGGGTGTTGCGCCAGCCGGCGCCCGGCGCCAGTGGCCCCTTGGCCAGCCAGCGCTTCCTGGAAGCGGTTTTCAGCGCCGATGTCGTCACCAACAAGCGCAACAGTGAGGCGGTCGAGATCGGCCCCAGCCAGCTGGCCGCCGCACGCATCACCGCCTACGCACCGGCCCGCACCCTGCCGCTGGCCGAGGTGCGCACGGCCGTGCGTGAGCGCCTGGTCAATGCGCGCGCCGCCGAGCTGGCGCGCCAGGAGGGCCAGAAGCAACTGGCCGCCTGGCAAGCCAGTCCGGCACAGGCCCAGCTCTCGGCCGCCCAGGTGGTGTCTCGCGACCAGCCGCAAGGCCTGCCATCGCCGCTGCTCGATGCCGTGCTGCGGGCCGATGCCACGAACCTGCCGGCCTGGGTCGGCGTCGATCTGGGTGAGCGGGGTTATGCGGTGGCCAAGGTCAACAAGCGCCTGGAACGTGCTGCCGCGGTGGCGGCATCGCTGCAGCAGGACCGGGCCCAGTACGCCCAGTGGTGGAGCCAGGCCGAGAATCAGGCCTACTACAAACTCCTGCAGGAACGCTTCAAGGCGGAGATCAAGGTGCCGCGTCCGGCACCATTGCTGCCGCAATAGTGCGACAGCGCGCCGAAAAGGATCGCCGAACCGGTTATAATTTCTGCTTCGCGGTGGCTGTAGCTCAGTTGGTAGAGTCCCAGATTGTGATTCTGGTCGTCGTGGGTTCGAGTCCCATCAGCCACCCCAGACAAAAATGCCCGCATCATGCGGGCATTTTCATTTCCGCGCCATGCCGGCTTCGGCGGCCACCTCAGTTCACCAGCACCAGCTTGCCCTTGACGCCGCGTGAGCCCATGTGGGCATAGGCGGCCTTGAGTTCGCTCATGGGCAAGGTGCGGTCGATCACCGGCTTGATCCTGCCCTGTGCATACCACTGTGCCAGCGCCTGCATCATGGCGGCGTTGGCCTGCGGCTCGCGCTTGGCGAACTCGCCCCAGAACACGCCGACGATGGAGGCGCCCTTGAGCAGCGGCAGGTTGAGCGGCAGTGACGGAATCGGTCCGGCGGCAAAGCCCACCACCAGGTAGCGGCCGCGCCAGGCGATCGAACGGAAGGCGGTTTCGGTCAGATCGCCGCCGACCGGATCGTAGATCACGTCCGGGCCCTTGCCGTCGGTGAGCGCCTTGAGCGCTTCGCGCAGGTCCTGGCGGGCATAGTTGAGGGTGGCGTCGGCGCCGATCTGCTTGCACAGGGCGCATTTCTCGTCCGTCGAGGCGGCGGCGATGACACGTGCGCCAGCGGCCTTGGCGATCTGGATGGCCGCCGTGCCCACACCACCGGCGGCGCCCAGCACCAGCACCGTCTCGCCGGCTTTCAGTTGCCCGCGGTCGAGCAGCGCGTGGTGCGAGGTGGCGTAGGTCATGATGAAGGCGGCCGCGTCGACGAAGGAAAAACCGTCCGGCAGCGGCAGGCACAGCGCGGCCGGTGCCAGTGTGTGGGTGCCAAAGCCGCCGGTGCCCGACAGGCAGGCGACGCGCTGGCCGACCTTCAACTGGGTCACGTCCGGGCCGACCGCCTGCACCACGCCGGCGTATTCGGCGCCAGGCACGAAGGGCAGGGCGGGCTTGATCTGGTACTTGTTCTGCACGATCAGCAGATCGGGGAAGTTCAGGCTGGCGGCGCGGATCTCCACCAGCACCTGGCCGGCCTGCGGCTGCGGCGTCGGCAGTTCCTGCCAGGTCAGCGCGTCCACGCCGGTCGGGTTCTCGCATAGCCATGCGTGCATCGTGGGGTCTCCTCGTGTTGTTCAAGCCGGGGCGGCCGGGTCAAGCGCCGCATGATACGAGGCCCGGGCGAGCGCGCTTGTCCCTCGCGTGACCGCCGGCGGAACAACGTGCCGGCCACCTACAATCGACGGCACTAGGCTGCCAACATGAAGATCCTGATTTCCAACGACGACGGCTACCAGGCCCCCGGCATCATCGCGCTGTACGAGGCGCTGAAGGATGCGGCCGAGGTGGAGGTGGTGGCGCCCGAGCACAACAACAGCGCCAAATCGAACGCGCTGACGCTGCATTCGCCGCTGTACGTGCAGCGCGCCGTCAACGGCTTTCGTTATGTCAACGGCACGCCGGCGGACTGCGTGCACATTGCGCTCACCGGCCTGCTCGGCTACCGGCCCGACCTGGTGGTCTCTGGCATCAACAACGGCGCCAACATGGGCGACGACACCATCTACTCCGGTACCGTGGGTGCGGCGATGGAGGGCTATCTGTTCGGCATTCCGGCGATTGCCTTCTCGCAGACCGAGCGTGGCTGGCGCCACCTCGATGCCGCCGCCGCCAAGGCGCGCGAACTGGTGCTGCAGATGGCGCAGCAGCGCATGGTCGGCACGCAGCCCTGGCTGCTCAACGTCAACATTCCCTGCCTGCCCTTGCAGGACCTCAAGCCCCTGAAGGTCTGCCGCCTGGGGCGGCGCCATTCGGCCGAGAAGGTCATCACCCAGACCAGCCCGCGCGGCGAGACCATGTACTGGATCGGCGGTGCCGGCCCGGCCAAGGATGAGGGCGAGGGCACGGACTTCCATGCCACCGCGCAGGGCCACATTGCCGTCACGCCGCTCAAGGTGGACCTGAGCGACCACGCCAACCTCGGCTACTGGGCCCAGTCGATGGCACGTCTGTCGGCGGCGACACAGGAGGGCGCATGACGGCCAAGCCGCGTCCCACGTTCCCGGCCCGGCTCGACCGCACGACCGGGGCGACGCCGGCGCGGACCATGGATCATACGCTGGCCGACATCGTCT
>CAZJKR010000015.1:0-25229 GCA_964546615.1 uncultured Curvibacter sp.
GACTGGCTCTACGTCAAAGACCATTGCAGCGCCATCCGGCGTGTGCTGCAGGCGGGCCGGTTGGGCGAGGTCTACAACGTGGGCGGCTGGAACGAGAAGCCGAACCTTGAGATCGTGCACACGGTCTGCGCCCTGCTCGACGAATTGCGGCCGAGGGCAGATGGCCAGTCCTACCGCGAACAGATCACCTTCGTGAAGGACCGGCCCGGCCACGACCGCCGCTACGCCATCGATGCACGCAAGCTGGAGCGTGAACTAGGCTGGAAGCCGGCCGAAACCTTTGAATCCGGCATCCGCAAGACGGTGCAGTGGTACTTGGACAACCCGGCGTGGGTGGCCCATGTGCAGTCGGGCGCCTACCGCGAGTGGGTGCAGAAACACTACGCATGAAGATCCTGCTGCTCGGAAAGAACGGCCAGGTCGGCTGGGAGTTGCAGCGTTCGCTCAGCGTCTTGGGCGAGGTTGTGGCGTTGGATCGCCATGGGCACGACGGTTTGTGCGGTGATTTGTCCGATCTGGACGGCTTGGCGCAAACGGTGCGCCAAGTGAGGCCGCAGGTCATTGTCAATGCCGCCGCCCATACGGCGGTTGACCAGGCGGAGAATACGCCGGAGCTGGCGCACCTGCTCAACGCGCAGGCGCCGGGCGTGCTGGCGCGCGAGGCGCAGCCGCTGGGGGCCTGGCTGGTGCACTACAGCACTGACTATGTTTTTGATGGCAGCGGTGATCAGCCTTGGACCGAGACCGATGTTCCGGCGCCCTTGAGCGTCTATGGGCGTTCCAAGCTCGAAGGTGAACAACAGATCCTGCAAAGCGCTTGCCGCCATCTGATTTTCCGTACCAGCTGGGTCTATGGCGCCCGCGGTGGCAACTTCGCCAAGACCATGCTGCGCTTGGCACGCGAGCGTGAGCAGCTCAATGTGATCGATGACCAGATCGGCGCACCTACGGGCGCTGATTTGCTGGCGGATGTCACGGCACATGCGCTGCGTCAGGTGCTGCCGGCGGTGGGGCACAACGATCTGGCCCAGTCGGGCGTCTATCATCTGGCGGCCAGCGGCGCAACCTCCTGGCATGGCTACGCGCGCTTTGTGCTGGAAACGGCCCGCCAAGCTGGTGTGGAGTTGAAGGTGCAGCCGCATCAGGTACAGCCGATCCCGAGTTCGGCCTATTCGACGCCGGCGCGCAGGCCTCACAATTCACGCCTGGATACGGGCAAGTTGCGCAGCACCTTCGGGCTGACCCTGCCGTCCTGGCAGCAGGGTGTGGCGCGCATGCTGGCCGAAATCCTCTGAAGAAACCCAAACCATGACCCAACGCAAAGGCATCATCCTCGCCGGTGGCTCCGGCACCCGGTTGCACCCGGCTACCCTGGCCATGAGCAAGCAATTGCTGCCGGTGTACGACAAGCCGATGATCTACTACCCGCTCACCACGCTGATGCTGGCGGGCATGCGTGACATCCTGGTGATCAGCACGCCGCAGGACACGCCGCGTTTCCAGCAACTGCTGGGCGATGGCAGCCAGTGGGGCCTGAATCTGCACTACGCCGTGCAACCTTCTCCCGACGGTCTGGCGCAGGCCTTCATCATCGGCGAGCAGTTTGTCGGCAATCACCCCAGTGCGCTGGTGCTGGGTGACAACATCTTCTACGGCCACGACTTCCAGGGCTTGTTGAGCGAGGCCGATGCCAAGACGCAGGGGGCAACGGTCTTTGCCTACCATGTGCAGGACCCGGAACGTTACGGTGTGGTGGCCTTCGATGCGCAGGGCAAGGCCAGCAGCATCGAGGAAAAGCCGAAGGCGCCGAAGAGCAACTACGCCGTTACCGGCCTGTACTTCTATGACCAGCAGGTGGTGGACATTGCCAAGTCGGTCAAGCCGAGTGCCCGCGGCGAGCTGGAGATCACGACGGTCAACCAGACTTATCTGGAGCGCGGGCAACTCGATGTGCAGATCATGCACCGAGGCTATGCGTGGCTAGACACCGGAACGCATGACAGCCTGCTGGAGGCCAGCCAGTTCATCGCGACGCTCGAGCACCGCCAAGGCTTGAAGATCGCCTGCCCGGAAGAGATCGCGTGGCGGCAGGGCTGGATCAGCAGTGAGCAATTGGAGAAGCTTGCGCAACCGCTGGCCAAGAACGGCTATGGGCAGTACCTGCTGCGCATGCTGAAAGAGAAACAACCCGTTTGAGGTGTGTTGGCATTGTGCAAGTCATTCCTGCTGCTATCCCTGATGTTCTGATCATCCAGCCCAAGGTGTTCGGTGATGCGCGGGGCTTCTTCTTCGAGAGTTATAACGCGCAAGCCTTTGCACAGGCTACCGGATTGAGTCTGAACTTCGTCCAGGACAACCACAGTCGCTCGGCCAAGGGTGTGCTGCGCGGTCTGCACTACCAGATCCGGCAATCCCAGGGCAAGCTGGTGCGTGTGGTGCGCGGCAGCGTGTTCGACGTGGCGGTGGATCTGCGCCGCAGTTCATCGACCTTCGGCCGCTGGGTGGGGGTGGAGCTCAGCGAGGACAATCATCGTCAGCTATGGGTCCCGCCAGGGTTTGCGCACGGCTTTGTGGTTACTAGCGAATCTGCTGACTTCCTCTACAAGACGACCGATTACTACGCGCCCGAGTACGAGCGCTGCATTTCGTGGAATGACCCGGTCATCGGCATCCAATGGCCGCTGGAAGGAGCTCCGACGCTGTCTGCCAAGGATCAGCAGGGTGTGCCGCTGGTTCAGGCGGAGGTGTACGCATGATCTGCATGTGCAGTGGCAGTCGCACTTGCCTTGGGTTGGCAAGTTGGCGTTGATCAGGAGGAAAGCCATCGGGCCAGCCGTATGGAGGACCCTGGATAATCTAGGGAATTAGGACAGAAATTGATGAAGCTCGAAAATCAAAAAATCGCCGTCATCGGACTTGGCTATGTGGGGTTGCCACTCGCAGTTGAATTCGGTAAACATCACCACGTGCTGGGCTTCGATATCAATACGGCCCGCGTGGCGGAGTTGCAGTCCGGGCGTGACAGTACCCTGGAAGTTGCCCCTGAAGAACTGGTCCAGGCCAAGCATTTGCATTACTCAACCCATCTGGACGATTTGCGCGATTGCAGCGTGTTCATCGTCACCGTGCCCACCCCTGTTGATCAGGCGAACCGGCCCGACATGACGCCGCTGGTCAAGGCCAGCGAAACGGTAGGCAAGGTCCTGCCGTCCGGCGCTGTGGTGATCTATGAATCAACGGTGTATCCGGGGGCAACCGAAGAGGTCTGCGTGCCCGTGCTGGAGAAGTTCTCGGGCCTCAAGTTCAACCGGGACTTCTACTGCGGCTACAGCCCGGAACGCATCAACCCGGGAGACAAGGTCAATACGCTGACCAAGATCAAGAAGATCACCAGCGGCAGCACGCCCGAGGTGGCTGATGCGGTGGACGAGCTTTACCGCGGCATCATCACCGCCGGTACGCACAAGGCCAGCAGCATCAAGGTGGCCGAGGCGGCCAAGGTGATCGAGAACACCCAGCGCGACCTCAACATCGCGCTCATCAACGAGCTGTCGGTCATCTTTGCCCGTCTAGGCATCGACACGCTGGATGTGCTCGAGGCCGCGGGCAGTAAATGGAATTTCCTGCCTTTCCGCCCGGGTCTGGTCGGCGGCCACTGCATCGGCGTGGACCCCTACTACCTGACCCACAAGGCTGAAGAAGTGGGTTATCACCCCCAGGTCATCCTTGCCGGCCGCCGCATCAACGACAACATGGCGCGCTACGTGGCGCGCAACACCATCAAGCTCATGCTGCAAAACGGCCTGGATGTGCCGCGTTGTCGCGTGGGGGTGCTGGGTGT
This sequence comes from uncultured Curvibacter sp., assembly GCA_964546615.1. Taxonomy (GTDB): domain Bacteria; phylum Pseudomonadota; class Gammaproteobacteria; order Burkholderiales; family Burkholderiaceae_C; genus Hylemonella. The sequence continues at coordinate 3,842 of CAZJKR010000015.1, forward strand.
GACCTTCAAGGAAAACTGCCCGGACATCCGCAACAGCAAGGTGGTGGATATGGTGCGCGAATTCCAGGCTTGGGGCGTGGAGGTCGTCGTGGCTGACCCCTGGGCCAGCGCCGAGGAGGTGCAGCACGAGTATGGCCTGAAGCTCGGCGTGATCGATGCAGCCCATCCCGTCGATGCACTGGTGGTGGCGGTGGGGCATAACGAGTATCGTCACGCGCAGCTGGTCGATCTGCGTGCCCTGTGCCGCGGCGGCAAACCGGTGCTCTCCGATGTGAAGAGCCTGTACGACCGACATGCCGCAGCCGCAGCCGGCTTTACCGTGTTCAGACTGTGAGTTCCACCATGAGCAACGCCCCGATCACCCATCGCAAGATCCGTTTCGCCCTGGTGGGCTGCGGTCGAATCTCAAAGAACCATTTCGACTCGATCCGCCAGCATGCCGAGCACGCCGAACTGGTCGATGTCTGCGACATCGATCCCGTCGCCCTGGAGAAGGCCGTGGCTTACACCGGGGCCCGGGGGCATGCCAGCCTGTCGGCCCTGCTGCAGACGACCACGGCCGACTGCGTCATCCTGACCACGCCCAGCGGCATCCATCCCCAGCAGGCCGTCGAAGTGGCGCGTACCGGTCGCCATGTGCTCAGCGAGAAGCCCATGGCTACCAGGTGGGAGGATGGCTTGCGCATGGTGCGCGCTTGTGATGAGGCGGGTGTACGCCTCTTCGTCGTCAAGCAAAACCGCAAGAACGCCACCCTGCAGCTGCTCAAGCGGGCCGTTGAGCAAAAGCGCTTTGGGCAGATCTACATGGTGACGCTCAACGTCTTCTGGCAGCGCCCCCAGGCCGGCTACTACGACCTGGCCAAGTGGCGTGGCACCTGGGAGCTGGATGGCGGTGCGTTCATGAACCAGGCCAGCCACTATGTGGACCTGCTGGAGTGGCTGATCGGCCCCATCGATTCCCTGCATGCCTACACGGCCACACTGGCGCGTGACATCGAAGCCGAAGACACCGGTGTGCTCAGCGTGCGCTGGCGCAGCGGCGCGCTGGGTTCGCTCAACTGCACGATGCTGACGTACCCCAAGAATCTGGAAGGCTCCATCACGATCCTGGGCGAAAAGGGGACCGTCCGTGTCGGCGGCGTGGCGGTCAACGAAATCCAGGAATGGCAGTTTGCCGACAGCCAGCCGGACGACGAGAAGATCAAGTCCGCCAGCTACGAGACCACCAGCGTCTACGGATTCGGGCACCCGCTCTACTACGACAACGTCATCAAGACCCTGCGCGGCGAGGCCGAGGCAGAGGTGGACGGTCGCGAAGGCCTCAAGTCGCTGGAAGTCCTGATTGCCACCTACCGCTCTGCCCGTGATGGCGTGCGCGTGGGCCTTCCGCTGGAGCTGTGAGCGTCATGGGTTACACGGTACATCCCTCGGCCATCGTCGACGAAGGCGCGCAGATCGGTGACGGTTCCCGCGTCTGGCACTGGGTGCACATCTGCTCGGGCGCCCGTATCGGCCGTGGCTGCTCGTTCGGGCAGAACGTCTTTGTCGGCAATGACGTGGTGATCGGCAACAACGTGAAGGTGCAGAACAACGTCAGCGTCTATGACGCGGTCACGCTCGAGGACGATGTCTTCTGCGGCCCCAGCATGGTGTTCACGAATGTTTACAACCCGCGCAGCGCCGTGATCCGCAAGGATGAATACCGCCGGACGCTGATCCGTCGCGGCGCAACGCTGGGTGCCAATTCAACCATCGTCTGCGGCGTCACAGTGGGCGAATACGCCTTCATCGGTGCCGGTGCGGTGGTAAACCACGATGTGCCTGACTACGCGCTCATGGTGGGCGTGCCTGCGCGCCAGATCGGCTGGATGAGCCAGCATGGCGAGCGGCTGGACCTGCCCCTGAGCGGCGACGCACAGACGGTGTGTCCGCAGACCGGAAAGCGTTACGAGTTGCGCAACGGCACGTGCCGCCTGGTCGAGTAAGACGCAACAGAAAGCATTAACATGGAATTCATCGACCTCAAGAGCCAGTACCGGCGCCTGAAGACTGAAATTGACGCGGGCATCCAGCGCGTGCTGGACCATGGCCAGTTCATCCTCGGGCCGGAGGTGGCCGAGCTGGAGGAGAAGCTGGCCGCCTATACCGGCGCGAAATATTGCATCTCGGTTGCCAACGGCACGGACGCGCTGCAGATTGCGCTCATGGCCCTGGGCGTGGGGCCGGGTGACGAGGTCATCACCCCCGGTTTTACCTATATTGCCACGGCGGAAACCGTGGCCCTGTTGCGTGCCAAGCCGGTCTACGTGGACATCGATGCGCGTACCTACAACCTCGACCCCAGGTTGCTCGAAGCCGCCATTACGCCTGCTACCCGCGCCATCATCCCGGTCAGCCTGTATGGCCAATGCGCCGACTTTGATGCCATCAACGCCATCGCAGCGCGCCACCGCATCCCGGTGATCGAAGATGCCGCGCAGAGTTTTGGCGCCAGCTACAAAGGGCGCAAGAGCTGCAACCTCTCGACCATTTCCTGCACCAGCTTTTTCCCCAGCAAGCCCCTGGGCTGCTATGGTGACGGCGGCGCCATCTTCACCAGTGACGAAGAGCTGGCCAAGGTCATCCGCCAGATTGCACGCCACGGGCAGGATCGTCGTTACCACCACATCCGGGTGGGCGTGAATAGCCGGCTCGACACCATCCAGGCGGCCGTCTTGCTGCCCAAGCTGGCCATCCTCGACGAGGAAATGGCTCAGCGCCAGGAGGTGGCCGCCCGCTACGCCAAGCTGTTGAATGAGGCGGGCATCAGCACCACACCCTACGTCGAGCCGCATAACACGAGCGCATGGGCGCAGTACACCGTGCGGGTGCCCAAGCGCGATGCGGTGCAAAAACATTTGGCAGACGCCGGCGTGCCGACGGCTGTTCATTACCCGATTCCGCTCAACAAGCAACCTGCTGTCCAGGACGCTTCTGTATCCTTGCCTGTTGGGGATGCGGTGGCTGGTGAGGTCATGAGTCTGCCGATGTATCCGGCGCTTGTGGGGCCGTTGCAGCAGTCAGTCGTGTCGGCGCTGACTCGGGCGGTTGCATGAAGATTGTCACCGTCGTGGGGGCACGCCCGCAGTTCATCAAGGCGGCGGCAGTTTCCCGGGTCATTCGCGGTAACTACTCTGGTCAAGTCGACGAAGTGCTGGTTCATACAGGCCAGCACTACGACGAAAACATGTCGGGTGTGTTCTTCGAGGAGTTGGACATTCCTCGTCCCAAGTACAACCTGGAAGTTTCCGGAGGCCAGCACGGTGCAATGACCGGGCGCATGCTTGAGGGGGTGGAGAAAGTCCTTCTCCAGGAAAAGCCGGATTGGTTACTGATCTATGGGGACACCAACTCAACGCTGGCCGGTGCCTTGGCGGCCGCAAAGTTGCATATTCCCGTGGCGCATGTGGAGGCTGGTTTGCGCTCCTTCAATATGCGAATGCCGGAGGAGATTAATCGCATTCTCGCTGACAGGGTGTCCAACCTGCTTTTCTGCCCTACAGAAACCGCTGTCGGTAATCTTGCGGCAGAGGGTATCCACGCCGGTGTGCACAACGTGGGCGATGTGATGTACGACGTGGCGCTCTACTATCGCGACAAGGCGCGCCAGCAAAGCACGGTGATGCGGCAGCATGCGCTGGGCGAGAGGCAGTTTGCGCTTGCTACCTGCCATCGCGCTGAAAATACGGATGATCCGAGCAGGCTTGAGGCAATTCTTGCCGGATTGGCTGGTGTGGCGGACCGCATGCCTGTCGTCTTGCCGTTGCACCCTCGTACTCGCAAACTTGCGCAGGACCACAAGCTTGGGGCCTACCTGAAACGCTTGACTGTCGTTGAGCCTCTTCCGTTCCTCGATATGGTTGCGCTGGAGCAGGCGGCGCGACTAATTCTGACCGACTCTGGCGGCGTTCAGAAGGAGGCATTTTTCTATGGTGTACCTTGCATCACAATGCGCGACGAAACTGAGTGGGTCGAGACAGTCGAATCAGGCTGGAATCGCCTGGTCGGCGCCGACGTGAAACGCATTGCCTCCGCGGTGGAAGACGTTATGCGCGGTGGGGCAAGCAGAAAAGCTGTGACTCCCTATGGAGACGGCAGCGCAGCGGGGAAGATACTGGCTCGCCTTACGGAAGGCGCGGCCTGAGTGATTCATCGTTTAACTAAGGGAAAGACATGAAAGTACTGGTGACAGGTGGTCTGGGACAGATCGGTTCCCATGTGGTGGAAATGTTGCTTGAGCGCGGCGACGAGGTTGTTGCGATTGACAACCTGGCAACTGGTAGGCGCGAGCATCTGGCTGATCATCCGAAGCTGCGCGTGGTCATTGACACCATCGCTGACAAGAAGCTGGTTGATCAACTGGTGGGCGACTTCCGTCCGGATGCCGTCGTGCACACGGCTGCATCGTACAAAGATCCGGACGACTGGTACAACGATACACTGACCAACTGCGTTGGCGGGTCCAATATCGTAGACGCATCAAGGAAGTTTGGTGTCAAGCGCTTTGTCTATTTTCAGACGGCTCTCTGCTACGGCCTGCGTCCGATGCAGAAGCCAATCCGCCTCGATCATCCCCGCCTTCCCGGTACCAGCAGCTACGCCATCTCGAAGACCACCAACGAGTTTTACCTGGAGTTGTCCGGTCTGGACTACGTGACCTTCCGTTTGGCCAATGTGGTTGGTCCGCGCAACGTTGCGGGGCCGCTGCCCATCTTCTATCAGCGCCTGAAGGATGGGAAGCAGTGTTTCGTCACGAAGGCGCGCCGGGACTTCGTCTTTGTCAAGGATCTCGCCCGCGTTGTGCTCAAGGCATGTGATGGTGTGGGGCATGGCGCTTATCACTTCTCATCCGGCCAGGATGTGGCGATTCAGGAGCTCTACGACGCTGTGGTTAACGCCATGGCTCTGCCGAGCAAGCCACAAGCTGAGGTCAAGGAGTTGGGGCCGGACGACGTGTTCTCGATCCTGCTGGATCCCTCCCGCACTTTCGAGGACTTCGGGCATATCGAATTTACGCCGCTACAGGACACCGTATCCGCTGCGATCGAGTACTACAAGAAGCACGGCACGTTGGGTGAGTACACCCATTTGCGTCTTCAGGACAAGAAGAAATAAGTGGGAGACACAGCATGCGTATTCTGATCACCGGCGGCGCGGGATGTCTGGGCTCGAACCTGATCGAGCACTGGCTGCCCAAGGGGCATCAGATCTTCGTGATCGACAACTTCGCCACCGGCAAACGAGAGGTTGTGCCCGAAGTCAAAGGGCTGACTGTTCGTGAAGGCTCTATCGCCGATCCGAAGCTGGTGGAGGAGTGCTTTGCGGCCTTCAAGCCCGAAGTTGTGGTTCATGCTGCTGCCGCGTACAAGGACCCCGATGATTGGGTGGAAGACGGCTTGACCAACGTGATAGGCGGCGGGCATGTGGCTCGCGCTGCCAAATCACACGGCGTGTTGCGCCTGATCAATTTCCAGACGGCATTGTGCTACGGTCGTCCGAAGCAACTTCCGATTCCCGCGGACCATCCGACGGCGCCCTTTACCAGCTACGGCATCAGCAAGACAGCGGGTGAGCAGTACATGCTGCTTGCTGGCGTGCCCACGCTGTCGCTGCGAATCGCCAACGTCACTGGCCCCCGGCTGGCCATCGGGCCTATTCCTACGTTCTACAAGCGTCTGAAAGCCGGCCAGAAGTGCTTCTGTTCCGATACCGCCCGCGATTTCCTCGATATGAGCGACTTTCTCGCGTTCATGGATCTGGCGATCGTCGCGAGCGCGCCTGTAGGCGTGTTCAACGTCGCCAGTGGCGAGGCGCACACCATCAAGGAAATCTTTGACTTGGTTTGTCAGCATCTCGGCCTTCCTCCGGCGGAAGTTCCAATTGTTCCGCCCGCGGCAGATGACGTACCGGTGGTCTCGCTTGATGCAGCAGAGACCGCGCACAAATTTGGCTGGACTCCGAAGGTCGGTTTCAAGGAAACCATTGGCCGACAGCTGGCATGGTACGACGAGCACGGCGTGACCGACGTGTTCTCGCACCTCAAGGCCCCCACATCTCGTTAGCAAGGTTTTCAATATGAGTCTTTCATTTGCCAACGCCCGGATTCTCGTGGTCGGTGGGGCGGGTTTTGTCGGCAGCAACCTCGTGCACCAATTGTTGCAAGAGGGGCCGCGCGAAATCATTGTGGTGGACAACCTGCTTTCTTCCGATGTTTTCAACATCCCGGCGGATTCGCGGGTGCGTTTCGTCTTTGGATCAATCACTGATGAGAAGATCCTAGCCGACCTTCCGCAAGATCTGGATTTTGCCTTTCATCTGGCTTGTTACCACGGCAATCAGTCATCCATCGCCAACCCTCTGGCTGACCACGACAACAACACACTCACTTCGCTCAAGCTGTTTGACCGGCTGAAGGATATTCGTGGGCTGAAGAAAGTGGTGTATGCGGCAGCGGCCTGCGCAGTGGCAGAAAAGACCTACGATACCCCTACCGCCACGACGGAAGAACAGCCGGTAACCCTGTATCACGACAGCCCGTACTCGATCTCCAAGATCATCGGCGAGCTTTACGGTAACTACTATTTCCAGCGACATCAGTTGCCTTTCGTCAAAGCGCGGTTCTCCAATGTTTACGGCCCACGCGAAATTCTGGGGGCTGGGCAGTGGCGAGGAACCGTGCACACCGTCTGGCGAAATGTGACGCCCACTTTTGTCTGGCGTGCACTAAACGGCGAAGCGCTTCCGCTTGATAACGGCGGCAATGCCAGTCGAGATTTCATCTTTGTCGAAGACATGGCGCGTGGCCTGATGGCCTGTGCGCGTAGTGGAGCGCCTGGTGAGGTCTACAACCTGGCAACCGGTCGGGAGACGACGATCCTGGAGTTGGCAACCCTGATCAATGAATTCACGGGCAACAAGACTCCTCTGGACTTGAGGCCTGCGCGCGACTGGGATCGGTCTGGCAAGCGCTTCGCTTCTACCGAAAAAGCGCAGCGCGATCTGGGTTTTAGGGCGGAAGTGGATATCCGCGAGGGATTGAGGCGCACCGTGGCGTGGACCAAGGACAATCTGGAACTCATCAAGCGCTCCATTGCCAAGCACGATAAGTTAATGAATCAGCAACAGGTCAAGTAAAGCAAGGAAAGAGATTCCCATGGACATTCGAGGAAAGAAGCTGGTGGTGATCGGTGGCGCCGGCCTGATCGGTTCCCACACCGTCGATCACCTGATCAAGGACGATGTCAAGGAAGTTGTTATTTATGACAACTTCGTGCGCGGCCGGGCCGAGAATCTGCACAACGCACTCAAGGACCCGCGCGTCAGGATCTACGACGTGGGCGGCGATGTCATGCAGACCGACATTCTGGAGTCGGCCATCGACGGCGCCGACGGCGTAATCCACCTGGCTGCCCTGTGGCTGCTCCAGTGCCACGAGTACCCGCGCACCGCGTTCGACGTCAACGTCCGCGGCACCTTCAATGTCATGGAGGCCTGCGTCAAGAAGGGCGTCAAGCGTCTGGTCTACTCGTCCTCGGCGTCCGTGTATGGCGACGCCGTCCAGGAGCCCATGACGGAAGACCACCCGTTCAATAACAAGAATTTCTACGGCGCGACCAAGATCTGCGGCGAAGCGATGCTGCGTGCGTTCCACCATCGCTACGGCCTCAACTATGTGGGCTTGCGTTACATGAACGTCTACGGCCCCCGGCAGGACTATCACGGTGCGTACATCGCCGTGATCATGAAGATGCTTGACGCCATCGACAAGGGAGAGAGCCCGACCATCATGGGCGACGGCTCCGAAGCCTTCGACTTTGTGGCTGTGGAGGATTGCGGCCTGGCCAACGTCTGCGCGATGAAGTCGGACGCAGTGGATTCGTTCTACAACGTTGGCACGGGCAAGCGCACGTCGCTAAAGGAGCTGGCCGAGATGCTCATCGTCCTGACCGGCAGCAAGCAGCCAATCAAGTACGCACCGCGCAGCCAGGCAACGCTGGTGCGTAACCGCATTGGCAGCCCCGTGAAGGCCTCCAAGGAGATTGGCTTCACGTCGACCATCGACCTGCAGGAGGGGCTGCGCCGATTGATCGAGTGGCGTGCCAGCCACAAGGCCGAAGTCGCAGCCCGCCGCGCTGCCGTGGGGCTACCCGCATGAGCCAAAGCGCAAAGATGAATGTCCCGATCGCGCGGACCAGCCTCACCGAGGAGGAGCTTCAAAGCGTCCTGGGCCCGCTGCGCAGCGGCTGGCTCGTCCAGGGCCCCAAGGTGCGTGAGTTCGAGGATAAGTGGTCGGCGTTCACCGGCGCGCGCCATTCCATCGCAGTGACCTCCTGCACCACCGCCCTGCACCTGTCTCTGGCTGCTCTGGGTTTCGGTCCGGGTGATGAGGCCATCGTGCCGGCCTTCACCTGGATCGCGACGGCCAACGTGGTCGAGCACCTGGGCGGCAAGGTCGTCTTCTGCGACATCGACCTCAATACCTTCAATCTGGATGTCAACGACGCGGCACGCAAGATCACATCCCGCACCAAGGCCATCCTGCCCGTGCACCTGTTCGGCCTGTCGGCCGACCTGGACCCCGTCATGGAGCTGGCGCGCAAGCACGGTTTGTGGGTGGTCGAGGATGCGGCCTGCGGTTTTGGCAGCACCTACCAGGGGCGCCATGTCGGCACCCTGGGCGACACGGGTTGCTTCAGCTTCCATCCGCGCAAGGCGATCACAACCGGCGAAGGCGGCATGATCACCACCCAAAGCGATGCGCTGGCCGAGAAGCTGCGCCGCCTGCGAGACCATGGTGCGGCCATGACAGATTTGCAGCGCCACATGGGCGCGCGCCCCTATCTGCTGGCCGATCATCCGGATGCTGGTTACAACCAGCGCATGACGGATCTGCAGGCTGCGCTAGGTGCGGCGCAGATGGACCGGGCGCAGGCGATCATCGATGAGCGCCGGCGGTTGGCCGGCATCTACGACCAGGCGTTTGCCCAGCTGCCTTGGCTCAAGATCCCGGCCCATCCGACCGGATACGGCCACGGCTACCAGAGCTACCCCTGCTTGTTCCAGCCGGAACCGATCGTTCCCCAGTCTGTCAAGCGTGTGAATGTCGCTCGCAACGAATGGATGGACCGCCTGCAGCAGGCTGGCATCTCCACGCGCCCTGCGACCCATGCGGTGCATATGTTGACCTACTATCGCGAGAAGTACGGGCTTAAGCCCGAAGACTTTCCCATGGCATATGCCGCGAACGACTGCAGCATCTCCTTGCCTCTGTTCCACGGAATGACGGAAGCAGAGCAGCAGTACGTGATCAACAATGTTCTGAGCTACAGCGGCTGATGTGCGGTATCACAGGCATTGTTAACCTCAACGGCGATGCCGTCTCTCCTGTCATTCTCAAACGGATGACGGACGCCATCGCGCATCGCGGGCCCGATGGCGAGGGACATTGGATAGAGGGGAACATAGGCCTGGGGCATCGGCGACTGGCGATCATCGATCTTTCCCCCCTCGGCTATCCTCAACAATGTCTTCGGCACCTTGAATATGGCGCAAGCCGCGGCGCGGCATGGCGTAGGCCATTTCGTTCTGGTGTCGACCGACAAGGCGGTGCGCCCGACCAACGTCATGGGAGCCAGCAAGCGCATGGCGGAGCTGGTGCTGCAGGCCATGGCACAGCAGTCGCCTGAGGGCGGGCATACCTGCTTCAGCATGGTCCGTTTCGGCAATGTGCTGGGATCGAGTGGCAGTGTGGTGCCACTGTTTCGCAGGCAACTCGCGGCGGGGGGGCCTTTGACGGTCACGCATCCCGAGGTAACGCGCTATTTCATGACCATTCCCGAGGCGGCGCAGCTGGTGCTGCAGGCCGGTGCCATGGCTAGCGGGGGGGAGGTCTTTGTGCTCGACATGGGCGAGCCTGTCAGGATCATGGAGCTGGCGCGTCGGATGGTGGAGTTGTCGGGTCTTAAAGTTCGTGACGAATCGCATCCCGATGGGGACATCGAGATTGTTGTCAACGGTTTGCGTCCAGGCGAAAAGCTTTACGAGGAGTTGCTGATAGGCGACAACCCAGCCCCGACTGCCCATCCGCGCATCATGAAGGCGCACGAAGACTATTTGGCATGGGAGGCGCTCCAGGTGCAGCTGCGCGCGCTGGAGCGTGCGGCTGCGGCTGAGGATGTCGAGCGGATCAAGGCGGTGCTGCGCGACTGTGTCCACGGATATGGCGAGCAGCCTGCTCCGGCGGCCTGAGCCGGGGATACGGCACAATCCGGTTCTGCAAATCCGGACTGACCGAACATGACAGACATCGCCCACATCCAGCCCCGCGACAAGGCCGAGATCCTGGCCCAGGCGCTGCCTTACATCCGCAAGTTCCATGGCAAGACCATGGTCATCAAGTACGGCGGCAATGCCATGACGGATCCGCTGCTGCAGGCCGCCTTCGCCGAGGACGTGGTGCTGCTCAAGCTGGTCGGGATCAACCCGGTGGTGGTGCACGGCGGCGGGCCGCAGATCGAAACGGCGCTGAACCGTCTGGGCAAGAAGGGCGAGTTCATCCAGGGTATGCGGGTGACCGATGCCGAAACCATGGAAGTGGTCGAGTGGGTGCTGGCCGGCGAGGTGCAGCAGGACATCGTGGGCCTGATCAACCAGGCCGGCGGCAAGGCGGTGGGCCTGACCGGGCGCGACGGCGGCCTGATCCGGGCGCGCAAGCTCAAGATGGTCGATGCCAACGATCCGGGCAAGGAGCACGATGTCGGTCAGGTGGGCGATATCGAGTCGATCGACCCCAGCGTGGTCAAGGCGCTGCAGGACGACCAGTTCATCCCGGTGGTCAGCCCGCTCGGTTTTGGTGAGCACAACGAGAGCTACAACATCAACGCCGACGTGGTGGCGGCCAAGCTGGCCACCGTGCTGCGGGCCGAAAAGCTGCTGATGCTGACCAACATCCCCGGTGTGCTGGACAAGCAGGGTCAGCTGCTGACCGAGCTGACCATGAAGCGCATCGACGAACTGGTGGCTGACGGCACCATCTCCGGCGGCATGCTGCCCAAGATCGCCGGCGCGCTGGATGCGGCCAAGAGCGGGGTCAATGCGGTACACATCATCGACGGTCGCGTCCCGCATGCCATGCTGCTGGAGATCTTGTCGGATCAGGCCTACGGGACCATGATCCGCTCGCATTGAGCAAACGTCTCACTCCGTTCAGGCCGAGCTTGTCGAAGTCATTCGAAAGGCTCAGATTGAGCGGGAAGAGGGGGGATGCCGGAGTGGGCGACCACCGAGGGAAAACCCATGGCTGGGCCTGTGCGAGAATCAAAAAAACGGATTCCTGAGCACCATGTCTGACGTCGAAAACACCACCCCCTCCACGCCCGCAGAGAGCGAGGCCGCCGCGCCGGTGCGCAAGCGCCCCAAACCGGGCGAGCGTCGGGTGCAGATCCTGCAGGCTTTGGCCACCATGCTGGAACAGCCGGGTGCCGAGCGCATCACCACGGCGGCACTGGCGGCCAAGCTGGAAGTGAGCGAGGCGGCGCTGTACCGGCACTTCGCCAGCAAGGCGCAGATGTTCGAGGGGCTGATCGAGTTCATCGAGCAGGCGGTATTCTCACTGGTCAATCAGATCACCGAGCGCGAAGCCGGTGACGCGGCGGCCGGCGTGCGGCAGGCAGGCAAGATCATTGCCATGCTGGTGCAGTTTGCCGAGAAAAACCCGGGCATGACGCGCGTCATGGTGGGTGACGCGCTGGTGTTCGAGAACGAGCGCCTGCAGCAGCGCATGAACCAGTTTTTCGACAAGATCGAATCCACCCTCAAGCAGTGCCTGCGCGAAGGCCTCCAGCCCGGTTCGGCCACGCCCAGCGTGGACGCCCAGGTCGGCGCTTCGGTGCTGACGGCCTTTGTCGTCGGCCGGCTGCAGCGGTTTGCCCGCTCCGGTTTCCGGCGCCTGCCGTCCGAGCATCTGGAGGCCAGCCTGGCGCAGATGCTCTGAGTTGCTATTGATTACGTAGCCGGTGGCGCTTGCCCCGTAAGGGTAGGCGCCATTTTTCATTCCTATTTCAAGAAGACAGGAGACACCCATGAAACTCGTCCGCTATGGCACCCCCGGCAAGGAGAAGCCGGGCCTGATCGATGGCCAGGGCAAGCTGCGCGACCTCAGTGGCGTGGTGCCGGACATCGGCCCCGGCCAGTTGAGCGACGCCAGCCTGGCCAAGCTGCGCCGGCTCAAGCCGGAGGCGCTGCCGCTGGTGCGCGGCACGCCGCAGCAAACCGTGCGTTTGGGCTGTCCGGTGGCGGGCATCGGCAAGTTCATCGCCATCGGCCTGAACTACCGCGACCATGCGGCCGAAGCCGGCATGCCGATCCCCAAGGAGCCCATCGTCTTCACCAAGGCCATCAGCTGCATCCAGGGGCCGGACGACGACGTCATGCTGCCCAAGGGCGCGGTCAAGGGCGACTGGGAGGTGGAGCTGGGCGTCGTGATCGGCAAGCTCACGCGCCACGTGACGCAGAAGGCGGCGCTCGACCACGTGGCCGGTTATGTGCTGGCGAACGATGTGAGCGAGCGCGCGTTCCAGCTCGAACGCGGTGGCCAGTGGGACAAGGGCAAAGGCTGCGACACCTTCGGCCCGCTTGGCCCCTGGCTGGTCACGCGCGACGAGATCCCCAACCCGCAGAAACTGGCCATGTGGCTGGATCTCAACGGCCAGCGCGCGCAGACCGGCAACACCAAGACCATGATCTTCAGCGTGGCCAAGATCATCAGCCACCTGAGCCAGTACATGACGCTGATGCCGGGCGACGTCGTCATCACCGGCACACCGCCCGGGGTCGGTATGGGCATGAAACCACAGCGCTTCCTCAAGAAAGGCGATGTCATGACACTGGGTATCGAGGGGCTGGGCACGCAGACCCAGCGGGTGATGCCGTTCCGCCTGTAAGCACCTGCCGTTCAGCCGGGTGTGAAGGCAACGCTCCCCGCTGCGGGAGCCTTATTTTTTGTCGGGGCTTGCGAGCGACTCTTTTTTTCATGCAAAATAGCACGACCGTTCGTTTTATTCCCAAGCCATGACCGTTGTCGAGTTGTCCACCAAGACCGCGCGTGTCGCCCAGCGTGACAGCACGCGCGAAGGGCGTGCCCTGCACAAGGGCCAGCAGACCAAGCTGGCCATCATCGATGCCGCCCTCGGCTTGGCGGCGCAGATCGGACTGGAGGGCCTGAGCATCGGTGTGCTGGCGGAGGTCACGCGCATGAGCAAGTCGGGCGTGTTTGCCCACTTCGGTTCGCGCGAAGAGTTGCAGATCTCCGTCATCCGCGAGTACTTCCACCGCTTCGAGCAGGAAATCTTCTACCCGGCGCTCAAGGCGCCGCGTGGCCTGCCGCGCCTGCAGGCGCTGTTTTCCAACTGGATGAAGCGGGTTTCGGTCGAGATCCAGTCCGGTTGCATCTTCATCAGTGGCGCCGTCGACTTCGACGACCGTACCGGCCCGGTGCGCGACGCCTTGGCCAGTGCCGTCAAGACCTGGCTGGCCGCGGTGCACCGCGCCGTGGTGCAGGCCAAGGAAGAGGGGCACCTCTCGCCCGATGCCGACGAGCGCCAGATCGTGTTCGAGATCCACAGCCTCATCCTCGGGCTGCATTACGAAGCCCGTTTCCTCAAGACGCCAGGTTCCATCGAGCGCACCCACAAGGGCTTCGAGCACATCCTGGCGCGCTATGGCAACGAATCATCGGCCACCAAGGCCGCACCGAGCAAAGCCGCGGTCAGCAAGACCGGGCGCAAATCCACCCCCAGATCCACCCCGAAAGCCACCAAGGAGTAAGCCATGCCCAGCTACAACCCGCCCCTGCGCGACATGCAGTTCGTGATGCACGAAGTGCTCAACGTCACGGAAGAACTCAAGCAGATCCCGCGTCACGCCGACATCGACGTCGACACCATCAATGCCGTGCTGGAAGAGGGCGGCAAGTTTGCCGCTGAAGTGGCGTTCCCGCTCAACATCAGCGGCGATGCCGAGGGTTGCGTGCTCGACAAGACGACGCATGAGGTCAAGACCCCCAAGGGCTTCAAGCAAGCCTATGCGCAGTACATCGAAGGCGGCTGGCCGGCGTTGAGCTGCGACCCGGAATACGGCGGCCAGGGCCTGCCCTTCGTGCTCAACCAGTGCTTCTACGAGATGCTGAACTCGGCCAACCAGGCCTGGACCATGTACCCGGGTCTGTCGCACGGTGCCTATGAGTGCCTGCATGCGCATGGCACCGAGGAGCAGAAGAAACTCTACCTGCCCAAGCTGGTCAGCGGCGAATGGACCGGCACCATGTGCCTGACCGAGCCGCACTGCGGCACCGACCTGGGCCTGCTGCGCACCAAGGCCGAGCCGCAGGCCGACGGCAGCTACAAGCTCAATGGCGCCAAGATCTTCATCAGCGCCGGTGAGCATGACATGGCCGAGAACATCGTGCACCTGGTGCTGGCCCGTCTGCCGGACGCGCCGCAGGGCAGCAAGGGCATCAGCCTGTTTGTGGTGCCGAAATACAAGGTCAAGGCCGACGGCGCCATGGGCGAGCGCAACGGCATCCATTGCGGCGGCCTGGAGCACAAGATGGGCATCCACGCCAACTCCACCTGCCAGATGATCCTGGAAGATGCGGTCGGCACGCTGGTGGGCCAACCCAACAAGGGTCTGCAGGCCATGTTCGTGATGATGAACGCCGCCCGCCTGGGCGTGGGCAACCAGTCGCTGGGCCTGACCGAAGTGGCCTACCAGAACGCGCTGGCCTACGCCAAGGACCGCATCCAGATGCGCTCCTTGTCCGGGGTCAAGGCCAAGGACAAGCCGGCCGACCCGATCATCGTGCACCCCGATGTGCGCAAGATGCTGCTGACCGCCAAGGCCTATGCCGAGGGTGGTCGCGCGCTGGCCTGCTTCTGCGCCAACCTGCTGGACAAGGAGTTCTACCACCCGGACGAAAAGGTGCGCAAGGACAGTGCCGAGATGCTGGCGCTGCTGACCCCCATCATCAAGGCCTTCCTGACCGACAACGGCTTCCAGTCGGCCGTGATGTGCCAGCAGGTCTTCGGCGGCCACGGCTACATCAAGGAGTGGGGCATGGAGCAGTTCGTGCGCGATGCCCGCATCAACATGATCTACGAGGGCACCAACACCGTGCAGTCGCTCGACCTGCTGGGCCGCAAGATCCTGGGCAACAACGGCGCCACGCTCAAAAAATTCGGCAAGCTGGTCGGCGCGCTGGTGGAGGAAGAAGGCGTCAACGAAAAGATGGCCGAGTTCATCAACCCGCTGGCCTACCTGGGCGACCAGATGACCAAGTTCACCACCGAAATCGGCTTCAAGGGTTTCCAGAATCCGGACGAAGTGGGCGCCGCGGCCGTGGACTACCTGCGCGTGGCTGGCCACCTGGTGTTCGGCTACTTCTTCGCCCGCATGGCCTCGGTGGCGCTGAAGAAGATCGCCGAAGGCAACACCGACCCGTTCTACCAGGCCAAGTTGCAGACGTCGCGCTTCTATTTCGCCAAGCTCTTCCCCGAGACCGCAACGCTGATGCGCACCGCGCGTGCCGGCAGCAAGGTCCTGATGGACACCGACTTGGCCTTGGCCTGATGTCACCGCAACTGAACTGTGAACGGAGCCGAAGATGAAACGAAAACTGCTGATCTGTCTGGCGTCTGTCGGCGCCCCCGTGCTGGCACAGATGACCCCTATGGGGCTGTGGCAGAGCATTGACGACGAATCGGGCAAGCCGAAGGCGGAAATCCGCATCCGCGAAGCCGCCGGCGTGCTGAGCGGCGTGGTCGAGAAGTCGCTGATGCCCTCCGCCAACCCGATATGCGATCTGTGCACCGATGACCGCAAGGGCCAGCCGAAGCTGGGCATGGAGATCATCCGTGGCGCCAAGAAGGCGGACGGCAAGGAGGTCTGGGAGGGGGGCAACATCCTCGATCCGGAAAACGGCAAGACCTACACCCTGCGCATGACGCCACTGGAGGGCGGCGCCAAGCTGCAGATTCGCGGTTATATCGGCCCGTTCTACCGGACCCAGGTCTGGAACCGAGTGCAGTAAGCGCAGCCCTCAACAAGGAAGACAAGATGTCCCGATTCCAAGTCAGAAAAGTCGCCGTGCTCGGTGCCGGCGTCATGGGGGCGCAGATCGCAGCCCATCTGGTCAATGTCAAGGTGCCGGTGGTGCTGTTCGACCTTCCCGCCAAGGAAGGGCCGAAGAACGGCATCGTCACCCGAGCCATCGACAACCTCAAGAAGCTCAAACCGGCACCGCTGGGCGTGGCCGATGACGCCAGCCTGATCCAGGCGGCCAACTACGAAGAGCACCTGGGTCTGCTCAAGGAGTGTGACCTCATCATCGAGGCCATTGCCGAGCGCATGGACTGGAAACTCGATCTGTACCAGAAGATCGCGCCGTTCGTCGCCAAGCACGCCATCGTGGCGTCCAACACCTCGGGGCTGTCGATCACCAAGTTGTCGGAAGTGCTGCCGGAAGAAATCAAGCCGCGTTTCTGCGGCATCCACTTCTTCAACCCGCCGCGCTACATGTACCTGGTGGAGCTGATCGCCACGCCGACCACGCAGCCTGCCATCCTGGACCAGCTGGAAACCTTCGTCACCAGCGGCCTGGGCAAGGGCGTGGTGCGTGCCAAGGACACGCCCAACTTCATCGCCAACCGCGTCGGCATTGCCGGCATGCTGGCCACCATGAAGGAAGTGGAGAACTTCGGCCTCAGCTTCGACGTGGTAGACGACCTCACCGGCAAGAAACTCGGTCGTGCCAGCTCCGGTACCTTCCGTACCGCCGACGTCGTGGGCCTGGACACCATGGCCCACGTCATCAAGACGCTGCAGGACAACCTGGACGAGCAGAGCGACCCGTTCTACGGCAGCTTCGGCACACCCGAAGTGCTCAAGACCCTGCTGGACCTGGGCCATCTGGGCCAGAAGAGCAAGGCCGGCTTCTACAAGAAGGTCGGGCGCGACATCCTGCGCTTCGACCTGGCGGGCAAGGACTACGTGCCGGGCGGCCAGAAGGCCGATGCGGTCTATGAGCGCATGCTCAAGAAGCCGGCCGGCGAGCGCCTGAAGCTGTTGCGCAACAGCGAAGGTGCACAGGGCCAGTTCCTCTGGGCCATCCTGCGCAACAGCTTCCATTACGCCGCCGTGCATCTGGCGGCCGTGGCCGACACGGCGCGCGACGTTGACCAGGCCATGCGCTGGGGCTTCGGCATGAAGCAGGGCCCGTTCGAGCTCTGGCAGGAAGCCGGTTGGCTGGAAGTGGCGAAGATGATCCAGGAGGACATCGATGCCGGCAAGGCCCTGTGCAAGGCGCCGCTGCCCCAATGGGTGTTCGACGGTCCGGTGGCCCAGGCCGGTGGCGTGCACACGCCCGAAGGTTCCTTCAACCCGACGACGGGCAAGTTCGAACCACGTCGCCAGTTGCCGGTGTATGCGCGTCAGCATTTCCCTGAGAGCGTGCTGGGTGAGGGCAGTGTGAAATTTCAGGCTGCCGGCAAGACGCTGCAGGAGAACAGCGGTGTCCGCCTGTGGACGCTGGACGACGAGGTGCTGATCGCCAGCATCAAGACCAAGATGCACGCCATCAGCCCGGACGTGGTTGAGGGTCTGATGCAGGGCATCGCGCTGGCGGAAAAGGACTACCAGGGCCTGGTGATCTGGTCGGGCGACGAGCCCTTCAGCGTCGGCGCCGACCTGCAGGCCATGATGCCGGCCTTCATGGTCGCCGGCGTGGGCGCCATCGACGGCGCCGAGCACGAGATGCAGACCATGATGCTGCGCCTGCGTTACGCCGGCGTGCCGGTGGTGTCCGCCATCCGCGGCATGGCCCTGGGTGGCGGCTGCGAGCTGGCGGTGCACTCGGCGCGCCGTGTCGTCGCCATGGAGTCCTACATCGGTCTGGTCGAAGTCGGCGTCGGCCTGATCCCGGGTGCCGGCGGTCTGACCTATATCGCGCGCCGTGCAGCCGAGAACGCCGCCGCCTCCACGGGCAAGGACCTCCTGCCCTTCCTGACCGAGGGCTTCACCGCCGCGGCCATGGCCAAGGTGGGAACGAGCGCGCTGGAGTCGCGCAAGCTGGGCTATCTGCTGGAGAGCGACGTCATCGTGCCGAACAAGGACGAGCTGCTCTACGTGGCGCTCAACGAGGCACGGGCCATGTACCAGGGCGGCTGGCGCGCACCGCACAAGCGCCTGTTCCCGGTGGCCGGCCGCAGCGGCATTGCCACCATCAAGGGCCAGCTGGTCAACATGCGCGACGGCGGCTTCATCAGCCAGCACGACTTCCACATCGCCAGCCTGATCGCGGGCGTGGTCTGCGGCGGCGAGGTCGAGCCCGGCACGCTGGTGAGCGAGGAATACCTGATGGCGCTGGAGCGCCAAGCCTTCTGCTCGCTCATCGTGCACCCCAAGACGCAGGAACGCATCCTGGGCATGCTCTCCACGGGCAAGCCGCTTCGCAACTGATGAAGCTACTGCGCAGACCTCATGCCGCGTTGGGCGGTGCTCGCCATCCTCACGTACAGGAAGTACGTTGCGGTGGCTGCGCTCCGTCCGCCTTGCCTGAGGCCTGCTCGCTACGCTTCCTCAGCCACGAACCCTGTCAGTCTCTTAACGTGATCTCGAAAGGATCATCATGAAACAAGTTCAAGACGCCTACATCGTTGCCGCCACGCGCACGCCCATCGGCCGCTCGCACCGCGGTTTCTTCCGCAACACCCGCCCGGACGACCTGCTGGCCACCACGTTGAAAGCCGCGCTGGCCCAGGCGCCGGGGCTGGACCCGGCGGCCATCGAAGACATCATCTGCGGCTGCGCCATCCCCGAGGCCCAGCAGGGCCTGAACGTGGCGCGCATCGCCGCGGTGCTGGCTGGCCTGCCCACCAGCGTGGGTGGCATCACCGTCAACCGCTTCTGCGCCTCCGGCCTGTCGGCGGTGCAGATGGCGGCCGACCGCATCCGCGTCGGCGAGGCCGAGGTCATGATCGCCGCCGGCGTGGAAAGCATGAGCATGGTGCCCATGATGGGCAATTCGCCTTCGCTCTCGCCCTCGATCTTCGAGCGCGACGGTGATGTCGGCATTGCCTACGGCATGGGCCTGACGGCCGAGAAGGTGGCACAGCAGTGGAAGGTCAGCCGCGAGGCGCAGGACGCCTTCGCACTCGAATCGCACCAACGCGCCGTGCGGGCCCAGCAGGCCGGTGAGTTCACGGCCGAGATCACGCCGATCGAGGTGACGGAGCGCACACCCAACCTGCAGACTGGCGAGGTCAGCACCAAGACCCGCACCGTCAATCTGGACGAAGGCGCGCGTGCCGACACCACGCTGGAGGCGCTGGCCAAGCTCAAGACCGTGTTCGCCGCCCGCGGCTCGGTCACCGCCGGCAACAGCTCGCAGACCAGTGACGGCGCCGGGGGCTTGATCCTGGCCAGCGGCGACGCCGTGAAACGCTTCGGCCTGACGCCGCTGGCGCGTTTCGTCAGCTTCGCCTCGCGTGGCGTGCCGCCGCACATCATGGGCATCGGCCCGATCGAAGCCATCCCTGCGGCACTGCGCAACGCCGGTCTGAAGCAAAGCGATATCGACTGGTATGAGCTGAACGAGGCTTTTGCTGCCCAGTCGCTGGCTGTCATCAACAGCCTGGGGCTGGATCCGGCCAAGGTCAACCCCATGGGCGGCGCCATCGCGCTGGGCCACCCGTTGGGCGCCACCGGCGCCATCCGCTCGGCGACTGTGGTGCACGCGCTGCGCCGCAAGAACCTGAAGTACGGCATGGTCACCATGTGCGTGGGGATGGGCCAGGGCGCCGCCGGCATCTTCGAGCGCGTCTGACCGGGCGTGGCATGCACAAGCGCACGCTGCGGGTCGACGATGGCGCGGCGCTTGCGCTGCGTGAATACGAGCCGGCCGGTGCGGCGCAGGCCAGTGTGGTCATCGGCGGCGCCATGGGGGTGCAGCAGGGGTTTTATGCCCCGTTTGCCCGCTGGCTGGCCGAGCAGGGTTATCGCGTCACCACCTTCGACTACCGTGGCCACGGTGACTCGCTGCCCGACACGCCGGGCCACACCCTGCGCGGTTTCCGCGCTGACCTGTTCGACTGGGCGCAGGATTACGAGGCCGTGGTGCAGGCCGCCAAGGCGGCGCTGCCGGACCAACCGCTCTACCTGATCGGCCACAGCCTGGGCGCGCAGTTGCCGGGCCTGTTCGAGCAGCCTGATCGGGTCGCCGGCCTGCTCAGCATTGCTGCCGGCAGCGGCTACTGGCGCGACAACGCGCCACGGTTGCGGCGCAGCGTGCTCTACTTCTGGCATGTGCTGGTGCCGGTGGCCACCCGGGTGTGCGGTTACTTCCCCGGTCGCGGCCTGCGCAAGGTGGGCGACCTGCCGGCCGGTGTGATCCGCCAGTGGCGTCGCTGGTGCCTGCACCCGCGCTATAGCGTGGGTGCGGAAGGTGCTGCCGTGGCCGAGCGCTATGCGCGTGTGCGCTTCCCGCTGCTGGCCTGGGCGTTCACCGATGACGAGCTCATGACGCTGCGCGGCACCCGGGCGCTGGTGGGGCTGTACCCGAACGCGCCGAGCGAGGTGCAGAGCCTGGGGCCGGAGGACGTGCTGGCCCGGCGCATCGGCCACTTCGGCATGTTCCGCGAGCATTTCCGTGACTCGCTGTGGCCCCAGGCGGTCGCTGCGCTGCAAGCCCTGGGTGACGCGGGCGTCGCCAGGATGACGGCCGGCGAGCCGGCGCGGGTGCACACTACGCAGCCATGAGCCTGCATCCTTTCGACGCTGCCACGCTGCTGGCGCAGACCGCCCCCGGCCATTACGAGGGGCATACCCATGCCGCCTACTGGAACATGGTGGGGCCTTTCGGTGGCCTCAGCGCCGCCCAGGCGCTCAAGGCGGTGATGGACCACCCGGAGCGGCTGGGCGAGCCAGTGTCGTTCACCGCAAATTTCGCCGCGGCGCTGGCCGAAGGCGCCTTTCGCATCGAAGCGCGGCCGATGCGCACCAACCGTTCGACCCAGCACTGGCTGGTGCTGGTGTCGCAGACCGACCCCGCCGGGCTGGACACCGTGGTGCTGACCGCCACGGCCGTGACGGCGCTGCGGCGCCCCACCTGGAGCGCGGTGGATGCCGTCATGCCCGAGGTGCCGGCACCCGCCGACATTGCGCGTGCCAGCGTGGCGCGGCCAGTGGCCTGGTTGCAGCGCTACGACCTGCGTCCCTGTGCGGGTGAACTGCCGGCGCATTGGGACGGCAGCGAGGCCGACAGCCTGACG
This sequence comes from uncultured Curvibacter sp., assembly GCA_964546615.1. Classification (GTDB taxonomy): domain Bacteria; phylum Pseudomonadota; class Gammaproteobacteria; order Burkholderiales; family Burkholderiaceae_C; genus Hylemonella. The sequence goes on from CAZJKR010000015.1 coordinate 25,201, forward strand.
CAGCTCTGGATGCGTGACGACCCGCCACG
>CAZJKR010000015.1:25239-27735 GCA_964546615.1 uncultured Curvibacter sp.
GGACTTCTGCAGCCTGCTGGCGCTGGCCGACGTGTTCTTTCCGCGCGTCTGGCGTCGTCGTGCGCGCCTGACGCCGGTCGGCACGGTGTCGATGACGGTGTATTTCCATGCCGGGGCCGAAGAGCTGGCCGCCACCGGCAGCGGCTATCTGCTCGGGCAGGCGCGGGCACAATCCTTCTTCAACGGTTATTTCGATCAGAGCGCCGAGCTCTGGAACGAAGCCGGCCAGTTGCTGGCCACCAGCCACCAGATCGTCTATTTCAAGGAGTGAGCCCCCATGTCCGACATCCTCGTCCACACTGAAGACGGCGTGACCACGATCAGTTTCAACCGCCTGGAGCGCAAGAACTCGATCACTGCGGCCATGTATGCCAGCCTGGCCGACGCGGTGGAGCAGGCCGCCAGTGATGCGGCCGTGCGTGTGGTGGTGATCCAGGGCCACGAGACGGTGTTTTCCGCCGGCAACGACATCGGCGACTTTCTCAACCAGCCGCCGGCCACGCCGGAGGCGCCGGTGTTCCGTTTTCTGCGCGGCATCGCCGGTTTCCCCAAACCGGTGATCGCGGCTGTCAGCGGCCCGGCGGTGGGCATCGGCACCACCTTGCTGTTCCACTGCGATCTGGTCTACGCCGGTGACAACGCGGCCTTCTCCATGCCCTTCGTCAACTTGGGCCTGTGCCCGGAGGCGGCGTCGAGCCTGCTGGTGCCGCAGATGTTCGGCTACCACCGTGCCGCCGAGGCGCTGTTGCTGGGTGAGCCCTTCATGGCCGAGGCGGCGCTGGAGGCCGGCCTGGTCAACCGCGTGCTGCCGCCGACCGAAACCAACGGCTACGCGCAGGCGCAGGCACGCAAGCTGGCGGCCAAGCCGCTGTCCTCGCTGGTCGAGACCAAGCGCCTGATGAAAAAGGGCCAGGCCGCGCTGGTGCTGCAGCAGATGGCCGAGGAAGGTGCGAGTTTCGGGCGCATGCTGCGCGAGCCGGCAGCGCGCGAAGCATTTACCGCGTTCATGGAGAAGCGCAAACCGGATTTTTCCAAGGTCTGAGCATGCCCATGACCCGACAATCCGTTCCTTTTCCTGCCGAAGGCTTCGAGCCGGAATTCATTGCCGGCCTGAAGGACATCTTCGAGGAAAAGATTGTCTTCAACCAGGTGCTGGGTCTGAAGATCGTCACGCTCAACCCCGACCGTGTCACGGCCCGCATCGCCATGCGGCATGAACTGGTCGGGCATTTCAGCTACAACCGGCTGCACGGCGGCGTCATCAGCGCCGGGCTGGACGCCATGGGCGGCCTGGCCGTGATGGCTGCCATCGGCGCGCGCCACATGGACGAGTCGCCCCTGCAGCGACTGCAGCGCTTTGCCAAGCTCGGCACCATCGATCTGCGCATCGACTACCTTCGCCCGGGCATCGGTGAGCATTTCGAACTGCAGGCCGAGGTGCTGCGACTGGGCTCGCGCGTGGCGTCTACCCGCATGGAGTTCCGGGGGGCGGACGGCAAGTTGCTGTCCAGCGGCGCCGGGGCCTACATCGTGTCCTGACCGGCAGGGTTGCCGTTCGCCCGGCGTCTGTCGAGGGCTCTGCACCGGCTTCGAAACGGGCTTTGGCAGACCCAGCCCGAACGGCGTCTGGCGTCATGGCCGGTGCGGGATTGCGCGCGGCTTGCCCTGCTCGTCGATGGCCACGTAGGTCAGGTTGGCTTCCGTCACCTTGACAAACTGCCCCTGGGCCTGGAAGCGCTCGGCGTAGACCTCCACTTTCACCGTGATCGAGGTGCGGCCGATGCGGGTGAGCTTGGAGTAGAACGACAGGATGTCGCCCACCCGGACCGGCTGCTTGAAGATGAACTCGTTGACCGCCACCGTCGCCAGCCGGCCGCCGGCGTAACGCGCCGGGATCACCGAGCCGGCCAGGTCGACCTGGGCCATGACCCAGCCGCCGAAGATGTCGCCGTTGGCGTTGCTGTCGGCGGGCATGGGGATGACCTTGAGAACCAGTTCCTCGTCCGAGGGCGGCAGGATCGGGGCGGAGGGCGAATAGGTGGACATGGGTGACAATTCCGTTCTTAACAACTCACCGGATTGTCTCTTATGCGTGGCCGTGGCGAAATGCTCCATCTGCCCTCTGCCGCAGCGCCGTCCGGCGCGCGCGCGCAGCCGCGTTCTGACTGGGCGACGCTGCAGCGCCTGTTCCCCTACCTGTGGTTCTACAAGTGGCGCGTCATCGCGGCCCTGGCCTTCATGGTGGGGGCCAAGCTCGCCAACGTGGGCGTGCCGCTGCTGCTCAAGGAGCTGGTTGACGACATGAACCTGCGCCCGGCCGACCCGCAGGTGCTGTGGGTGGTGTGGGCAGCCGCGCCGCGCCCGGAGGTCATCGCCACGATCGGCATGGGCGCGCGGCTGTCCAGGGGGCTGTGGGCAGGCGCGCACTGCGTCAACGTGCTCGACCCCTCGGGCACGGGCGCGCGGCTGTCCACAGCCCCGTCACCATCCACAGCG
>CAZJKR010000015.1:27745-28995 GCA_964546615.1 uncultured Curvibacter sp.
GCTGTGGGTGGTGCCGGCGGCCCTGCTGCTGGCCTACGGCGCGCTGCGCTTCATGAGCACGCTGTTCACCGAGCTGCGTGAGCTGGTGTTCGCCAAAGCCACGGAAGGCGCCTCGCGCACCATCTCGCTGCAGGTGTTCCGCCACCTGCATGCCTTGAGTCTGCGTTTCCACCTGGAGCGACAGACCGGCGGCATGACACGCGACATCGAGCGCGGCACCCGCGCCGTGCACTCGCTGATCTCCTACTCGCTCTACAGCATCGTGCCCACGCTGATCGAGTTCGCCCTGGTGCTTTCGCTGCTGGCCGTCAAGTTCGACCTGATGTTCGTCTGGATCACGCTCTCGGCGCTGGTGGCCTACATCACCTACACCGTGACGGTGACGGAATGGCGCACCCGCTTTCGCCGCCGCATGAACGAACTCGACTCGACGGCGCACAGCCGGGCGGTGGATTCGCTGATCAACTACGAGACCGTCAAGTACTTCAACAACGAGGAGTTCGAGGCGCGTCGCTACGACGAGAACCTGGAGCACTACCGCCGCGCCGCCATCAAGAGCCAGGCGTCCCTGAGCCTGCTCAACACCGGCCAGCAGCTCATCATCGCCACCGGCCTGGTGGCCATGCTGTGGCGGGCCACCCAGGGGGTGATCGACGGGCGCCTGACGCTGGGCGACCTGGTCATGATCAACGCGCTGATGATCCAGCTCTACATTCCGCTCGGTTTTCTGGGCGTGCTGTACCGCGAGATCAAGCAGAGCCTGACGGACATCGACAAGATGTTCGTTCTGCTCGAGCGCGAGCGCGAAGTGGCCGACGCGCCCGGTGCCCAGCCGCTGCGTACCGATCAGGCCGCGGTCCGTTTCGAGAACGTCAGCTTTGCCTACGACCCGGGTGGCGCAGGTGCCTCCGCCGGGGGGCGCACCATCCTGCACGGCGTCAGTTTCGAGATTCCGCCCGGCAAGACGGTGGCCGTGGTCGGCCCTTCAGGGGCCGGCAAGTCCACCTTGGCGCGCCTGCTGTACCGCTTTTACGACGTGAGTGACGGCCGCATCACCATCGCCGGCCAGGACATCCGGCAGGTCACGCAGGCCAGCCTGCGCCAGGCCATCGGCATCGTGCCGCAGGACACCGTGCTGTTCAACGACACGGTGGAATACAACATCGCCTACGGACGTCCCGGTGCCAGCCGCGCCGAGGTGGAGGAGGCGGCGCGCGCGGCGCACATCCACAACTTCATCACTGCCGCGC
>CAZJKR010000016.1:0-14626 GCA_964546615.1 uncultured Curvibacter sp.
TGAGCACGGCCACCTGCACCGGCGCCAGCCAGGTCGGCAGCGCACCGGCGTGTTCCTCGATCAGAATGCCGATGAAACGCTCCAGGCTGCCCAGGATGGCCCGGTGCAGCATGACGGGGCGATGGCGGTTGCCGTCCTCCCCCACGTATTCGGCGTCGAGGCGCTCCGGCATGGAAAAATCGACCTGGATGGTGCCGCACTGCCAGTGGCGGCCGATGGCATCCTTCAGCGTGTACTCGATCTTCGGGCCGTAGAAGGCGCCGTCACCCGGGGCAATCTCGAACGCGCAGTCGGCCGCCCTCAGGCTCTCCATGAGTGCCGCCTCGGCCTTGTCCCACAGCGCATCTGAGCCGATGCGCTTTTCGGGCCGGGTCGCCACTTTGTAGATGATGTCGGTGAAGCCGAAATCCTTGTAGACCTTCTGCAGCAAAGCCGTGAAGGCCACGCACTCGGGCAGGATCTGATCTTCGGTACAGAAGACGTGGCCGTCGTCCTGCGTGAAGCCACGCACACGCATGATGCCGTGCAGGCCGCCGGTGGGCTCGTTGCGGTGGCAGGCGCCGAACTCGCCGTAGCGCAGTGGCAGGTCGCGGTAGCTTTTGACACCCTGCTTGAAGATCAGGATGTGGCCCGGGCAGTTCATGGGCTTCAAGGCGTACTCGCGCTTCTCACTCTCGGTGGTGAACATGTTCTCGCGGTACTTGTCCCAGTGGCCGGTTTTCTCCCACAGGCTCTTGTCGATGATCTGCGGGCCCTTGACCTCCTGGTAGCCGTTGTCGCGGTAGACGCGGCGCATGTACTGCTCCACCTCCTGCCAGACGGCCCAGCCCTTGGGATGCCAGAACACGGTGCCAGGCGAGTGCTCGTCAAGGTGGAACAGATCGAGCTCGCGCCCGAGCTTGCGATGGTCGCGTTTCTCGGCTTCCTCCAGCATGGTGAGGTATTGCTGCAACTCCTCCTTGCTGGCCCAGGCGGTGCCGTAAACACGCTGCAGCATCTCGTTGCGATGGTCGCCGCGCCAGTAGGCGCCGGCCACCTTCATCAGCTTGAAGTGCTTGAGCTTGCCGGTGCTGGGCACGTGCGGGCCACGGCACAGGTCTTCGAACTGGCCTTCGCGGTACAGACTGACGTCTTCGTCGCTGGGGATGCTGGCGATGATCTCGGCCTTGTAGTGCTCGCCCAGGCTCTTGAAGTAGGCCACGGCCTCATCACGCGGCAGCACCCGGCGCACCACGGGCTCGTCCTTGGCCGCCAGTTCTGCCATCTTCTTCTCGATGGCGGCCAGGTCCTCCGGCGTGAAGGGGCGCTTGTAGGAGAAGTCGTAGTAAAAACCGTGCTCGATCACCGGGCCGATGGTCACCTGCGCGTCGGGGAACAGCTCCTTGACGGCATAGGCCAGCAGATGGGCCGTGGAGTGGCGAATGACCTCCAGGCCATCGGCGTCCTTGGCCGTCACGATGGACAACGGGCTGTCGGCCGTGATCTGGTAGCTGGTGTCTACCACCTTGTCACCGATCTTGCCGGCCAGCGCGGCCTTGGCCAAGCCGGCGCCGATGGAGGCAGCCACCTCGGCCACCGTGACCGGGCTGGGGAAGTCGCGTTTGGAACCGTCAGGCAACGTAATCTGAACCATAGTGCTCACTCGAAGAAAATGAAAAAGGCGCGGTAGAAACCGCGCCTTGTTTTGAATTTGATAGCACCTTGCGCCCGGGGCGCGCGGACTAGCAACCCCGGAGGCCTCTCTCGCTGGTGGTGGTAGTTCGCGGTGTCATAACCGGGGTGCCTTTCTCGCTCTTGTGCACGGACGCTGAGTCCACAGCCCCCATTCTAACCGAGGGGCGCCTCTTGCGAGCCAGCGCCAAGCCAGAATGCGGGAACGCCAGGGGTGGGCGCCCCTGGCGTTTCTGTTGAAAGTCTGGAAGTTGGCCTGACGGCGAGGCCCGCCACCTCAAACGGCGACGGCCTCAGCGGCTTTTTTTTCGGCGACGGCCTTCCGGTTGCGCTCGAGCCAGCTGTTGACCACCTTGACGGTTCCGTTGACCGAGTCGTTGCTCAGGCCCTGCTGCTCAGCCACCAGCTTGACCAGCAGATCGATACGTTCGATATCGGTGGCACCCGCCGCCAGGGCACGCGCAGCCGACGAGGGCTTGAGCAACCCCTGGCCGGCAGCGGCGTACTTGTCGAAAGGCACCATGTCGTCGGGCGACGCACCCAACTTGATGCACAGATCCACCACCCACTGATAGACCTGGCGCGACTGCTCCAGATCGCCATGAACGGCATCCTTGATGGCACGCATGCCGTCAGACTGCACACAACGGTAGTTGCCGGTGAGCAGCATCGCCCACTTGGCCAGCGGCACGAAGATGGAGTCGTGCACCTTGAGCTTGACCGGCAGATCGAGCGACTCGCCATTGACGTTCAGACGGGCAGCGGCGATGTCCGCCTCCATCTGGACCAGCATGGCCGTATGGGCCGGATTCTCGAAACGGGCCACCTTGAAATTGGTCGGCAAGCCCACCTGCAGCACATTGGGCTTTTCCTCCGGCGGGCGGAAAGCCTGCGGATCGGGGCTGCACAGGGTCATCAGGCCCGGCTCGAAGCCCTCCCACACTGCGGCCTCGTGGAAGCATGCACGCAAGCCACTGGCATCCAGCCCAGGAATGCGGGCCAGATACGGCAGTGGCGGCATGTTCATGATGGACATGCAGGGCACCTTGGCCTTCGCCGTGGCCTCCATCAGTTCGCGCATGCCCGGCGCACTGTATTGCGGCTCCTGCATCGCCAGCACCACCAGATCGTAGCGCTCGGGGTGGGCGCCACTGGGCGAGACTGCATCGAGCGTCCCCGGGAGCTGGCGGGAATCGATTTCCACCATGCCCTCGCGCCCCTTGACAGGCATGCGCACGCGCGTCCCCTCGCGGTTGATCAAATCAGCGGTTTCGCGGCGACACACCAGCGTGACCGCATGCCCCGCCATCAGCAGTTTGCTCGAGAGCAAGGATCCATAAGAGGCGCCCAGGATCAGGACCTTGTATTTCTTGGCCATGGTGATTGTTTCCTTTCGGATTTTCAGTTTTTGAAATCTTTCAAGCGCATGTCGCAGCTCTCAACTACGGGCGCCCGTCGAGGGGCATGAGATGGAATATAAGCACTCCGGCAAATAAGATAAATTAAATTCTTTACTCATGCATCCATAGATGAACTTATAAATTTTCATGAATGAAGACATTTTCAAAATGAATCAAATCAACCCTCCAATGCAGTGCGGCGCTACCGGGCTGCGAGATCGCAAGCCCGGTAGCGCCGCACGCTGGCGCTTCGGTTCTTAGTGGAACTGCTCTTCTTCGGTCGAGCCCGTCAGTGCGGTCACGCTGGACTTGCCGCCCTGGATGGTGGTCGTGACTTCATCGAAGTAACCGGTACCCACTTCCTGCTGGTGCGACACGAAGGTGTAGCCGCGGTCGCGCGCTGCGAACTCGGGCTCCTGCACACGCTCCACGTAGGCACTCATGCCACGCTTCACGTAGTCCTGCGACAGGTCGAACATGTTGTACCACATGGAGTGGATGCCGGCCAACGTGATGAACTGGTACTTGTAGCCCATGGCGCCGAGTTCGCGCTGGAACTTGGCGATGGTGGCATCGTCCAGGTTCTTCTTCCAGTTGAACGAGGGCGAGCAGTTGTAGGCGAGCATCTTGCCCGGATGCACCTTGTGCACGGCATCGGCGAACTTCTTGGCGAAGTCCAGGTCCGGCGTGCCGGTCTCGCACCACACCAGGTCGGCATACTCGGCGTAGGCATTGGCCCGGGCCACCGCCTGGTCGAGGCCCTTGCGGGTCTTGTAGAAGCCTTCGGCGGTGCGCTCGCCGGTCAGGAAGGGCTTGTCGATCTCGTCGTAGTCGGAGGTCAGCAGGTCGGCAGCTTCTGCGTCGGTACGGGCGATCACCAGCGTAGGAACACCGCAGATGTCGGCGGCCATGCGGGCAGCGATCAGCTTCTGGCAGGACTCGCGGGTCGGCAGCAACACCTTGCCACCCATGTGGCCGCATTTCTTGACCGAAGCCAACTGGTCTTCCCAGTGCACGCCGGCCGCGCCTGCGCGGATCATGGCCTTCATCAGCTCGAAGGCGTTGAGCACGCCGCCGAAACCGGCTTCCGCGTCGGCCACGATGGGCGCGAAGTAGTCGATGTAGCCCTGGTCGCCGGGATTCACACCCTTGGCGTGCTGGATCTCGTCGGCACGGCGGAAGGTGTTGTTGATGGTTTCAACGACCTTCGGCACCGAGTCCACCGGGTACAGCGACTGGTCAGGGTACATGGACGAGTAGGTGTTGTTGTCGGCGGCAACCTGCCAGCCCGACAGGTAGATGGCCTTTACGCCGGCCTTGACCTGCTGCATGGCCTGACCACCGGTCAGTGCGCCCAGGCAGTTGACATAGGGCTCGTTGTGCAACAGATCCCACAGCTTCTCGGCCGTGCGCCGGGCAACGGTGTATTCGATCGGGAAGGAGCCACGCAGGCGCACCACATCGGCGGCACTGTAGCCACGCTTGATGCCTTTCCAGCGCGGGTTGGTCGCCCAGTCTTTCTCCAGAGCGGCGATCTGCTGTTCGCGGCTGAGTTGTTCAGTCAGGGTTTGCGGCATGAGTTTTCTCCTAGAGTTGCATGAAACCAGTCGGTGGTGCTGCGCTGCGCGTTCGCACATTTGGAAAACCGATGCCTAGAATTTAAGTCTTCTATAAGACTTTTAAAACATCTTATGTCTTATAGAAGACAAATATTTAGTCAAATCAAATCAATGACTTAGACTTCCGACTTCGCGATACGAAATTACATATCTCGTATTGAGAAAATATGCGGCGGCGCACCAACGTTACTTTTCTTTATGTGAAATGACGAAGGTTAATTTGAAATCGCTGCGAATCCTCGATATCGATCACACATGCCCGCGGCGAGCACGCACCCAATCGCCGTCGACAATACGCGGACGGCCTCGCACACAATGCGGCCGAACCTCATAGACCAGACACTGCAGCGTTCGGTCCCCCACACGCAGTTCGACCTGGCGCCGCACATACTCGCTGCAGTGGGCCGGCTCGATCGTTTCGATGGCATCGAGCTGATGTTCGAGTTCGGCGACGATGGCAAAAACCTCGCCTTGCACCCTGCCCGAGCCTCCCAGCACGACACCCGGGTAATCGCCCAGGTGGTACATCTCCCCCGGAATGGAGGCAATTCCGAGGTAGCGCGGCGCCGGCTGCAGCCGCGTGATGTCATTGACCTCGCCCCGGCGCAAGGTGCCGTACACGAACACGTGGCGTGTGTCCGAGCCTGTCATCGCACCCGGCGCCTCGCTCACACCAGGGACCTGGCACTCACCACGATGCCATCCGCATCGGCATACAGCCAGTCGCCCGGACGAACCCAGACCCCCTGGATCTGAACGGCCACATCGCGCTGGCCTTCGTTGCGCTTTTCCGTCGGCAAGGGGAGGCAGGCCAAGGCGCGGATGCCAACCTCATGGGCTGCAAGTTCAGCGACGTCACGCACACAGCCGTCGATCACCACGCCAGCCCATCCATTGCGCGCAGCGGCGGCACCGAGGTTGCCGCCCAGCAGGGCACGGCGCAGTGAGCCGCCGCCATCGACCACCAGCACACGCCCCTCTCCCGCCGCGTCCACCATCGCCTTGACCAGGGAGTTGTCCTCGAAGCATTTGACGGTAACCACCGGGCCACAGAAGGTGCGCACGGCACCAAAATCACGAAACACTGGCGGCAACACACGGAACTCGCCCGAGGTGTCGTTCCTGAAACTGTCGCACAGATCACAGGTGGAAAAAGCGGGAGTCATGGGCTTGTATTCCTTTAAGTCCGGATGAAAGAGCGCACAGGCCGCACACGCCTCTGGGCGCTGCCAAGCGATTTTCCGAGTGAAACTGCCTCGTGGCTTACGATGAAAAAAACAACATCCCAGAGGGAAAAAAGCGATTTTTCGCTTGGAAATGCGATTTTTCTCCAGTAGCATCCGCAATGCCAGCTAGGAAGCCCTTCTGCGCTGGTGATTAATCAACTTCTAGAAGGAAAATCAATCATGGCAACTGCAAAGAAAGCTCCGGCCAAGAAGGCGCCCGCCAAGAAGGCAGCCCCGGCCAAGAAAGCTGTAGCAAAGAAAGCCGCTCCGGCCAAGAAGGCCCCGGCGAAGAAGGCCGCTCCGGCCAAGAAGGTCGTCGCCAAGAAAGCCCCGGCCAAGAAGGTTGTCGCCAAGAAGGCGCCGGCCAAGAAAGCCGCTGTGAAGAAGGCCCCCGCCAAGAAGCGCACCCCGAACGCCGCCTTCATGAAGGCCCTGACCCCCAGCGCCGCGCTGGCGTCCATCGTGGGCAACAGCCCGCTGCCGCGCACCGAAGTGGTCAGCAAGCTGTGGGCTTACATCAAGAAGAACAAGCTGCAGGACGCCGTCAACAAGCGCATGATCAACGCCGACGCCAAGCTGAAGGAAGTCTTCAACAAGGCCCAGGTGTCCATGTTCGAGATGGCTGGCCTGATCGGCAAGCACCTGAAGTAATCAGGTCTTACCGAATGCAAAAGGCCGACGTCACCGTCGGCCTTTTTTCTTGTCGCTCGGGAACGTCCGCGCGCCTCGCAACCCTTACGTCTTGCTGGCGCGCGCCAGCGCCGCCTGCGTGATGGCACCCAATGTGCCGCGGGTGGTGATGACCTCCGGGTCGAGCATCACCTCGATCAGCGTACCTTCCGGACGCGCCAGAGCCGCCTTCAGCTCTGCTTCGAACTCGGCTGTGCGCGTGATGCGCACACCGGCATAACCGTAGGCACGCGCCAGCGCTGCGAAGTCCGGGTTCTGCAGGTGCGAGCCGCTCACGTGCTGCGGGTACTCGCGCTCCTGGTGCATGCGGATGGTGCCGTACATGCCGTTGTTGAGCAGCACGATGATGGTCTTGGCGCCATGCTGCACCGCGGTAGCCAGCTCCTGCCCATTCATCAGGAAGTCGCCGTCGCCGGCAATGGTGAACACGGTGCGCCCGGTCAGGATGGCCGCGGCGATGCCGGCCGGCACGCCGTAGCCCATGGCGCCGTTGGTGGGCGCCAGTTGCGTCTTGTGACCCTTGGCCAAACCGTCGTAGCGCCAGAAGCGGTGCACCCAGCTGGCGAAGTTGCCGGCGCCATTGGTGACCACCGTGTCTGCCGGTAAATGCTTTTGCAGCGTGGCCACGATGGCCGGCATGTCGATGTCGCCCGGCAGCGCCTGTGGCTGCAGGTTGGCCAGGTAGTCGGTCTGGCAGCCCTGCGTCCAGCTCTCCCACGGTACCGAAGGCGGCGCGCTCAGCACCTCGAGCGAACGCGCCGCAGCATTCATGGTGGCGTTGATCGCCAGATCGGCCTGGTAGACGCGGTTGAGCTCCTCGGCGCTGGCGTGGATGTGCACCAGCTTCTGTTGCGTGCGCGGCGCTTCCAGCAGCGTGTAGCCGCCGGTCGTCATCTCACCCAGGCGCGGGCCGATGGCGATGATCAGGTCGCTGTCCTTGACGCGCTGGGCCAGCTTGGGATTGAGCGCAATGCCCACGTCACCGGCATATTGCGGGTGGTGGTTGTCAAACGTGTCCTGGAAGCGGAAGGCATTGGCCACCGGCAGTTTCCAGTTTTCGGCAAAACGCTGCAGCGCCTGAGCGGCCTGCGGCGTCCAGCCACCACCGCCGGCGATGACCAGCGGACGCTCCGATTTCAATAGCATCTCACGCAGACTGCGCAAGGCGCCGGGGTCACTCCATGCCTCAACCGCATCAACGCGCGGCAGCGGCGCCACGTCCACCTCCTGCACCAGCATGTCTTCCGGCAGCACCAGCACCACCGGGCCGGGCCGGCCGTTCATGGCGGTGGCGAAGGCGCGCGCCACGTACTCGGGGATACGACGCGCGTCGTCGATGCGCTCCACGCGCTTGGCAAAACCCTTGGTGCTGGGACCGAAGAAAGCGCAGTAGTCGACTTCCTGAAAGGCCTCGCGGTCGCGCATGTCGCTGGCCACGTCGCCGACGAACAGCACCATCGGGGTGGAGTCCTGGAACGCCGTGTGCACGCCGATCGAGGCATTGGTGGCGCCGGGCCCGCGCGTGACGAAACACACACCCGGGCGGCCGGTCAGCTTGCCCTGCGCCTCGGCCATGAAGGCGGCACCGCCCTCCTGCCGGTTGGTGACAAAGCGGATCTGGTCGCGATAAGCGTGAAAACCATCAAGCACCGCCAGGTAGCTCTCGCCCGGCACGCCGAAGGCGACTTCCACCCCCTGCTTCACCAGACATTCGACGATCAGATGCCCTGCTGCTTGCTTGGCCATGTGCATGTTTCCCGAGTTATTGCTTGGAAGAAAGTTGCGCCGATTATCCTTGCAGCCTACGGCCACTTCGGGTCGCCGCGGCGACGACAATGCAAGCCAAAGCGCTCCGGCGCTTGAATTAATTCACCAATCAGTTAAATTAACCGCCATGCGCAAGCCCACCCCAGCCGCCGAAGAACCGCGCTCGCGCGACGCCGACCGTTCGCAGCAGACCATCCTGCTGGCCGCACGCGACGAGTTTGCCCAGCATGGCCTAGCCGGGGCGCGGGTGGACCGTATCGCCGAGCGCGCCGGCCTCAACAAGCGGCTGATTTACTACTACTTCAGCAGCAAGGACGAGCTCTTCCTGGCCGTGCTGGAGAGCGCCTATGCCGACATCCGCGCCGCCGAGCAACAGCTGCATCTGACCGACATGCCGCCGGCCCAGGCCATCCGCCGCCTGACCGAATTCACCTGGAACTACTACCTGGAACACCCCGAGTTCCTCACCCTGCTCAACAGTGAAAACCTGGAGCACGGCCGACATCTGGCCCAGTCCCAGCGTGCGCGCAAGACCAACCTGCCGCTGATCGAAACACTGGCCGAGATCCTGGAGCACGGCCGACGCGAGGGCGTCTTCCGCGGCGGCATCGATGCCGTGCAGCTCTACGTGTCGATCGCCGGCATGGCCTACTTCTACCTCAACAACCAGCACACCCTGTCGGCCATCTTCGGCCGCGACCTGATGACGCCCAAGGCCTTGCACGAGCGCCTGTCGCACATGAGCGATGTCATCCTAGGGTATGTCCTGAGAAGCTGAAGACGAACGGCGCTTGACGCGCCGCCTCCTGGATTTCTAGAATGGCTCTATTCACCTTTTGGTGAATTAAACAGCCGGCAGGCCATAAAGACAAAACCGCCGCGCCCTTGGGGCGCAGGTGACCTGCCGTGGTGTACGTCCATTCATGCCCAGAACCAGGAGACATCATGAAGAAGCTTGCCCGCCTTGCCCTGGCCACGCTCAGCTGCGTAGCCGCCCTGCTGCCCTTGCAGGGCAACGCCCAGAACGGTTACCCGAACAAGCCGATCCGCGTCATCGTGCCCTTTGCCGCCGGCAGCACGACGGACATCATTGCGCGCGCCATCACCGACAAGATGGGCGCCAGCCTGGGCCAGCCGCTGGTGGTGGACAACCGCGGCGGCGCCAGCGGCACCATCGGCCAGGCGGCCGTGGCCACGGCGGCACCGGATGGCTACACCCTCATGATCCACTCGTCCTCGCACACGGTCAGCCCCTCGACCTTTGCCAAGCTGCCGTTCGACACCGTGGGCGACTTCGCCGGCATCACGCCGATCTCCTCGCTCTCCAACGTGCTGGTGATCGCGCCGTCGAAGAACATCAAGACACTGGGCGAGCTGCTGGCCATCGCACGCGCCAAGCCGGGCAGCCTGAATTTCGCCTCTGCCGGCCAGGGCAGCGCCACCCACCTGAACGCCGAGAAGTTCAAGATGGCGGCCAACATCCAGGCCACCAACATCCCGTTCAAGGGCTCGGCCGAAGCCGTGACCGAAGTGATCGCCGGCCGGGTGGACTACTACTTCTCGCCCGTCGCCCCGGTGATCGGCCAGATCAAGAGCGGCCAGCTGCTGGCACTGGCCGTGGGCTCACCGCAGCGCAGCAGCGCCCTGCCCGACGTGCCCACCACCGCCGAGGCCGGCGTGCCGGGTTCGGAATTCAATTTCTGGATCGGCATGATGGCGCCGGCCAAGACCCCGCGCGACATCGTGAACCGCCTGCATGACGAGGTGGTCAAGGCCCTGGCCGCGCCGGACGTGAAGGAGCGTTTTGCCAAGCTCGGCGCCGATGCCTGGGCGCTCAAGCCCGAGGCTTTTGACGCCTACATCCGGAACGAGATCGTCAGCAACGCCACGCTGGTCAAGGCCGCCGGCCTGCAACCCCAGTAAATCCACCGCAACAGAGAACCCAGACATGCCTACGCAAAGACTCGGCATCATCATGCACGGCGTGACCGGCCGCATGGGGATGAACCAGCACCTGATCCGCTCCATCGTCGCCATCCGCAGGCAGGGCGGCGTGGCCCTCTCCAATGGCGACAAGGTCATGCCCGACCCGATCCTGATCGGCCGCAACGCCGAGAAGATGGAGGCGCTGGCGAAAGCGCACAACATCGCACGCTGGGGCACCGACCTCGACCAGGCGCTGGCCAACAAGGACGACACCGTGTTCTTCGACGCCGGCACTACGCAGATGCGCCCTGCGCTGCTGGCCCGCGCCATCCGCGCCGGCAAGCACGTCTACTGTGAAAAGCCGATTGCCACCAACCTCAACGAGGCGGTGGAGATCGCGCGCCTGGCCGAGAAGTCGGGCCTCAAGCACGGCGCCGTGCAGGACAAGCTCTTCCTGCCCGGCCTGCGCAAGCTCGACATGCTGCGCCGTGCCGGCTTCTTCGGCCGCATGCTCAGTGTGCGGCTGGAGTTCGGCTACTGGGTGTTCGAAGGCGACCTGCAGCCGATCCAGCGCCCGAGCTGGAACTACCGCAAGGAAGACGGCGGCGGCATGATCCTGGACATGATGTGCCACTGGCGCTACGTGCTGGACAACCTGTTCGGCGAGGTGAAGTCCGTCTCGTGCATTGGCGCCACCCACATCCCCGAACGCTGGGACGAGGCCGGCAAACCCTACCAGGCCACCGCCGACGACGCGGCCTACGCCACGGCCGAACTCGTGGGCCACAACGGTGAGCCCGTGATTGCGCAGATGAACATGTCCTGGGCCACCCGCGTGCGGCGCGACGACCTGGTCACCTTCCACGTCGACGGCACGCACGGCTCGGCCGTCGCCGGCCTTTCCTCCTGCCGCGCGCAGAGCCGCGTGACCACACCCCGCCCGGTATGGAACCCGGACGAGAAGCAGATGATGAACTTCTTCGAGCAGTGGCAGGAAGTGCCGGACACCCAGGTCTACGACAACGGCTTCAAGATCCAGTGGGAGCACTTCATCCGCCACGTGGTGGAGCACGAGCCTTACCGCTGGACGCTGCCCGAAGGCGCCAAGGGCGTACAGCTGGTCGAGGCGGCCCTCCAGAGCTGGCAGGAACGTCGCTGGGTTGACGTACCACCGCTGCAAATTTGACCACCCCCGAAGCGCCTGCGGCGCCTCCCCCTTGAGGGGGCGTCACCAGCGGCCCGGCAAAGCCGGTTCCGCGGTGGCCCCGGCTTAAGCGCTTCGCCTAGAGACTCGCCATGACTCTTCAACTTGTCCTGCCCAGCACCACCGGCGTATTGGAAAACTACCGCCTGAGCGGCAGCCCCCCGGTGCAGCCGGCCGGCAACCCGAAGTTCAACCGCATCGCCTACTCGGCCGCCCACGTGGTGGCCGACCCGCGCGCGGCCATCGACCCCTGGCTGCAGTGCGCGGTGGACTGGGACGCCACCATCGCCTACCGTCGCCGCCTGTGGTCGCTCGGCCTGGGTGTGGCCGAAGCGATGGACACGGCGCAGCGCGGCATGGGCCTGGACTGGCCCACCTCGCTGGAGCTGATCCGTCGCTCGCTCGATGCGGCGCAAGACATGCCCGGCGCGCTGGTGGCTTCCGGCTGCGGCACCGACCACCTGGTGCTCGAAGACGTGAAAACCGTGGACGACGTGATCCGCGGCTACGAAGCACAGATGGAAGCCATCGAGAAACTCGGCGGCAAGCTCATCGTCATGGCCAGCCGTGCGCTGGCGCGCGTGGCCAAGAGCCCGGCCGACTACGAACGCGTCTACGACCGCATCCTTTCGCAGGCGAAGCAACCCGTGGTATTGCACTGGCTGGGCGACATGTTCGACCCGGCGCTTGCCGGCTACTGGGGCAGCCACAACCTCGACCGTGCCATGGACACGGCCCTGGGCATCATTGCGGCGCACCCGGACAAGGTGGATGGCATCAAGATCTCCCTGCTCGACAAGGACAAGGAAATCGCCATGCGCCGCCGGCTTCCCAAGGGCGTGCGCATGTACACCGGCGACGACTTCAACTACGCCGAGCTCATTGCCGGTGATGGCTGGGGGAAAGAAATCACCCACGGCCAGAGTGATGCGCTGCTGGGCATCTTCGACGCCATCGCCCCCGCCGCCTGTGCGGCCCTGGCCGAACTGGCCAAAGGCAACACCCAGCGTTTTCACACCATCCTCGGCCCCACCGTGCCGCTGTCGCGCCACATCTTTGCCGCGCCGACGCGCTTCTACAAGACCGGTGTCGTCTTCATGGCCTGGCTCAACGGCCACCAGAGCCACTTCACCATGGTGGGGGGCCAGCAGAGCACGCGTTCGCTGCTGCACTTCGCCGAGCTGCTCCGCCTGGCCGATGCGGCCAGCCTGCTGGAGCAACCCGAGTTGGCCGTGCATCGCATGAAAACGCTGCTGGCGCTGCACGGCATCGAAGACTGAAGACGATACGCAAGCAACCATACCGTTCGGGCTGAGTCTGTCGAAGCCCTCGCACGAACATCACACAAGCCCTTCGACAGGCTCAGGGCGAACGGAACAGACTTCTATGCGCGACTTTTCTGCCGACCACCGCTGGTTGTCCATCAACACCGCCACGGTGCGCAAGCAGCGCGGCATCGACCTGCCGCTGCCCGACATCCTGGAAGCCTGCGCGCAGCGCGGCATCCGCGCCATCTCACCCTGGCGCGACCAGGTGCATGCTGCCGGCCTCGCCACCATCTCAAAGCTGGTGAAAACGCACGGCTTCGAACTCTCGGGCTACTGCCGCGGCGGCATGTTCCCGGCGGCCGATGCCGCCGGCCTGAGCGCCGCACGCGACGACAACCGCCGCGCGCTCGATGAAGCCTGTGAGCTGAATGCGGCCTGCCTGGTGCTGGTGGTGGGCGGCCTGCCAGGCGCCCTGGCCGGCCGGGCGATGCACAAGGACATCGCGTTGGCGCGCCGCCAGGTGACGGACGGCATCGCCGAACTGCTGGAATACGCGCGCGCCCAGGCCATGCCACTGGCCATCGAACCGCTGCACCCGATGTACGCCGCCGACCGTGCCTGCATCAACACGCTGGAACAGGCGCTCGACGTCTGCGACCAGCTCGATCCGATCGCCCCCGGCACAACCAACGGCAAGCGCGCCCTCGGCGTGGCCGTGGACATCTACCACACCTGGTGGGACCCGAAGCTGCAGGCGCAGATCGCACGTGCCGGTGCACAGCAGCGCGTGCTGGCCTTCCACGTCTGTGACTGGCTCACCCCCACCACCGACCTGCTCAACGACCGCGGCATGATGGGTGACGGCGTGATCGACATCCCGCGCATCCGCGGCTGGGTGGAAGACGCCGGTTTTGCCGGCTACAGCGAGGTGGAAATCTTCTCCAGCCACAACTGGTGGCAGCGCGACTGCGGCGAGGTGCTCGACACCTGCATTGCACGGCACCGCAGCGCGGTCTGACACGCGACCACATCGAGGCGGCACGCCCGGCGTGGCCGGCGATGCGGTGGCGGGCTGAACTCGCCTCACGCCGTGGCCAGCGCAGTACGGCGCGCGCGCCGTACCTGGAAAGCGGTCGCCACCAGGGTCAGCTGCACCAGCGCCAGGCCGACGAACAGGCTGCGCCAGGCTTGCAGATCCATCAGCACGCCGAAGACCAGCGGCGACACTGCCTGGCCGATGTCCAGCCCCGAATAGACAACACCATAGACGCGTCCGCTGGCGTTTTCCGGCGTGGAACGCTTGATCAGCAGGTCGCGCGAGGGGCCCGCAAAGCCGGCGGCAAAACCCATCACACCAAACAGCAGCGGCACCACGGTTGCAGGCAGCTGGCCCAGCCCCAGCAGCAGCGATACGCCGGCCGCCACGGCGAAGCCGCCGCCCACCACCCGCTCGCAGCGGGCCGGATCGGTAGCCAGAAAGCCCCCCACCAGCATGCCGCCGGCACTGGCCACCATGTAGGCCGTGAGGCAGACCGCCACCAGCGTCAGCGGCACCGCGTGCAACTGGCGTGCGGCCTCCGGCGCGAACGCCTGCACCACACTGAGCGCCACGGCAAAAACGAAAAAGAAGGCGAAGCACATCCAGACCGCCGGAATGCGCAGGAAGTCCAGCCGGCCGGCGCCAGCCGCATCCGCCCCCCTGGTCTGGGCCGCGCTTCCCACCGGCAGCGCCAACCGGGGGCGCTGCAGCCAACCCAGGGCCAGCACGGCCAGCACCAGCAGGCCGGCGACGGCCAGCGCCACACGCCAGGAAAACATCAACGCCAGCGGCACCAGCAGGGCCGGCGCCAACGCC
>CAZJKR010000016.1:14636-18806 GCA_964546615.1 uncultured Curvibacter sp.
GTGACGGCCGACAGCGCCGTCGTCGACCCGTCGATGGTGCCGCGCTGGGCGCGGCCGGTGTTCGTCATCCGCGCCGGCCAGGTGTTCGGGCCGGCGCCAACGCCCAGCCCAGGTAGCCGCTGATGCCGTGCACGCTGTAGGCATGGCCCAGCCTCGGTGCGCTGACCTTGCGGTTGATCAGGGTGTAGTCCACCGGGTGGAACACGCCGTTGCCGGCGCCGGCCACCACGGCAAAGAGCATCAGCATGGCGTAGCCGCTGCTCAGCGCAAAACCGAAGGCCGACAAGGCCAGCAGCCCCAGGCCGGCATACAGCACCGGCCGCGGTCCGAAACGATCGACCCAGAAACCGGACAGCGTCTGCACCGTACACGAGGTGACGAAAAAGATCGTCATCAGAAACCCCAGCTCGGCATAGCTGACGTTGAAGGCTTCTCTCAACCACGGGAAGAGCGGCGGCAACAGCAACTGGCTGAAATGGCTGATCAGGTGAGCCAGGCCGATCAGCCCGATCAGGCTGGCGTCCTGCCGCAGGCTGGCGCCGGCGGCTGGGGCAGGAGGCAGGGATGTCTCGGTGGCGGGCATCGTGCCATCCTAGCGCAAGACCCGTCCCGACCCGAACCACGACGCAGGGGAAACCCGGGAAGCCCCTGCTTGGGCTAAAGTGGGCGGTGCTGTTGACTTCCATCGGACGCCATGACCACACTCACCCACTTCCCCATCACCCACAAATGGCCGGCCCGGCATCCGGAGCGCCTGCAGCTGTACTCGCTGCCCACACCCAACGGCGTGAAGGTGTCCATCATGCTGGAAGAGACCGGTCTGCCTTACGAGCCGCACCTGGTGAGCTTCGAGAGCAATGACCAGTTCTCGCCCGAGTTCCTGAGCCTCTACCCCAACAACAAGATCCCCGCCATCCTCGACCCGCACGGCCCGGGGGACAAGCCGCTGGCGCTGTTCGAGTCCGGTGCCATCCTGGTGTACCTGGCCGGCAAGACCGGCAAGCTGCTGCCGAAAGACGATGCTGCGAAGTACGAAACCCTGCAATGGCTGATGTGGCAGATAGGTGGCGTAGGCCCCATGTTCGGCCAGGTGGGTTTCTTCACCATCTTTGCCGGCAAAGACTTTGAGGACAAGCGCCCGCGCGACCGCTACGTGGCCGAGTCGCGCCGGCTGCTCGGCGTACTCAACCAGCGCCTGCAAGGCCGCCAGTGGATCATGGGCAAGGAGTACACCATCGCCGACATTGCCGTCTTCCCCTGGGTGCGCAACCTGCTGGAGCGCTACCAGGCGGGTGACATGGTAGGCATACAGGACTTCCCGGAAGTCAGCCGCGCGCTGGCCGCCTTCGTGGCGCGGCCGGCGGTGCAGCGCGGGCTGAGCATTCCCAAACGCAGCTGATCCGGCACCTGCCTGGCGGCAGGCATTTGCCGCCATCCCGTCAACACAGCAGCGGGACTTGACGCCGGCACAGGCTCTGGGGCTCTTGGCGTATCCGAAGAACAGCCCCCTCGGTCCTCATCCGCTTTGTAAAGTGACGGTCTTCTTTGCCGTCCATTTACAAAGCGGCAGCGCAAATCAACATGAGGTCAGTATCTTTCCTCCGGAAATGAAACTGATCTATGTAGTGCGCCGCTTCGGCCCGGTTGGTGGCATGGAGCGTTATGTCTGGGAAACTGCCCGAGAACTGAACGCGCTGGGCCATGAGGTCAAAGTCCTGTGCGAAATCTGCCTGGCTGAAAAGCCGCAGGGAATCACAGTCCACGAACTGGGCAGCGTCCGGTCGCATCCACGCTGGTATGCGCTGCTGAGGTTCGGCCAGAAAGTGAAGGCTTGGCTGACGCAGCACCCTCACCCCGATTGGCTGATTCACAGCCACGAGCGCTTGGGTTGCCACCACATCACGACGTACCATGGCCAGCCGTTCGCCACGATTCGTGAAAAGCACTGGAGCCGATTGATCTCTTTGCGCGCAGTGATGCACTTGTTCATGGAGTGGCGTGAGCTCTCCGTCGCGAAACGCATTGTTCCTGTTTCACAGTTCAGCAGGCAACAGCTGGCGCATTACTACCCGGCGTTTGCGCACAAGCTCACAGCGCCGGTCGAGCCGGGCGTCAGCAGCACCGTGCCGCGCGAATTTCGCGGGGTCCTCAGAGAAGGCGGCGTCATCGGATTTGTCGGCAAGGAATGGCGCCGCAAGGGCCTGCCCTTTGCGGCTGCGGTCGTCGAACGGCTGCGTCGCACCCGTCCCCACCTGAACTTTCTGGTGTTCGGCCCCGAACCGGCCGAAGTGGCACATCTGTTTGCGCGCTGGCAGGGCGGCTATCGACTGATGGGATGGACCCGTCAATCAAGCGTTGCCCATTTTGATGTGCTGCTGCATCCCGCCAAAGCCGAGCCCTATGGCATGGTCATCACCGAAGCGATGGCCGCCCGGGTCCCTGTCGTGGTATCCGATGTCTGCGGCGCGGCTGGTCAGGTCGCAGCCGATGCCGGGAATGTCCTGCCACTCGCCGAAACAATCGAAGCATGGGCTGACGCGGTAGAGAAGCAGCTGTGCCGCAACAAGGCTGTACCTCTTTTTGTACGGAATTGGACGCAAGTGGCCCAGGAAAACGAAGGCATCTACCAACGCCTTCTGGAACAAGAAAACGAAGAACACCGTCTTGCATTTCATCCTCCTTAGACTTGGAGCGACAGGCCGTGCCATCGCCCCGGTCCCGCAAACCCTCCTGGTGTATAAACAGGGCCCCCGGTCCTGCGCCACATTGCTGAGCTTGCGCGCATGCCCCGACCCCAAAACCAGGTGCCCTGGGGCGCCACAACCGCAAGAATGATCCGATATGGGCGCGCAGTGGAAAGCAAAAGGCAAGGCACAGGCCGCAGATGCCAGAGGCAAACTGTTCGGCAAGCTGGCCAAGGAAATCATGGTGGCGGCGCGCAACGGCGCCGACCCGTCCTTGAATTCGCGCCTGCGGCTGGTGGTGGAGCAGGCGCGCAAGGTCTCCATGCCCAAGGATACGCTGGAGCGGGCCATCAAGAAGGGGGCCGGTCTCACGGGTGAGGCGGTGAACTTCGAGCATGTGATCTACGAAGGTTTTGCCCCGCACCGCGTGCCGGTGATGGTCGAATGCCTGACCGACAACGTCAACCGCACCGCGCCGGAAATGCGCGTGCTGTTCCGCAAGGGGCAATTGGGCACCTCCGGCTCGGTGTCGTGGGACTTTGACCATGTGGGCATGATCGAGGCCGAACCCGCGGCCGCCGGCGCCGACCCCGAGCTGGCGGCCATCGAAGCCGGGGCGCAGGACTTCGAGCCGGGTGAGGACGGCGCCACGCTCTTCCTGACCGACGCCACCGACCTCGATCTGGTGAGCCGCGCCTTGCCGGCCCAGGGCTTCACCGTGCTGTCGGCCAAGCTGGGTTACAAGGCCAAGAACCCGGTTGACCCGGCCAGCCTGAGTGCCGAGGCACAGGAAGAAGTGGAAAACTTTCTCGCCGCCATCGATGGCAATGACGATGTGCAAAACGTGTTTGTCGGCCTGGCAGGCTGATGGCGCCCCGCGCCACCTAGAGAGAACCCTATAGGCGCCTGCCATGCGCCTCCCTAGAATCGACGACATCGATCGACCGAGGGCGCTCATGGCCACCATCAGCTGGAAAGAAACATCCCCATCCTGGACCGCCATGCTGGATGGCGAATCCATCTGTAGCCTGAAGAAAAAGGACATAGGCGGCTGGGCGGCCAGCTGGCTCGACGGCCGCCTGTGGGCCCCGCCCGCCAACATGCCCAAGGCCGCACCGCAGCCCACGCGGTTTTTTGCCGATCTGGAAGACGCCAAGGCAGCGGTTGAACAGGCTCTGACGACCTGAGCTGCAAGAGACCGGTTCGCGTCCGCCCTCATGAACAAAACCCGCCCTGCGGACGCAGGAGCGGGTTTTTTTACGGGCATCAATTGGCAGTTGGGGCTTGATGGGTATGCGCCATCAGCTATCAATTCAGTAGCAGACAACGCCCGTGCAGGGATTCTTCACCGCCCCATCAAGGCCCGCACATGCGCCGCCGAGCCGCTGGCCAGGCCTTCCAGGCTGTAGCCCCCTTCGAGGATGGACACCACGCGGCCCTGCGCCGTTGCGTCGGCCACGACCATCAGCTCGCGCGTGATCCAGTG
>CAZJKR010000016.1:18853-28476 GCA_964546615.1 uncultured Curvibacter sp.
CGGAGCCGGTGCCGCGGGGGAATGGCACGTTGACGATGTTGTGGGCCACGCCGGTCTCATGCCGCGCGCCGGTGCCCGGGTAGAACTGGCTCTGGTGGCAGGAGCCGTAGAACAGGTCCGGGTCGTCCCAGAACGAATGCTGCGTGCCGTTGCCGTGGTGCACGTCAAAGTCCACCACCGCCACGCGCTGCAGGCCGTGCTGCTGGCGCGCATGGATGGCGGCAATGGCCGCCTGGTTGAAGACGCAAAAGCCCATGGCCTGGCCCGCCTCGGCATGGTGGCCGCAGGGGCGCGTGGCGCAGAAGACGTTTTTAGCTTCCTGCTTCACCACATCGTCCACCCCGGCGCAGGCCGCGCCCACGCAACGCAGCACCGCCTCCAGCGAGCCGGGCGACAGGATGGTGTCGCCGGCGTCCAGCGCGCGGTAGCCCTCGGTGGGCGACGCGGCCTGCACGTCCTCCACGTAATCGGGCGTGTGGATGTGCAGCACCTGCTCAAAGGTGCCCAGCGGAGCGTCGCGCCAGACGGCGTCGGCGAACTCGGGGGTCTTCAACGCGGCCAGCACGGCTTCCAGCCGTTCGGGCGACTCGGGGTGGTGCGGGCCGGGGCGGTGGTTGAAACAGGCTTCGTGGGTGTAGATCAGGGTGCTCATGGCGGCGTGTCTCTCTCGGTCTATGTCGGTGCGTGGATGACGGATCGAACCAGTGAGCCGTTCAGTTTGACGCCCGGACATGACTGGCATAGTATTACGAACGTAATAACGCCGCAAGCACCATGCACACGCTCAAACTGACCCAGATCGGCAACTCCGTCGGCGCGATTTTCCCCAAGGAGTTGCTGGCCCGCCTGCGCCTGGAAAAAGGCGACGAGTTCTACGTGACGGAAACGCCGGAGGGTCTGCGCATCACCACGCACAACCCGGAATTCGAAGCGCAGATGGAAGCAGCCCGAGAACTCATGAAAGAACGCCGCGCCGTACTGCGCGAACTGGCCAAGTGAAAGCCTGGCGCTGGCTGGATGCGGCGGTGCTGACCGCCGTGCACGACATGCAACTGGCCGAGCATGGCGGCGGCGCAGGCGTGCGCGATGCCACCCTGTTTGAATCCGCCCTGGCCCGACCGCGGCAGCTGGCGTCCTACGGCCAACCCGACGCCCCGGCACTGGCAGCCGCCTACGGCTACGGTATCGCCCGCAACCACCCTTATGTCGACGGCAACAAGCGCACCGCCTTTGTTGCCACCGAACTTTTCCTGCGACTCAACGGCTGGCAACTCACGGCCAGCGATGCCGACTGTGTGCTCACCATGCTGGCCGTGGCGGCCGGCGATCTGAGTGAAGAGCAGTTCGCCAACTGGGTTCGCCAGCATGCAACACCACACCTAGGCGGTAGATCCCGAGAGCGATAGCAAGGCCCCCTTCGAACGCCGACAATACACAAAAGAACCCCGCCTCCTGCGCACGCAAGAGGCGGTGTTTCTCTTTTTCGCTTCAGCCGGCGAGCCTGCCGCTGAACGTCAGCCCTTCTCGAAACTGAACTGCCCCGGGTTCTTGATCGGGTCCACGTCCACAGCGATCACGTCCTTCGGCGCAAACTTGCCTTCCAGCAGCAATTTCGAGAGCGGGTTCTCGATGCGCTGCTGGATGGCGCGCTTGAGCGGGCGGGCGCCGAACACGGGGTCGAAGCCGACCTTGGCCAGTTCGGCCAGCGCCTTGTCCGACACCTTGAGCGCCAGCTCCATCTTGGCCAGGCGGTCCTGCAGGGCCTGCAGCTGGATGCCGGCGATCGACTCGATGTGCGCGGCGTCCAGGGCATGAAACACCACCGTCTCGTCGATGCGATTCAGGAACTCCGGACGGAAGTGGTTCTTCAGTTCGCCCCACACCGCGTCCTTCACGTCCTCGTACGACTCGCCCACCATGCTCTGGATCAGGTGCGAGCCGATGTTGCTGGTCATCACGATGACGGTGTTCTTGAAGTCCACGGTGCGGCCCTGGCCGTCGGTCAGGCGGCCGTCGTCCAGCACCTGCAGCAGCACGTTGAACACGTCCGGGTGGGCCTTCTCCACCTCGTCGAGCAGCAGCACGCTGTAGGGCTTGCGGCGCACGGCTTCGGTCAGGTAGCCGCCCTCCTCGTAGCCCACGTAGCCGGGCGGCGCGCCAATCAGGCGAGCCACGGAATGCTTCTCCATGAACTCGCTCATGTCGATGCGCACCAGATGGTCCACGCTGTCGAACAGGAAGCCGGCCAGTGCCTTGCACAGCTCGGTCTTGCCCACGCCGGTGGGACCGAGGAAGAGGAAGGAGCCGGTCGGGCGGTTCGGGTCACTCAGGCCGGAGCGTGAACGGCGGATGGCGTTGGCCACCGCGCTGATGGCTTCGTCCTGCCCCACCACACGCTCGTGCAGCTTGGTTTCCATCTGCAAGAGCTTGTCTTTTTCGCCCTGCATCATCTTGGCCACCGGGATGCCGGTGGCGCGGCTCACGACCTCGGCAATCTCTTCCGCGCCCACTTGCGTGCGCAGCAGCTTGTTGCCCGTGGCACCTTCGCCTGCGGCTTCCTTGGCCTGGGCTTCCTTGAGGCGCTTTTCCAGCTCGGGCAGCTTGCCGTACTGCAGCTCGGACACCTTGGCCAGGTCGCCCTTGCGCGTCAATTCCGTGATCTGCGCCTTGACCTTCTCGATCTCTTCACGCACGTGCTGGCTACCCTGGGCCTGGGCTTTTTCGGATTTCCAGATTTCTTCCAGGTCGGCGGCCTCCTTCTGCAGCTGGCCAATCTCCTCCTGGATCAGCTGCAGGCGCTTCTGCGAGGCCTCGTCGGTTTCCTTCTTCATGGCCTCGCGCTCGATCTGCAGCTGGATCAGCCGGCGGTCCAGCTTGTCCATGACTTCGGGCTTGGAGTCGATCTCGATCTTGATCTTGGCTGCGGCCTCGTCGATCAGGTCGATCGCCTTGTCGGGCAGGAAGCGGTCGGTGATGTAGCGGTGGGACAGCTCGGCCGCCGCCACGATGGCCGGGTCGGTGATGTCCACGCCGTGGTGCACTTCGTATTTCTCCTGCAGGCCGCGCAGGATGGCGATGGTCTGCTCCACCGTGGGCTCGCCCACCAGCACTTTCTGGAAACGGCGCTCCAGCGCAGCGTCCTTCTCGATGTACTTGCGGTATTCGTCCAGCGTGGTGGCGCCGATGCAGTGCAGCTCGCCGCGCGCCAGCGCGGGCTTGAGCATGTTGCCGGCATCGATGGCGCCTTCGGCCTTGCCGGCGCCCACCATGGTGTGCAGCTCGTCGATGAAGAGGATGATGCGGCCTTCGTCCTGCGCCACTTCCTTCAGCACGGACTTCAGGCGCTCCTCGAACTCGCCGCGGTACTTGGCGCCGGCCAGCAGGCCCGCCATGTCCAGCACCAGCACGCGCTTGTCGCGCAGGGTCTCGGGCACTTCGCCGTTGACGATGCGCTGGGCCAAGCCTTCGACGATGGCGGTCTTGCCGACGCCGGGCTCACCAATGAGCACCGGATTGTTCTTGCTGCGGCGCTGCAACACCTGGATGGCGCGGCGAATCTCGTCGTCGCGGCCGATCACCGGGTCCAGCTTGCCGGAACGGGCCCGCTCGGTCAGGTCCAGGGTGTATTTCTTCAGGGCTTCGCGCTGGCCTTCGGCTTCGGGGTTGTCCACGGACTGGCCACCGCGCACGGCTTCGATGGCGCTCTCCAACGACTTGCGCGTCAGGCCATTGGCCTTGGCCAGGTGGCCGATGTCGCCTTTGTGGTCGGCCACGGCCAGCAGGAACAGTTCGCTGGCCACGTACTGGTCGCCGCGCTTGATGGCTTCCTTCTCGGCGGCTTGCAGCAGCGAGACCATGTCGCGCCCGACCTGCACCTGCTCCTGGCCTTCCACTTGCGGCAGTTTCTTCACGGCGGCTTCGGCGGCAGCCGTCAAGCCCGCTACATTGACGCCAGCGCGCTGCAGCAGGGCCTTGGGGCCGTCCTGCTGGCGCAACATGGCCACCAGCAGGTGGGCCGGCTCGATGTAGGCGTGGTCGTTGCCCAGAGCCAGGGTTTGCGCCTCGCCCAAGGCTTCCTGGAATTTGGTGGTGAGTTTGTCGATCCGCATGAAATCCTCCAAGTTGCACCGCAGCTTTGGGTGCCCTGGCTGAATTTCAAGGGATGGGACCGAAAACGTTCTTGACGAACATCAAATCGGCGTTGATCGGCTGGTTCAGGACCGATTCAGCTAGCGCCTCGCACGCAGCTTGGCACGCCGAGCACATGGGGAGATCCGTGCTCCGGCGCACGCTCGCGGGCCAGAGTGCAGGCGCGCCCCCATCATCGCATCAACGCGGTGCTGGCAAGCAAAAAGATGGGCAACCGCGAATGGCGCCTGCGCCCGGACGTCCCCAAGCACCCGGCTCATGCCAGCCAAGTTGGAGGGCAATGAATTCGGACTTCCCTGGTGTGCCAGCCCTGCGGTTCAAGCCGGGTGAGTGGGCGTACCCAGACGCAGGCGCCATTCGCGGTCGCCCGCCCGTTCAAGTGCCCAATGTGGTGTTGACGCAAAGATGGTAAAGCGCCAGGGTCATCCACCGCGAGCGTGCGCCGGAGTCTGGGTATCCCGCTCACCCGGCGTGCCAAGCAGGCTAGCGTGGCGCCAGCCTGACTTCAAGAACTAGACCGCCGAGTTGCCGGAAGAAATGCCCCACTTGGCCAGCGCCTTGTCGTCGCTGACGCGGGCATCGACCCAGCGTGCGCCCTCGGGCGTCTGTTCCTTCTTCCAGAACGGCGCCTGGGTCTTGAGGTAGTCCATCAGGAACTCGCAGGCCTGGAAGCTCTCGCCGCGGTGCGCCGAGGTGACCACCACCAGCACGATCTGGTCCAGCGGCTTCAGCGGGCCGACGCGGTGGATGACGCGTGCGGCGTAGATGTCGAAGCGCTTGAAGGCCTCGTCGATCATGGCCTCGATGGCCTTCTCCGTCATGCCCGGGTAGTGCTCCAGCTCCATGGCGCTGACCGCGCTGCCATCGTTGCGATCCCGCACGGTACCGATGAAGCTGCAGACGGCGCCGACGCGCTTGTCCTGCGCACGCAGGGCCGCGATCTCGGCGTTGACGTCGAAATCTTCGGTCTGGATCGAGACGCGGCTGGCCATGTCAGCCTCCTGTCACGGGCGGGAAGAAGGCAACTTCGGCACCCTCGCTCAAGGGCGTGGCTTCATCGCTCATCACCTGGTCAAGCGCCACGCGCACCGCACGCCCGCGCGCCAGGCTCTCGGCATGGGCGCCGCCGCGGGCAATGAGCTCGTCGCGCAGCGCGCCCAGCGTGGCCGCCGTGGTGTCGAGCGGCTCACTGCCGGTGCCAATGCGCTCGCGAATCGAGGCGAAATACTTGACGTTGACCTTCATCCCATCAGCTCCGCAAAGGAAATGAACTGCACGGTGTCGCCCTTGGCGATGGTCTGGCCGGCCGGGTTGTCCACCACGCCGTCGCCCCAGACCGCCGAGGTCAGCACGCCGGAACTCTGGTTGGGGAACAGCTCCAGACCACCGGCGGCATTGCGGCGCACGCGCAGGAACTCGCGGCGCTTGTCGGCGCGCGGCCAGTCGAAATGCGCCGGCAGCGCCATGCGGGCCGGCGCCACGTCTCGCACGCCCTGCAATTTCAGCAAGAAAGGCCGCACCAGCACCAGGAAGGTGATGAAGCTGGACACCGGGTTGCCCGGCAGGCCGGCGAAGTGGCAGGCGTCTTGCGCGCTGCGCGCCCTAGCACCTTGATCGCGGTAGATCTTGCCGTAGGCGAAGGGTTTGCCGGGCTTGATGGCGATCTGCCAGAGGTCGAGCTCACCGAGCTGCTGCACGGCCGGCTTGATATGGTCTTCCTCGCCCACCGAAACGCCGCCGCTGGTGAGAATCAAATCGTGCTGCTGCGCGGCGTCGCGCAGGGCGTCGAGCGTGGCATCGCGCTGGTCGGGCACGATGCCGTAGTCGGTGACCTCGCAGCCCAGGCGCTGCAGCAGCGCGCGCAAGAAGAAGCGGTTGGAGTTGTAGATGGCGCCAGGCGGCATGTGCTCGGGCGCGATGTCGCCCGGCATCACCAGCTCGTCGCCGGTGGAGAACAGCGCCACGCGCGGGCGGCGCACCACCGGCAGCGTGCTCATGCCAATACTGGCCGCCAGCCCCAATGAAGACGGCGCCAGGCGCTCCCCTTTTGAGAGCACCACAGCACCGCGCGTGACGTCCTCGCCGGCGCGGCGGATCCACTGGCCCGGCTTCGGCACGGCATTGACGCGCACAAGGCCCTCGCCTGCGGCCTCGCACTCTTCCTGCATGACGATGGCGTCGGCCCCCGCCGGCACCGGCGCACCGGTGAAGATGCGCGCCACGCTGCCGGGCTGCAACGGCTGCCCGCTGGCACCGGCCGGGATGCGCTGCGTCACCGGCAGCACCACGCCGGCCTCGCGCACGTCGGCGCAGCGCACGGCATAACCGTCCATGGCGCTGTTGTCCTGCGGCGGCACATGCAGGGCGGAGATGATGTCGCGCGCCAGCACACGGCCATCGCCGTCGAAGGTGGTGATGTCCTCGATACCACCAAGCAACTCGGCATGGGCCAGCAGATCGGCGAGCGCTTCGTCCAGCGCTTTGAGGGGGGGACGGGGTGCGTTCATAGGGTTGTGGGGCGTGGAACTACAGGGCGTAGAGTTCGCGACTGTAGTCGAAGCGTTCGCCATGGGCCAGCAGCCAGTCAACGACCGCATCCGCGTCATTGAGATTCAGCACGTCCAGGCCAGTGGCCTGCGGCAGTTGCTGGGGCGAGTCGGTCGCAATGGCAGCGATGAAAGGGTCGTCCGGGTAGCGCACCGGCTTGGCGGTGGCGGCGCGCCAGACCTCGATCTTGAGCAAATCACTGTGCTTGAAACCCTCCACCAGCACCCAGTCCACACCGTCATAGAGTTCGGCAATCAACTGGTGCACCGACAGCTCGGCCGGTTGCTCGAACTCGCGCATGAGCGCCAGGCGCCGGTCGGAGGCGATCACCACCTCGAAGGCACCGGCCTCGCGGTGGCGCCAGCTGTCCTTGCCCGGGTGGTCGATGTCGAAGCTGTGGTGCGCGTGCTTGACCACCGAGACGCGCTGCCCGCGCAGCTTGAACTCGGGAATCAGGCGCTCGACCAGCGTGGTCTTGCCCGAGCCGGAATAGCCGGCAAAGCCGATCACCTTCATGACGCCGCCCTCAAAATGCTATGTTTTTGATAGCTACTCACGCTTGATTCAAAAGGGCTGAAGACCGGAATCACTCGCAATGCGCGACGATATAGGCTTTCACGGCCTGAACATCTGCGTCCAGCACGGTGACGCGCTTGGGCAGGTTCTCGATGCCGTCGAACCTGGCCGGCCGCTGCGGCTCGCGCCCCAGCGCTTCGACGATGGTGGCGGCGAACTTGATCGGCAGCGCCGTCTCCAGCACGATCATCGGCACGCCGGCACCGAGGTGCTCGCGCGCCACCTTCACACCGTCAGCGGTGTGGGTGTCGATCATCACGCCGTAGCGCTGGAAGGTATCGCGGATGGTGGCCAACCGGTTCGCGTGCGTGCTCTTGCCGCTGACGAAACCGTACTTGCTGCGGGCCTGGGCGAAGGCCGGATCGCCGCTGAGATCAAACTGGCCGGATTTGCCCAACTGCTCGCCGAAGAGGGCCTTGACCTTGGCGCCCGCATCGGCGTCATGGCCCAGCAGATCGAACACGAAGCGCTCGAAGTTGGAGGCCTTGGAGATGTCCATCGACGGGCTGGAGGTCTCGTGCGTGTCGGCGCTGCCGCGCACGCGGTAGACACCGGTGCGGAAGAACTCGTCGAGCACGTCGTTCTCGTTGGTGGCCACCACCAGCTGGTCGATCGGCAGGCCCATCATGCGCGCCACGTGGCCGGCGCAGACGTTGCCGAAGTTGCCCGAGGGCACGGTGAAGCTGACGCGCTCGGTATTGGCCTTCGTGGCCTGGAAGTAGCCGGCGAAGTAGTACACCACCTGCGCCACCAGGCGCGCCCAGTTGATGGAGTTGACGGTGCCGATCTTGTACTGGCGCTTGAAGGCGTGGTCGTTGGAGACGGCCTTGACGATGTCCTGGCAATCGTCAAACACGCCTTCGATGGCGATGTTGTGGATGTTCTCGTCCTGCAGGCTGAACATTTGCGCCTGCTGGAACGCGCTCATGCGACCGTGCGGGCTGGTCATGAAGACGCGCACACCCTGCTTGCCGCGCATGGCGTATTCGGCTGCGCTGCCGGTGTCGCCACTGGTCGCACCCAGGATGTTGAGCTGCTCACCGCGGCGGCCCAGTTCGTACTCGAACAGGTTGCCGAGCAGCTGCATGGCCATGTCCTTGAAGGCCAGCGTCGGGCCGTTGGACAGGGCTTCCAGGTACAGGCCGGCTTCGAGCTGCTTCAGCGGCACGATGGCCGGGGTGCCGAACACTTCCTCGGTGTAGGTCTTGCGGCAGATGGCGCGCAGGTCGTCGGCCGGAATGTCATCGATGTAGAGCGACAAAATCTCGAACGCCAGGTCGGCATACGGCAGGTTGCGCCAACGCGTGAGCGTGGCGTCGTCCACCTGCGGGTAGGACTCGGGCAGGTACAGGCCGCCGTCGGGCGCCAGGCCCTCGAGCAGGATTTCGCAGAAGCGCTTGCGGTCCGCCGTATTCCCCGACGCGGCGCGGGTGCTGAGGTACTTCATCCGGCCAACTCTTCCTTGCGGATGCGCACGATGGGCGCCAGCACGGTCTTGAGCGCCTGCAGCTTGGCAAGCGCTTCGTTCATGGTGCCTTCGCGGGCGTCGTGCGTGAGGATGATGAGGTCGGTCTGCGGCACGCTCTGCGTGCCTTCCGGGATCTTGCCTTCACCCTGCACTTCGTCGGCCTCGCGCTGCAGCACGGCGTCGATGCTGATGCCGGCCTCGGCCAGGAGGCCGGTGACCTTGGCCAGCACGCCGGCCTCGTCGGCCACGCGCAGGCGCAGGTAGTAGCTCGTCACCACCTCGCTCATGGGCAGCACCGGCACATTGCTCATGGCGTCGGGCTGGAAGGCCAGGTGCGGCACGCGGTGGTGCGGGTCGGCGGTGTGCAGGCGGGTGATGTCCACCAGATCGGCAATCACCGCGCTGGCGGTGGGCTCCGAGCCGGCGCCCTTGCCGTAGTAGAGCGTGGTGCCGACGGCGTCGCCATTGACGACCACCGCGTTCATGGCACCTTCCACATTGGCCAGCAGGCGCTTGGACGGGATCAGGCTCGGGTGCACACGCAGCTCGATGCCCTTGGCGGTGCGCTTGGTAATGCCCAGCAGCTTGATGCGGTAACCCAGCTGCTCGGCGTAGCGGATGTCCTGCGCGCCGAGCTTGGTGATGCCTTCCACATAGGCCTTGTCAAACTGCACCGGGATGCCGTAGGCGATGGCCGACATCAGCGTGGCCTTGTGCGCGGCGTCCACGCCCTCGATGTCAAAGGTCGGGTCAGCCTCGGCGTAGCCCAGGCGCTGCGCCTCTTTCAGCACGACGTCGAAGTCCAGGCCCTTGTCGCGCATCTCCGACAGGATGAAGTTGGTGGTGCCGTTGATGATGCCGGCGATCCACTGGATGCGGTTGG
>CAZJKR010000017.1:0-1775 GCA_964546615.1 uncultured Curvibacter sp.
GGTGGTGGTGGTCTTGCCGGCGCCCTGCAGGCCGGCCATCAGGATCACCGCCGGCGGCTGCGTCGCGAGGTCGAGGTCCGCGACGTGACGCGAAGCGGAACCTTCCGGGCCCGCGTCGCCCATCGTGCGCGCCAGCTCCTTGTGCACGATGCCGACCAGCGCCTGCCCCGGGTTCAGCGAGCCGGCGACCTCCTGGCCGAGCGCCTTGTCCTTGACGCGGGCGATGAAGTCGCGCACCACCGGCAGCGCCACGTCGGCCTCCAGCAGGGCCATGCGCACCTCGCGCAGCATGTCGGCCACATTGGATTCGGTGATGCGGGCCTGGCCCCGGATTTCCTTGACGAGGCGGCTGAGTTTGTCGGTGAGGGCGGAGGCCATAGGGGATATTCCGGCGAACGGAACCAAGTTGGGTGCCGACGCTGAATCGACACGGAGCAAAACGCTAAACTGTACCCATGATTCTAGCGAGTGCCTCCTGGCTCCCCGTCACGCTGACCATGGCCGCTGCCGCTGCCTATGCGCTGCCGGCCGTGGCCAGGCAAAGGCTTGCGCCTCGGTCCATGCACCGCGCCATGGCCGTGGCCTGGGTACTGCACGGCCTGCTGCTGGCCTGGGGCCTGCTGGGCGACAACCCGCGCTTCGGCTTTGCCCCGGCGCTGTCCGTCACGGCCTGGCTGGTGGCGGCCGTCTACGCAGTGGAAAGCCAGCTCTATCCACAACTGCAGACACGCTGGGCCTTCTCGGCCCTGGGCGGCGCCACGGTGGTGCTGGCGCTGCTGTTTCCCGGCCAGCCGTTGCACCCCGCAGCCTCGCCCTGGCTGCCGCTGCATTGGGCGCTGGGCATCGCATCCTACGGCCTGTTTGCCGCCGCCGCCGCCCACGCCTGGCTGATGAATCGCACCGAAGATCGCATCCGTCTGGCGGCCGACCCGCACAGCGGCCTGCCGTTGCTGACCATCGAACGCCTGACCTTCCGCTTTGTCGGCGCCGGCTTCGTGCTGCTGTCGGCCACCCTGCTGGTGGGTGTGCTGTTCGGGGAATCGCTGTACGGCGTGGCGGGCGCGCACTGGAAGTGGGACCACAAGACCGTCTTTTCGGTGCTGTCCTGGCTGACCTTTGCCGTTCTGCTGATCGGCCGTGCGCGTTTCGGCTGGCGCGGCCGGCGTGCCGCTCGCATCCTCTACATCGGCTCGGGCCTGTTGCTGCTGGCCTACGTCGGCTCACGCTTCGTGATCGAAATCATCCTCGAGCGCAGCGCATGAAGTTCCTGCTCCTGCTGGTGGTGGTACTGGTCGCTGCTTGGGCCTGGCGCGCCAACCGGCCGCTCGAAGCCCCGAAAAAACACAAGCCGACCGAACCACAGCCACAGGACATGGTGAGTTGCGCCCGGTGCGGCGTGCACTTCCCGAAAGCGGACGCCGTCGCCGGACGCGACGGCCTGTACTGCTGCGCCGAACACCGGCAACACGCGGAGTCCTGAATGCCGGCGGCCGACGAGGTCCACTCCTGGTTCGGTCCCTCCCTGCTGGACTCCGGTCTGGAGGCCCCGTCGCAGCAGCACCCGGAACTGGACCGGCTGTGGCGCGGTTTCATGACGGCGCGTGTCACCCTGGGCCTGATGCTCCTGCTGCTGCAGGGCACGCTGTACGGGACAGGCCAGGTGGGCAATGTCTGGCTGCCGGCCGTGTGCGCGGCCTATTTCGCCAGCACCCTGGCGGTCCGCCTCGGCCTGCGCCCGCGCCGGCACCGCGTCACCGGCCAGACCCGGATCGATC
>CAZJKR010000017.1:1785-3906 GCA_964546615.1 uncultured Curvibacter sp.
CGCGCCCCTTGGGCAAAACCTTCGATCTGCAATGGGTGGCCGTCATCGGCATCGATGTTCTGGTCTTCGCCGTCCTGCAGATGCTGCATGGCAACAGCATCAACTACACGCCGCTGTTCGCCTTGCCGGTATTGCTGGCCTCGGTGCTCGGCTCGCTGCTGCTGGCCATGGGCACGGCTGCCGGCGTCACCCTGATGCTGCTGCTGCAGGCGATCTACCAGGCGCTGCAAAGCCATGGCAATGTCACGCCCCACTTCATTCAGTCCGCCCTCACCGGTGCCGGCAGCTTCGTGATCGCCTTTCTGTCACACCAGCTTGCAACCCGCCTGGCCAGCGAGGAGCGGCGGGCGCGCCGCAACCAGTCGGCCGCGCGCATCCAGCAGCAGGTCAACGACCTGGTGATCGAATCCCTGAGCGACGGGGTGCTGGTGGTCGATGCGCACGGCACCGTGCATGCAGCCAACCCGGCGGCACGCCAGCTGCTGCAGGCGGAGGGTCAACCGTCCTTGAAAACACCCTTCTCCCTCGGCGGCGAACCGGCCTGGCAACCTCTGGCCGACCTGACGCAGCAAGGTTTTGCCTACCGCGGCATCCAGCAGGCCGACATCAACATCCAGCATGCCGGCCAGGGACCGCGCCGCCTGCGCGTGCGAACCCGCCTGACGGCGCGACGCGGCAGCGGCGCCCGCAACCTGTGTGTCGTGTTCCTGCAGGACCAGCGCGAGATGGAGGCCCGCATGCGTACCGAGAAACTGGCCAGCATGGGACGCATGTCGGTTGCCGTGGCCCATGAAATCCGCAATCCGCTGGCAGCCATCGTCCAGGCCAACGCGCTGCTCGACGAAGACCTCGACGACCCGCATCTCAAGCGACTGACCGGGCTGGTACAGCAGAACGCCCAACGCCTGGAGCGCATCGTCGAGGACATCCTGGACATCTCGCGCGTGCAGCAGCGCGGCCAGGCGCAGGACCGGGCCTCGCAGGCACTGGAACTGGACGCGGGGGTGGCCCGCATCTGCCAGGACTGGGCGCAACAAGCCCGGGTGCAGCACAGCGTGCACTGGCGCCTGTCCACCGCCCCGCTGCAGGTCGATTTCGCGCCGGACCATCTGCGCCGCGTGCTGGTCAACCTGCTGGACAACGCGCTGCGCTATGCCAGCGGACAGGTCGAGTCGATCCAGGTGGCAACCCAGGTTTCGAACCGGGGACAGGTCGTGTTGTCGGTCTGGAGCGATGGCCCACCGATGGAGCCCTCTGTGGAGCGGCACCTGTTCGAGCCCTTCTTTTCCTCGGAAAGCCGTTCCACCGGACTGGGGCTGTACATCTGCCGCGAATTGTGCGAACGCCATGGCGCCACCATCGCCTACCAGCGGGCGCAACATCTGGCACGCGGCACGCGCATGGAGGGCAACGAGTTCTTCGTCTCCTTGCGCCGAACCCGAACCCACGACGCGGCCAACCACGCCGCCAGCACACCTCACGATCCATGGCAGTGAACACACCCGTCCCTCCGGCGCATATCCTGGTCGTCGACGACGAACCCGACCTGCGCACCTTGTACGAGCTCACCCTCCTGCGCGAGGGCTACCACGTCGATGTGGCGGAAAACCTCGCTACCGCCTGGCAACGCCTGAGCGAGCGGCGCTTTGATGTGCTGATCACCGACATGCGTCTGCCTGACGGCCTGGGTATCGAGCTGATCCAGCGTCTGCGCATGCAGCAGCGCCAGGAGCGCTGCGTGGTCATCACGGCCTACGGCTCGGCGGAGAATGCCGTCGAATCGCTGAAGGCCGGCGCCTTCGACTACCTGACCAAGCCGGTCAACCTGCGGCAGTTCCGCGCCGTCATCGCGTCGGCGGTGCAGGATGGTCTCGCGCCGTCGGAAGCGGCCACCTCTGCGCGCCACGCTGCGGCGGCAGATGCCTCTGCGCCGCCTCCGGCCGGCGAAGTCGCCTTGGCGCGGCTGGTCGGCCCCTCGACCGCGATGCGCCTGGTCAAGGAGCGCATCACCAAGGTGGCGCGCAGCATGGCACCGGTCCTGATCTGCGGCGAATCCGGCACTGGCAAGGAACTTGCCGCCAAGGCGCTCCACGCCAACAGCCATCGCGCGGGCGGCCCCTT
>CAZJKR010000017.1:3916-4498 GCA_964546615.1 uncultured Curvibacter sp.
ACCTGCTGGAAGCGGAGTTTTTCGGCGCGCGCAAGGGCGCCTACACCGGCTCGACCCAGGACCGCCAGGGCTACTTCCAGGCAGCCACGGGCGGCACCTTGTTCCTCGACGAAATCGGCGACCTGCCGCTGGCCATGCAGTCCAAGCTGCTGCGCGCCATCCAGGAACGCTGCGTTCGCCCGGTAGGAACCAGCCAGGAAGAGCCCGTCGATGCGCGCATCGTCAGCGCCACTCACAAGAACCTGGCCGATGAAGTTCAGGCCGGCCGCTTCCGCCAGGATCTTTACTACCGGCTCAACGTGATCGAGATCGACATCCCGCCGTTGCGTGCCCGACGCGAGGATCTGGCGGCCCTGTGCGAGGCCCTGCTCCAGCGTATCGCGGCCGAATCCGGCCTGCCAGTGCCCGCGCTCACGCCGGCGGCCTTGGCGTCGCTGGCCCGGCACCCGTTCCTGGGCAATGTGCGCGAACTGGAAAACCTGCTGCACCGTGCGGTGGCACTCAGCGACGGACAGACGCTGCATTTCGACATGTCGCCACCGCTGGCCGACGCGCCGGAGCAGCCGTCCCCGGCGACCTCCC
>CAZJKR010000017.1:4508-19393 GCA_964546615.1 uncultured Curvibacter sp.
AGTCCGCCCGCGTGTTGCCGGACGATCTGCAACGCCACCTGGACCAGCAGGAACGCGAGATCCTGGTCAAGGCGCTGCAGGAAACCGGCTTCAACCGCACCGCCGCTGCCGCTCGGCTGGGCCTGAGTCTGCGCCAGATCCGCTACCGGATCGCCCGACTGAACATCGAAGTACCCAACGACCATGACGCGGCCGCCGACACCCCCTGACGCCCTGGCCAGCGAAGCACTCTGGGCGGGCGGCTGGTACCGTTTCGCCCACCGGTTGGCATCGCCCAATTTCGGCCCGCGCCCGCCCGGCGCGGCGGTCGACCTGATCGTGCTCCACTCGATCAGCCTGCCACCTGGTCAGTATGGCGGCGATGAGGTGCAACGCCTCTTCACCAACACACTGGACTGGAACGCACACCCTTACTTCAAGACCATCGAAGGTCTGCAGGTATCGGCCCATTTCTATGTCCGGCGTAATGGCGAACTTTGGCAGTTCGTCAGCTGCGACGCGCGCGCCTGGCATGCCGGCGTCTCGAACTACCGCGGTCGTGACAACTGCAATGACGATTCGATCGGCATCGAACTCGAAGGGCAGGAAGGCGATGCCTTTGAAGCCGCCCAGTACGAAACCCTCGCCGGACTGTGCGCAGCCCTCCCCCAGCGCTACCCCATACGCCACATTGCCGGCCATGAGCACATTGCGCCTGGCCGGAAAGCCGACCCAGGCGCCGGTTTTTCCTGGCGAGAACTGCAGCAAACCCTCAGCTGGCCATCTCGGTACTTTCCCCAGGGCGTTGCATAGGTGCCGCTGAGGTGAAAAAAATTTCCGCCCCCGATCGAGGCACATGCGGGCATGACGCACACAGACTGTGCGGCTTGCCGTTTGCAGGCCTGATGCGGCCAGGCGAAGAAAAATCTTCTGCATCGCCTGTATTTTCTGGCGACGACAACGCGGCACCTGATCTGATCAGGCTGGCAGCGCATCGGCGCCATCTCATGCCGACTCTTTCCCCGACTTGGTGCCCGCCGTTTTTGCGGCGTTTGTCACAGTAGGCTCATTGGGACGCGAT
The DNA here is from genome assembly GCA_964546615.1 of uncultured Curvibacter sp. Taxonomy (GTDB): domain Bacteria; phylum Pseudomonadota; class Gammaproteobacteria; order Burkholderiales; family Burkholderiaceae_C; genus Hylemonella. The sequence continues at coordinate 5,569 of CAZJKR010000017.1, forward strand.
ACACTACCTGTAGTGGCTTGTATTCACACAAGACCCCATATATAGTGTTTCCTGTTCGCGCCATTGTCCCTGTCGGCAATGCATGCGAAGCAGGTATGCGGGACCGGAACAACCAAGAATTTTGCTGAAGACGAGGAACAGATGCACACTGCCCAGAACACCCCCACCCCCCTCAACACAGGCGTCCTGACCATGCAGGCACAAGAGAGCACGGCAGCGCAGCCGCTCAATCACTACCAGATCATCCGCCGCAACGGCGCCGTGGTGCCGTTCGAGCCCAACAAGATTGCCGTGGCCATGATGAAGGCCTTCCTGGCTGTGCACGGCACGCAGGGCGCCGCCTCGGCCAGCGTGCGCGAAGTGGTCGACAACCTGACCCAGGCGGTGGTTCGGGCCCTGATGCGTTCGCGCCCCGGCGGCGGCACGTTTCACATTGAGGACGTGCAGGATCAGGTCGAACTCGGCCTGATGCGCAGCGGCCACCACGAGATTGCCCGCGCCTATGTGCTGTACCGCGAGCGCCGCGCCCAGGAACGCGCCCGTCAGGCGCCCGCAGAAGCCCCCAAGGCAGCGGAGCTGCATGTCGTCGATGGCGACCAGCGCATTCCACTCGACCTGAACCGGCTTCAGGGCCTGATCGAAGCGGCCTGCGTCGGCCTGGGGCCGGACATCAAGGCCGCGCCGATTCTGGCTGAAACCATGCGCAACCTCTACGACGGCGTGCCGATCGACGAGGTGTACAAGGCCGCCATCCTCGCCGCCCGCACCCTGATCGAGAAGGACCCCGACTACACCTATGCCACCGCGCGCCTGCTGTTCCACACCATCGCCAAGGAGGTGTTGGGCCGCGACGTGGCGCCCTCGGAAATGACCGAGGCCTATGCCGATTACTTCCCCGGTTTCATCAAGAAGGGCGTGGACAACGAGCTGCTCGACGAGAAGCTGCTGCAGTACGACCTCAAGCGCCTGGGGGCTGCACTCAAGGCCGAACGCGACCTGCAGTTCGACTACCTGGGCCTGCAGACCCTGTACGACCGCTACTTCCTGCACGTGCGCAAGACCCGCATCGAGCTGCCGCAGGCCTTCTTCATGCGCGTGGCCATGGGCCTGGCGCTGAACGAGATCGACCGTGAGGCACGTGCCATCGAGTTCTATGAGGTGCTGTCCTCGTTCGACTTCATGTCGTCCACGCCGACGCTGTTCAACAGCGGCACACTGCGTTCGCAGCTGTCCAGCTGCTACCTGACCACGGTGCCGGACGACCTGGACGGCATCTACGAGTCCATCAAGGAAAACGCCCTGCTGTCGAAGTTCGCTGGCGGGCTGGGCAACGACTGGACGCGCGTGCGCGCGCTGGGCAGCCACATCAAGGGCACCAACGGTGAATCGCAGGGTGTGGTGCCCTTCCTCAAGGTCGTCAACGACACCGCCGTGGCGGTGAACCAGGGCGGCAAGCGCAAGGGCGCGGTCTGTACCTACCTGGAGACGTGGCATCTGGACATCGAGGAGTTTCTGGAACTGCGCAAGAACACCGGCGACGACCGCCGCCGCACGCACGACATGAACACGGCCAACTGGATTCCCGACCTGTTCATGCGCCGCGTGATGGAAAAAGGCCAGTGGACCCTGTTCTCGCCTTCCAACGTGCCGGACCTGCATGACAAGTTCGGGGCCGATTTCGAGAAGGCCTATGTCGCCTACGAGGAGAAGGCTGCCCGTGGCGAAATCAAGCCGACGCGCACCCTCCAGGCGACCGACCTGTGGCGCAAGATGCTGACCATGCTGTTCGAAACCGGCCATCCCTGGATCACCTTCAAGGATGCCTGCAACGTACGCTCGCCGCAGCAGCACGCCGGCGTGGTGCACTCGTCCAATCTGTGCACCGAGATCACGCTCAACACCAGTGACACCGAGACTGCCGTCTGCAACCTGGGCTCGGTCAATCTGCGCCAGCACCTCAGGGATGGGCAGATCGACCACGACAAGCTCAAGAAGACGATCGCCACGGCGATGCGCATGCTGGACAACGTGATCGACATCAACTACTACGCCGTCAAGAAGGCGCGCGACTCCAACCTGCGCCATCGCCCGGTCGGACTGGGCGTGATGGGCTTCCAGGACGCGCTGTACGAACTGCGCATTCCCTACGCCTCCGATGCCGCGGTGGACTTTGCCGACAAGTCGATGGAAGCCATCTGTTACTACGCCTACTGGGCTTCCACCGAGCTGGCCGCCGAGCGAGGCCGCTACTCCAGCTACAAGGGCTCTCTGTGGGACAAGGGCATCCTGCCGCTGGACACGCTGGACCTCCTGGCACAGGCCCGCGGCGGTTATGTCGAGGTGGACCGCGCGGCCACTCTGGACTGGGACGCGTTGCGCAAGAAGATCGCCCAGGACGGCATGCGCAATTCCAACTGCGTGGCCATCGCCCCGACAGCGACCATCTCCAACATCATCGGCGTCGACGCCTCCATTGAGCCCTGCTTCGGCAACCTGTCGGTCAAGTCCAACCTGTCCGGCGAGTTCACCGTCATCAACAACTACCTGGTGCGCGACCTCAAGCGCCTCGGGCTGTGGGATGACGTGATGGTGATGGACCTCAAGCACTTCGACGGCTCCTTGGCGCCGATCGATCGCGTTCCGCAGGACATCAAGGCGCTGTATGCCACGGCCTTCGAAGTGGAGACACGCTGGCTGGTCGAGGCGGCAGCGCGCCGCCAGAAATGGATTGATCAGGCACAGTCGCTCAACATCTACATGGCAGGCGCCTCCGGCAAGAAGCTGGACGACACCTACAAGCTGGCCTGGCTGCGCGGTCTGAAGACCACCTACTACCTGCGCACCACGTCGGCCACGCAAGCGGAAAAGTCGACCGTGGCAGCGGGTCGCCTGAACGCGGTCTCCTCCGGCAGTGCCCCGCATGGTGCGAGCATGAGCGCGCTCGATGCCGCGGCGGCCGCTGCGCAAGCACAAATGGCCACGGCTGCAACCGACATCAAGTTCTGCGCCATCGACGATCCCGGCTGTGAGGCTTGTCAGTAAATCGATACCGGTGTCGCACGCCATGCGATGCTATTGAGCAACACAATGCAGCCGCGATGTGAATGAATACTTTTCATTTCATCGCGCTGCTCTCATAATTCGCTGATTGGAATCTCTTATGTTGAACTGGGACGAAGAAGTCAAGCCCACATCGTCAATGCCTTTTGCCCGCGACTCATCCAGCAGTCGCACGCCTGACCTTCCCCTGTCTTCTCCTGAACTGCGTACGGCGCAAACTGCTGCCAGTCCCGTCACCGCCGCAGCGACTTCCGCGCACCGCATCAAGGCCGCCGACAAGCGCATCATCAACGGCCAGACCGACGTCAACCAACTGGTGCCTTTCAAGTACAAGTGGGCCTGGGAGAAATACCTCGCCACCTGTGCCAACCACTGGATGCCGCAGGAAGTCAACATGACGCGCGACATCGCGCTGTGGAAGGACCCCAACGGCCTGACCGAAGATGAGCGCCGCATCGTCAAACGCAATCTGGGCTTCTTCGTCACCGCCGATTCGCTGGCGGCCAACAACATCGTGCTGGGCACTTACCGTCACATCACTGCCCCCGAATGCCGCCAGTTCCTGCTGCGCCAGGCTTTCGAAGAGGCCATCCACACCCACGCCTACCAGTACATCGTGGAGTCGCTGGGCCTGGACGAAAGCGAGATCTTCAACGCCTACAACGAAATCAAGTCGATCCGCGACAAGGATGAGTTCCTGATCCCGTTCATCAACGCGATCATGGACCCCAACTTCCATACCGGCACCCAGGAAGCCGATCAGACGCTGCTCAAGTCGCTGATCGTTTTCGCCTGCCTGATGGAAGGTCTGTTCTTCTATGTCGGCTTCACGCAGATTCTCGCGCTCGGCCGTCAGAACAAGATGACCGGAGCGGCGGAACAATACCAGTACATCCTGCGCGACGAGTCGATGCACTGCAACTTCGGCATCGACCTGATCAACCAGCTCAAGCTGGAGAACCCGCATCTCTGGACTGCTGAGTTCAAGACCGAGATCAAGGGTCTGTTCGAGAAGGCCGTCGAGCTGGAATACCGCTATGCCGAGGACACCATGCCGCGCGGCGTCCTGGGCTTGAACGCCTCGATGTTCAAGGGCTATCTGCGCTACATCGCCAACCGGCGCGCCACGCAGATCGGCTTGGAGCCCCTGTTCCCCAATGAGGAAAACCCTTTCCCCTGGATGAGCGAGATGATCGACCTCAAGAAAGAGCGCAACTTCTTCGAGACCCGCGTGATCGAGTATCAGTCGGGTGGTGCCCTTTCCTGGGACTGAAAGACCATGACATCCAGAATTCCACATGCCCCCGACCGTCCCACAGAGGGCGGCCTTGGTATGTGCAACCGAGTTCATGGCGTTGGGAACAATCCCAGCGCCATGAATCGCTTCATGCCCTCCAACTCGCATGAAGTGCTCTTTGTAACTTGATCAAGGAGAAAATGATGGCAACTGCAAAAAAACCGGCCGCCAAGAAGGCCGTAGCGAAGAAAGCCCCGGCAAAGAAGGTCGCGGCGAAGAAGGCTCCTGCCAAGAAGGCCGTAGCCAAGAAAGCCCCGGCCAAGAAGGCCGTAGCCAAGAAAGCCCCGGCAAAGAAGGCCGTAGCCAAGAAAGCCCCGGCAAAGAAGGTCGTGGCGAAGAAGGCTCCCGCCAAGAAGGCCGTAGCCAAGAAAGCCCCGGCAAAGAAGGTCGCGGCGAAGAAGGCTCCCGCCAAGAAGGCCGTAGCTAAGAAAGCCCCGGCAAAGAAGGTCGCCGCCAAGAAGCCGGCCGCGAAAAAGCCCGCCGCCAAGAAAGCAGCCAAGAAGCCGGCTGCGAAGAAAGCCGCGAAAAAGCCTGCTGCCAAAGCAGCCCCTGCGCCGGCTGCCCCTGCGGCTCAGACCACGCTGAACCCGCAGGCTGCTTGGCCGTTTCCGACGTCCAGCAAGCCCTGAGCCAGCGTCTTGGCCTCAAGCCCGATGACCGAAAGGCATCGGGCTTTTTCTTCGACACAACCTCTGCATGCCACCGCCGCCATACCCGTTTCTGCGCATCGACAAGAATGGATCCGTCATCGTTGATGTCCATGTCATGCCCAATGCCGCACAAACTCGGATTCAGGGATTGCATGACGGCGCACTGCACCTGCGCCTGAAAGCACCGCCGGTGGACGGCAAGGCCAACCTCGCACTGCAAGCGTGGCTGGCCCAGGTGCTTCGGATTCCCCGCTCGGCGATCGTCCTGCTCCGCGGCGAAGCGGGGCGACGCAAACAGCTGTGCGTCGCATCGCGCTTCATCGAAGCCGCGGCCTGGGAACACCTGGATCCCGGCACCGCCGACTGACCCGTCAAAACCTTTTTTACACGCCGAAGGCCCGGGGATCGACCATGTAGTTCTGCGGTCCGCGATGGGCAATCTTGTGTGAGCCCATGCGGTTGCCAAGTTCGGCACAGCGGGTCAGCGGCCACCCCTGCTCCAGGCCATAAAGCAGGCCACCGCGGTAGGCGTCACCACATCCGGTCGGGTCGACCACCGCAGCCGCCTCGACAGGCGGCACCAGCGTCTTTGCGCCATCAACCCAGACTTCACTGCCCTCGTGACCGAGGGTGATGACCAGTCCACGCACCTTGCGGGAAATCTCGGCCGGCCCCCAACCCGTACGCTCGCACAGCATCTTGCCTTCGTAGTCGTTGACAGTGACCCAGCTGGCCTGTTCAACAAAGCGCGCCAGCTCCTGACCGTCAAACATCGGCAACCCCTGACCCGGATCGAACACGAAGGGGATGTCGGCTGCCGTGAACTGCTCGGCGTGCTGCAGCATGGCATCGCGGCCATCGGGAGAGATGATGCCAACCTTGACATCCGGGTGGTGCTCGATCCGGGTGACATGCGCCTGCATCATGGCCCCCGGGTGGAAGGCGGTGATCTGGTTGTTGTCGCGGTCGGTCATGATCAAGGCTTGGGCAGTATAGGTTTCCTCGATTTCGCGCACGAACTGGGTGGCAATGCCCAACTCGCGCAAGCGATGGACATAGCCGGCACCATCGTTGCCAACCGTCGCCATCGGTACAGGCGTACCACCCAAGGCCTTGAGTGCGTAGGCGATATTGCCGGCACAGCCACCAAAGTCGCGCCGCAGCGTCGGCACGAGGAAGGACACATTCAGAATGTGCAATTGATCGGGCAGGATTTGCTCGGCAAACCGGCCTTCGAAATTCATGATGGTGTCGAAAGCCAGGGAGCCGCAGATGAGTGATGCCATGGTGTGGTCAGGTAGTTTTCAGGGATAAAAAGCGAGTACGCGGTAACCGGCAATGCGCTCCGCATTGCCGTGATTCTCGACGCCGAGCAGCAACGAGACCGCCGTCTCCGAGCCGGCGGTCAGTACTTCGGTGGAAAGGCCCAGCTCCGCGGCCAGAAAGGCCCGACGCAGCAGCGTCCGGTCCTGCGAGTCGGTCAGAGACAGCTCGATGGCCGGCAGAGCCAGGTCGGTCAGCGCTGAATTCCTGAGCGTCAGACTCAGGCGAAAAACGTCTGTCCGGACCTTGGTAAAAGAAGCGCTCTCGATCAGCACGGCTTCGATCTGGCGCAGGGGGGCGACACGGCAGCCGACCTGCGCGCAAACGCCCTCGATCAGCGGCGTCAGACCGGGCGCCATGGCCGCCAGCCGGTCACGCTCATGCACCAGCCCCTGTAGCAGCCATGCCAGACACAACACGACCACGCCGGACAGCAGCGCGACACGCCGCCCAGGTGCCGCAGCAGCCGAACGGCGGCTCGCCTGGCGCATGAAAGATGGCTCTGGCAGTTCCTGTGCCGGGGGCGGCTGCCCATCGCGTTGCGCCTCATCATGCATCGATGTGACTGGCGCCTCAGGCAGCACAGCAGGCTCCGACTCGGCGGAATCGCCCTCACCGGACTCGGAGAATTCCTCTACGCCCGCTCCCGGCGGTACCGGCCTCTGCGCCGGCAGCGCCAAGGTCGGGACGGAATCTTCCTCCGCAACGAGTGCCTGCCCCAGATCCAGATCGATCGCCACGTTCGCAGAGACGTCGACCGATTCGTCGGCCGCAGCCGAGTCAGGGGCCTGGGCTTGCGGCAAGACAACTTCGGCCGGCTCCTGCAGGTTGGCAGAGGCATCAAAGATCTCTTCACACTGACCGCACCGCACCCAGCCGTCGGATATCCGCAACTGGTCCGGCACGACCTTGAACATCGTCCGGCAGGCTGGGCAACGGGTGATCAGGCTCATGACGTCGGCATTGTAGAGCCCCGTCCTGCAGCGATCAAAAGCGCGCCGTCATCAAGATCCAGCCGTCTTCCGAGTCGCTCACGTCCAGCTGGCAATAGGGGGCATAGGCCTGTTTCAGTTCGTCTGCCTGACGCGCCAGAATGCCGGCCAGGACCAGCGCGCCGCCAGGGGCTACGCGGCTGCACAGCAGGGGGGCCAACACCTTGAGCGGCGTAGCCAGGATATTGGCCAGCACCGTCCGGTACTGGCCGCTGACGGCATCTGGCAGGCCGGCACGAAGCATGACATCGTTGGCCTGCGCATTGAGTTCAGTCGAGGCAACGGCGGCGTCATCGATATCGACCGCATCGATCTCGCTGGCTCCGTATTTCGCCGCACCGATGGCCAGAATGCCGGAGCCGCAACCGTAGTCGAGCACCCGCCCCAGACCGCCCGCATCGCTTGCGTGGCGTGCAATCCAGCGCAGACACATGCGTGTGGTCGGGTGCGTCCCCGTACCGAAGGCCAGTCCCGGATCAAGTCGGATGACGATACGCGCCTGGGCCGGCGGTTCGTGCCAGGTCGGCACGATCCAGAAGTCCGGCATGATCTCCACCGGCGCGAACTGCGACTGGGTCAGTCGCACCCAGTCCTGCTCGGGCACCTCGGCAATGCCGAGCAGTCGGCAGCCGGCAAAGAAATCCTGCATCTGCAGCAAGGCCGCCGCTTCGCGGGCCGCCGCTTCGTCTGGGTACAGCGCCAGCACATGTGAGCGTTGCCAGCCTTCCTGCGGCGGCGGCATGCCTGGTTCGCCAAACAGGGCCTGCTCAGCCTCGGTCTGCGCATCAGCATCTTCCACGCTGACGCTCAACGCATCCAGCGCATCCAGCGCGTCGCTCACGACCTCGACCTGCGCCTGCGGGCATAACAGACGCAGCTCATGCATGATCAAGGCCGCCACCGAAGCAGCTCAGGGCGGAACCCCGTCGCCAGAGGACTTGACGCTTAGCGCGCATGACGGCTCATCCACTCTTCAAGGTAGTGGATATTGGTCCCGCCCGCCATGAACTTCGCATCGGCCATCAGTTCCCTGTGCAGGGGGATGTTGGTCTTGATGCCCTCGACCAGCGTCTCACCCAGCGCCGTGCTCATCCGCGCCATCGCTTGCTGACGTGTGTCGCCATGCACGATGACCTTGCCGACCATGGAGTCGTAGTTCGGCGGCACGAAGTAATTGGTATACACATGCGAGTCCACCCGCACGCCCGGGCCGCCAGGTGCGTGCCACATGGTGATGCGCCCCGGCGAAGGCGTGAACTTGTAGGGGTCCTCGGCGTTGATGCGACATTCGATGGCATGACCCCGGATCTGGATCTCCCGCTGCGTGAACGGCAGCTTCTCACCCGCTGCGACCATGATCTGCGTGCGCACGATGTCAACGCCCGTGATCATCTCGGTCACCGGGTGCTCCACCTGCACGCGCGTGTTCATCTCGATGAAATAGAACTCGCCGTCCTCGTACAGGAACTCGAAGGTGCCGGCACCGCGATAACCGATCTTCTTGCAAGCGGCCACGCAACGCTCACCGACCTTGTCGATCAGCTTGCGCGGGATGCCCGGTGCCGGTGCTTCCTCGATGATCTTCTGGTGGCGCCGCTGCATGGAGCAGTCGCGCTCACCCAGATAGACCGCGTTGCGGTGCTTGTCGGCCAGCACCTGAATCTCGATATGTCGCGGGTTCTGCAGGAACTTTTCCATGTAGACCGCGGGATTGTTGAAGGCCGCACCCGCCTCGGCCTTGGTCATCTGCACGGCGTTGATCAGCGCCGCCTCGGTATGCACCACCCGCATGCCACGGCCGCCGCCGCCGCCAGCCGCCTTGATGATCACCGGGTAGCCGATGGCCTTGGCAATGCGGCGAATCTGCACCGGGTCGTCAGGCAGCTCCCCCTCGGAGCCGGGCACACAAGGCACGCCCGCCTTGATCATGGCCTGTTTGGCCGAGACCTTGTCGCCCATGATGCGGATCGACTCGGGCGTCGGACCGATGAACTGGAAGCCGCTTTGCTCCACCCGTTCGGCAAAGTCGGCGTTTTCGCTCAGGAAACCGTAACCGGGGTGAATGGCTTCGGCATCGGTGACTTCTGCCGCCGAAATGATGGCGGGCATGTTGAGGTAGCTCTGCCCGGACGGCGCCGGCCCGATGCACACGGCCTCCTCGGCCAGCTTGACGTACTTCGCCTCGCGGTCGGCCTCGGAATAGACCATCACGGCCTTGATGCCCAATTCGCGGCAGGCCCGCTGGATCCGCAAGGCGATCTCGCCCCTGTTCGCAACCAGAATCTTTTTGAACATGAGACGGGTTGCCTTATTCGATGACGAACAGCGGCTGGCCGTATTCGACGGCCTGACCGTTTTCGCCCAGAATCTGCGTCACGGTGCCGGACTTGTCGGCCTCGATCTCGTTGAGGATCTTCATGGCCTCGATGATGCACAGGGTCTCGCCCTCCTTGACCACCGAGCCCAGCTCCACAAAGGGCTTGGCCCCCGGGGAGGCCGAACGGTAGAAGGTCCCCACCATGGGCGACTTGACCGTATGCCCGGCGACCACCGGGGCGGCCGGGGCAATTGCCGGGGCCGAGGCGGCTGGCGGCGCGGCCGGAGCCGAGGCGGCCGGGGCAGCCATAGGTGCCGGCATCGGATAGCCCTGAACCATGGCCCCGCCCCCTTTGACGATACGCACCTTGCCTTCGGCTTCGGTGATTTCGAGCTCCGACACGTTCGAGTCAGACACCAGGTCAATCAGGGTCTTGAGTTTTCGCAAATCCATGGGATCTCCAACATCTTTCCTAAAGATTGCTTCAATTTACTTCAAATTGAAGCGATTTCCACCTTAAATCCAGAATACTCCAGAAACAAAAAGGCGGACAAAACGTCCGCCATCATAAAGGATCGCGCTGCCGCGCTTACTTCAGTTCACGCCAGAGGGCCAAATCAGCCGGTGCAACTTTGCCAATTTTACGCTGGAGGACCGCCCCATCCGCCCCCACGAGGACGGTAAAGGGCAGCCCACCCCCGGCATTTCCCAGTGATCGACTCAAACCCACGCCCTCCATACCGGCCAGCGCCACCGGGAACGCCAAGGGCTGTCTGGTCATGAAGTCCCGCACCGGACCAGCCTTATCCACAGCCAAACCAAGAACTTGCCATCCTTTGATCATATTTTCGCGGTAGAAAGCATCCAATAAAGGCAATTCCTCCACGCACGGCGGACACCAGGTTGCCCAGAAATTGATCAGCAAGGGTCGCCCCTGCAAGCTTCGCATCGCCAGCCGCCCGCCAGCCGGGGTTTCAAAAGACAGCGACCATAGTGCGGCCAGCGCTCCCGCGTCGGCGGGTCCCGGGCGGTACTTCCACCATGCCAAGCCGGCGCCCCCGAAACCGGCAGCCGCCGCAACGGCGGCGTAGAGCCAACGTCGGCGGGTAGTTTCCAGATTAGCAACCAGAGTCACAAAACTCCTTAAATTTCTTCATTTTCACGCAAAATATTTTGAACAGCCACCAAATCACCTCTCGGCGGTCTTCCCTTGGCATCCCGCAGCAAGGCTCCGCGCAGATCATCCAAGTCATGGACCATGAGATGGATGCCTACGGTTTCACCAAGTTCCGGACAGCGCGCATGAAAACTCAAGGCCTCGACCGGCGCATGCTGAAAACCGGTGACGGTACGCGGCGCATAGGCGATCCCCAGATCAATCAGGGCGATCTCGGCCGACTTTTCGTCATCACAAAACAGCTGCAGATAGATGTCGGACAACCGCGTCGCCGTCCCATGCCAGACCGCGCCGCTCAAGTGCGGGCGGAACGCCGCCAGCCGCTCCATCCACTGCAGCGCCAACCGCCGCAGGGCCCGCAATTCGGCCGGCTGGGTATCGGCGCAGAAGACAGCAATGTAGTCGCGCACCGCGTCTTCCACCTCATCGTTTCCCGGCAACGGCGTGCGCGGCGGCAGACTGAGCTGGCGCAGCGCCCGGCGCTTGGCCGGCCCGTACTCCACCCCCTCATCCACCACCAGCGCTGCCGCGGCGGCTGCGATCTCCTGCTTGCTCATGCCGGCATTGTGCACCCTCCGTCACGCCCGTAGACGGCAGCCACCGCACCTAGAATCGGACGATGCACATCCATATTCTCGGCATCTGCGGCACCTTCATGGGAGGACTGGCCGCCCTCGCCCGCGAGGCGGGCCACAAGGTCACCGGCTGCGATGCCGGTGTCTATCCGCCCATGAGCGACCAGCTGCGGGCGCTGGGCATCGATCTGATTGAAGGCTTCAGCGCCGACCAGTTGGCCTTGAACCCCGACATGTTCGTGATCGGCAATGTGGTCAGCCGCGCCCGCACAACCGAAGGCAACCCGAAATTCCCGCTGATGGAGGCCATCATGGAAGCCGGTCTGCCCTACACCAGCGGCCCGCAGTGGCTGGCCGAGCACGTGCTGCAGGGCCGCCATGTGCTGGCGGTGGCCGGCACCCACGGCAAGACCACCACCACCTCCATGCTGGCCTGGGTCCTGGAAGCGGCCGGGCTGCAGCCGGGTTTTCTGGTCGGCGGTGTGCCGATGAACTTCGGGGTGTCAGCCCGACTCGGCGCCCCGGCACGCCCCGGTGCCACGACCCGGGCGGATCAGCGCCCGCTGTTCGTGATCGAGGCCGACGAATACGACACAGCCTTCTTCGACAAACGCAGCAAGTTCGTGCACTACCGGCCGCGTACCGCCGTGCTCAACAACCTGGAATTCGACCACGCCGACATCTTCGACGACCTGGCCGCCATCGAGCGCCAGTTCCACCATCTGGTGCGCACCGTCCCCGGCTCGGGACGGCTGGTGGTGAACGGACTGGAAGAGAGCCTGGCCCGCGTGCTGCACGCCGGCTGCTGGAGCGAAGTACGCAGCTTCGGCGCAGCGGCCAGTGACTTCAGCACGCACGGTGAACCGAATGACTTCGAGGTGCTGCAGCAAGGCGCGACCGTGGCCCGCGTGCAGTGGAACCTGACGGGCGTGCACAACCAGCTCAATGCCCTGGCCGCCATTGCAGCGGCCGAACACGTGGGTGTGGCGCCCGAGGCGGCCGCCCGCGCCCTGGGCGAGTTCCAGAACGTCAAACGCCGCATGGAAGTGCGCGGCAGCGTGCGCGGCATCACGGTCTACGACGACTTTGCCCACCACCCGACGGCCATCCGCACCACGCTGGACGGGCTGCGCCGCAAGGTCGGTACCCGCCGTGAAAGCGGAGGGCGCATCCTGGCCGTGTTTGAGCCGCGCTCCAACACCATGAAGCTCGGCACCATGAAGGCCCAGTTACCCTGGAGCCTGGAGGACGCCGACCTGGCCTTCTGCCACGCGGGTGGTCTGGACTGGGATGCGCGCGAAGCGCTGGCCCCCATGGGTCCGCGGGCACAGGTCGCGGACAACATCGACGACCTGATCGGACTGGTGCTGGCCCACGCTGAGCCAGGCGATCACATCCTGTGCATGAGCAACGGCGGTTTCGGCGGCATCCACCTGAAACTGCTGCAGGCGCTCGCCTGATGCACTAGGATGGCCCCACCGGGTCTTCAGGAACAGGCCATGACACGCGAACCACCACTGCGAGCCAGCACCAGCCAGGTCGACAGCCTGCCGTTTTCACCGCACGGCAAGGTCGACATCTGGCGGGAAGGCGATCTGCATCTGTATGAGGCGACCGGCCCCTTCAACAAGGAACTGGTCGACAGCCTGGCGATTGCCCAAGCCGACTTTCTGCGGGCCGCGCAGCAGAACACGCCCTGGGTCAGCATCTGCATCGTGCGCAACAGTGCCTTGGCAACGCCGGACAGCCTGCAACGCTATGGCGAACTGATCCGCCAGGCACCACCCCCGCTCACCCCACTGGCCACGGCCTATGTCATCGGCCCCGACGTGGAGGGAGGCCAGTTGATGGCCCCCCATTTTGTCCGCGTCTTTGCGCAGGCCGGACGCCTGTTCCAGACCTTTGCCACACTGGACGAGGCACGGCGCTGGGCGCGGGGCCTGATCGACCAGGCCCACGGCGCTTGACGTTAACGTGCGCGGCGCGCCTTGACCGCGTCGGACAACACCTCCAGCACCTCCAGCGAATCGTCCCAACCCAGGCAGGCATCGGTGATGCTCTTGCCGTATTCGAGCTTGCCGGCGTCGTCCTTGCCGGGCGTGAACTTCTGCGCGCCGGCGTGCAGGTGGCTCTCCACCATCACGCCGAAGATGTGCTTTGAGCCGCCGGCCAGCTGGGCGGCGATGTCGCGCGCCACATCCAGCTGTTTCTCATGCTGCTTGCTGCTGTTGGCATGGCTGCAGTCCACCATCAGCGTGGCCGGCAGCTTGGAAGCGGCCAACTCCTTGCAGGCGGCGTCCACGCTGGCGGCGTCGTAGTTCGGTGCCTTGCCGCCACGCAGGATGACGTGACAGTCCTTGTTGCCGTTGGTCTGCACGATGGCCACCTTGCCGTTCTTGTGCACCGACAGGAAATGGTGACCGCGCGCGGCGGC
>CAZJKR010000017.1:19403-20199 GCA_964546615.1 uncultured Curvibacter sp.
TGATGACGCCGATCTTGGCGCGGCTGCCCGGATCGCGCGCGGCGGCCTGGATGGCGTCGGTGGCAATCCGGATGTTGCCGTCGGTGCCGTTCTTGAAACCGATCGGTGCCGACAGGCCCGAGGCCAGCTCACGGTGCACCTGGCTTTCCGTGGTGCGGGCACCGATGGCACCCCAGGCGATCAGGTCGCCGATGTACTGCGGCGAGATCACGTCCAGGAACTCGCTGCCCGCCGGCAGGCCGAGACGATTGATCTCGATCAGCAGCTGGCGCGCGATGCGCAGTCCTTCGTCAATACGGAAGCTCTCGTCCAGGTAGGGGTCGTTGATCAGGCCCTTCCAGCCCACGGTGGTGCGCGGCTTCTCGAAGTAGACGCGCATCACGATCTCGAGCGTGTCCTTGTACTTGTCGCGTTGCAGCTTGAGGCGGCGGGCGTACTCCAGCGCGGCGGCCGGGTCATGGATGGAGCATGGCCCGATGATGACCAGCAGGCGGTCGTCCTTGCCGGCCATGATGTTGTGGATGGTGTGGCGGGTGTGGGAGATCAGGCTCTCCACGGGCGTTCCCTGGATCGGGAAGAAGCGGATCAGATGCTCGGGCGGGGGCAGCACAGTAATGTCCTTGATGCGTTCGTCGTCGGTACGGCTGGTCTTGTCACCGGGGTGCGCATACCAGGCATCGGTGCTGGTCGCTTGTGCTTTGGCAGTCATCGTGTCGCTCCTTGTGTTCGGGTTGGATGTGTTGGTCCGGTCAAAAAAAAACCGCCGGCGGGGCCGGCGGTTTGTTGGAATTTGGTA
>CAZJKR010000017.1:20302-20728 GCA_964546615.1 uncultured Curvibacter sp.
CGGTACGTTTCTTGCAGGTACGTTCAGAACTCTCTTCCGCCGGCGGCGCGTGAGAACCAAAAGTAGCCAAAAAAGTAGGAACGGGTCGAAACCATGGACGCAATATAGCACAGCACGATGTCAGACCTTGCCGCCTCCGGCTGGATGGTCGCTAGGCCGTTCCGCCCACGGTCAGACCGTCGATGCGCAAGGTGGGCTGCCCCACGCCCACCGGCACGCTCTGACCTTCCTTGCCGCAGGTGCCAACGCCGCTGTCGAGCTGCATGTCGTTGCCGATCATGGTCACGCGCGTCAAGGCATCGGGGCCATTGCCGACAATGGTCGCGCCCTTGACCGGATACAGGATCTTGCCGTTTTCCACCCAGTACGCCTCGCTGGCAGAAAAGACGAACTTGCCGGAGGTGATGTCCACCTGGCCGCCGCCGA
>CAZJKR010000017.1:20738-23704 GCA_964546615.1 uncultured Curvibacter sp.
CAAGCCCTTCTTGATGCTGGCCACGATTTCCTCGGGCGCCTTGTCACCCCCCAGCATGTAGGTGTTGGTCATGCGCGGCATCGGAATGTGGGCATAGCTCTCGCGTCGACCATTGCCTGTGGGCCGCACGTTCATCAGGCGTGCGTTCATGGCGTCCTGCATGTAGCCCTTGAGGATGCCGTCTTCGATCAGCACATTGCGCTGGCTGGCGTTGCCCTCATCGTCCACGTTGAGTGAACCACGGCGATCGGCCATGGTGCCGTCGTCCAGCACCGTCACCCCCTTAGCCGCCACGCGCTGGCCGATGCGGCCGGAAAAAGCGCTCGACCCCTTGCGGTTGAAATCACCCTCCAGCCCGTGGCCGATCGCCTCATGCAACAGCACGCCGGGCCAGCCCGGACCGAGCACGACCGTCATCTCGCCGGCCGGGGCCGGGCGTGATTCGAGGTTGGTCAGGGCGGCGCTCACGGCCTCGTCGACATAGCGCTGGATCATGGCCGGGTCGAAGTAGGCCAGGCCGAAGCGCCCCCCGCCGCCGGACGACCCCATCTCGCGCCGGCCGGCCTGCTCGGCGATCACCGTCACGCTCAGGCGCACCAGCGGCCGCACATCGGCCGCCAGTGTGCCATCGGCACGTGCCACCAGCACCACGTCGTATTCGCCCGCCAGCCCGGCCATGACCTGCACCACACGCGGATCCTTGGCGCGTGCCAGCTGCTCCACGGTTTCGAGCAGCCGGACCTTAGCCGTGCTGTCGAGTGTGGCAATCGGGTCCATACCGGGGTAGAGCGAACGCGCCGCGGCAATCTTCCGGGCCGCTGCCTTGACGCGGACCGACTTGGCGGCAGCCGAGATGCTGCGCACCGTGTGGGCCGCATCCAGGAGCGAGGCTTCGGAGATGTCGTCGGAGTAGGCGAACGCCGTCTTTTCGCCGCTGACGGCACGCACCCCGACGCCCTGGTCGATGGAGAACGAACCGGTCTTGACGATGCCTTCCTCCAGACTCCAGCCCTCGCTGCGCGTGTACTGGAAGTAGAGGTCGGCCTCGTCCACCTGGTGGGCGCGGATTTCATCCAGGGCGCGCAACAGGTGGGACTCGTCCAGGCCGAAGGGTGTTAGCAGCAGATCCCGGGCAATCGCCAGGCGCTCCAAGGTGGGTTCGCGAGACATCATGGCTTCATTTTAGGCCGCAGCCATTCCCGTCGTCGCGTGGGGCTACCCGGGTCGGATCACCCGGGCACGCTCAGGACTGCACCAGCCGCTTGGACTTGGCGATCGACATCAGGATGCCCAGGCCCATGCCCAGCGTCACCATGGCGGTGCCACCATAGCTGATGAAAGGCAAGGGCACGCCCACCACCGGCAGGATGCCGCTGACCATGCCCATGTTGACGAAGGCATAGGTGAAGAAGATCATGGTCACGCTGCCGGCCAGCAGGCGGGCGAACAGCGTGGGCGCCTCCAGCGCGATGGCCAGGCCACGCAGGATCAGGAAGATGAAGGCGCCGATCAGCAGCAAATTGCCGAACAGGCCGAACTCCTCGGAGAAAGCGGCAAAGATGAAATCGGTGGTGCGCTCCGGGATGAACTCCAGGTGCGTCTGCGTGCCCTGCATGAAACCCTTGCCGAAAAAACCACCGGAACCGATGGCGATCATGCCCTGGATGATGTGAAAGCCCTTGCCCAGCGGGTCCCGCGTCGGATCGAGGAGTGTGCAGATGCGCTGCTGCTGGTACTCGTGCAACACCGCCCAGCGCACGCCCTGGGCGCACAGCTGGGGCTCGAGGACCACCAGCAGCACCAGCCCGACGGCGCCCAGCAGCACCGGCGGGATGATCAGTTTCCAGCTCAGGCCGGCAAAGAAGATCACCGACAGCCCGGCGGCCAGCACCAGCAGCGAGGTTCCCAGGTCGGGCTGTTTCATGATCAGGCCCACCGGCAGCGCCAGCAGACCGAGGGCCACCAGGAAGTCGAGCGGACGCAGCTGACCCTCGCGCTTCTGGAACCACCAGGCCAGCATCAGCGGCATGGCGATCTTGAGGATTTCACTGGGCTGGATGACGATGCCCACGTTGATCCAGCGCTTGGCCCCCTTCTTGGTGATGCCGAAGATGGCCACCGCAATCAGCAGCGACACCCCCAGCACGTACAGCGGCACTGCCAGCGTCATCAGCCGCTGCGGCGGGATCTGCGCCACCACGAACATGATGAAGCCGGCGATCAGCATGTTGCGCCCATGGTCCAGAAAACGCGTGCCATGGTCGAAGCCGGAGGAGAACATGGTCAGCAGGCCCGCGCAGGCCAGCAGGAAGACGGCAAAGGCCAACGGTCCGTCGAATCCACGGAACCAGGGCACGACCCGCTGCAGCAGGGAGGGTCTTTCAAATACGACAGCCATGGCACCATTATCCTGCGACAGCCGCCGCAGCGCTCTGCTCCGAGACGCTCGGGACTTGCCCTAGGATCACGCCATGACGACCACCACCCACCTGCTCTACCTGCATGGTTTCCGATCCTCCCCTCATTCGACCAAGGCGCAACTGGTGCGCCAGCGCATCGCAACGCGGCATCCCGCCGTCACCTTCTGGTGCCCGCAGCTGCCGCCCTCGCCGCGCGAGGCCATGCAGGCGGTCATGCAGGGCATCGCCGACTGGCCACATGCGCGCATGGCCGTCATCGGTTCTTCGCTCGGCGGCTTTTATGCCACCTGGGTGGCGGAGCAGACTGGCTGCCGCGCCGCCCTGCTCAACCCGGCCGTGCAGCCGGCACGCGACCTCACCAAGTACATCGGTGAGCAGACCAGCTGGCATGACGCCGGGGAACGCTTCTTCTTTCGCCCCGAGTTTGTCGACGAGCTGCGCGCGCTGCACTGCCCGGCCCTCACCCGTCCGGAGCGCTACTACGCTCTGATCGCCAAAGGCGACGAGGTGCTCGACTGGCGCGAGATGACCGGCCGCTACCCGGGC
>CAZJKR010000017.1:23714-24291 GCA_964546615.1 uncultured Curvibacter sp.
CTGCTGGAGGGCAGCGACCACGCCATCAGCGAGTTTGCCGACCACCTGGACGAGGTGCTGGCCTTTCTCGGCCTGGGCTGACGTGAAACGCCCCCACCCGCCCGTCGAGAGCGGCATGGGACAATCCCGGCCATGTATGCATTGTTTGATGAAGCCGGCAAATTCCTGACCGGACGGATCCTGTCCGAGGCCGAAGCCTCGCTGCAGATCGAGCTCGAAAGCGGCAAGCGCGTCAAGGTGAAAACCGGCAACGTGCTGCTCAAGTTCGACAAACCCGGCCCGGCCGAACTGCTGGCCGCGGCCCAGCCCCTGAGCCAGGGCATCGAGCTCGACCTGGCCTGGGAGTTCGCGCCGGAAGACGAGTTCGGCTTCGCCGACCTCGCTGGCGTCTATTTCCAGGACCCGCCGACGCTGCCGCAGCAGGTGGCGGCGCTGCTGCGCCTGTTCGAGGCCCCGCACTACTTCCGCCGCGCCGGCAAAGGGCGCTTCAAGAAAGCGCCGGCCGAGATCATCCAGCAGGCGCTGGCGGCGATCGAGAAAAAGCGCGTGCTGCAGCTGCAGATCGAGGAATGGGCTG
>CAZJKR010000017.1:24301-25577 GCA_964546615.1 uncultured Curvibacter sp.
ACTCTACAAGATCCTCTTCAAGCCCGACAAGAACGCGCCCGAGTACAAGGCCGTGGTCGAGGCCTCGCGCGCCACCCACCTGGCGCCGCTGGATCTGCTGCAGCGGGCTGGTGCCATCGACTCGCCCTACCAGTTCCACTGGCGGCGTTTCCTGTTCGAGAACTTCCCCAAGGGTTACGGTTTTCCCGCGCTTGACGCGCCTGAGATCCGCGACGAGCTGCCGCTGGCTGCCGTGCAGGCCTACTCGATCGACGACTCGGCCACCACGGAGATCGACGACGCGCTGTCGGTCCAGGGGCTGGGCGAGGGCACGGTGACGGTGGGCATCCACATCGCGGCCCCGGGCCTGGCGCTGCAGCGCGGCGATGCCATCGACAACGTCGGCCGCGCGCGCCTGTCCACCGTCTACATGCCGGGTTACAAGCTCACCATGCTGCCCGACGAGGTGGTGCAGCGCTACACCCTGCAGGAGGGACGTGACTGCCCGGCGGTGTCGCTCTATGTTGCGTTCGACGAAACCACGCTGGAGATCCGCGCCACCGAAACCCGGCTGGAGCGCGTGCCGATCGCGCGCAATCTGCGCCACGATCAGCTCGATACGGTGGTCACGGCCGAGTGGCTCGACAACCCGGCTTTTGAGCATCAAAATGGCCTGCAGGCGCCGTCCGATCTACGCGAACAGCTATCATTTTTATACCGCCTGGCCAAACACCTGAAGGCGCAACGCGAACAGGTGCGCGGCAAGCCGGAGACCTTCAACCGCCCGGACTACACCTTCCGGCTGGTCGGCAACGGCGATGCCGAGCCCACCGGCCGTGAGCAGGTGGTGATCGGTACGCGTCAGCGCGGCGCGCCGCTGGACCTGATGGTGGCCGAGGCCATGATCCTGGCCAACAGCACCTGGGGCCAGTGGCTGGCCGAGCACGGCGTGCCCGGCATCTACCGCAGCCAGGCCAGCCTGGCGCCCGGCGTCAAGGTGCGCATGGGCACCAAGGCGCTGCCGCACGCCGGCATCGGCGTCAAGAGCTACGCCTGGAGCACCTCGCCGCTGCGCCGTTACACCGATCTGGTGAACCAGTGGCAGATCATCGCCTGCGCGCGCCACGGCAAGATGGCCGCGCTGGCGGCGCCCTTCAAGCCGAAGGATGCCGACCTGTTCTCCATCGTCTCGGGTTTCGATGCTGCCTACAGCGCCTACAACGGCTACCAGGCCGCCATCGAGCGCTACTGGACGCTGAAGTACCTGCAGCAGAACGGCATCACCGAGCTGGTGGCC
>CAZJKR010000017.1:25587-27927 GCA_964546615.1 uncultured Curvibacter sp.
GGAGCTGCCGCGCGGCGCCAAGGTGCGCGTTAAGCTGGGGGAGATCGACGAAGTGGCGCTCGACATCAAGGGCACCGTGCTCGAGCGGCTCGACACCGCACCGCAAGCCGTCCCCGCAGAGGAAGCGGAGGACGAGGAGGCCGACCATCTGGCGGCCGGTCCGATCGAGATTGCGGTTGACGTCTCGGAAGCTGACGCCCCGGCGGGCGATAATCCGAACCCGTGAATCTGCGCGCCTTCAGCACCCTGCAGCTTGCCCTCGGCATCTCGGTGGCCGTGCACGCGGCTTTGCTGACGGTGCGCCTGGTCGACCCCGAGGCCTTCAACCGCGTGTTCGAGGACACGCCGCTGGAAGTGGTGCTGGTCAATGCCCGCACCAACGAGCGCCCCGACAAGGCCAGCGCCATCGCCCAGGCCACCCTGGCCGGCGGCGGGGCGGCCGAGCGCGGCCGCGCCACCAGCCCCTTGCCGTCTGCCATGCTGAACGACAGCGGCGACACCCTGGAGCAGGAAACCCAACGCCAGCTGCAGGCACTGCAGCAACAGCAGACCTTGCTGCTGGCGCAGATCAAGCAGCAGATCGCCACCCTGCCCAAGAGCGACCCGACCCAGCCCGGCGACGCCCCCGAGCAGGTGGCGCGCGAAGAAAAGCGTCGCCAGCTCATCCAGCTGCTGGCCGAGATCGAGCGTCGCATCAATACCGAGAACGCGCGCCCGAAAAAGCGCTACATCAGCCCCGCCACGCGCGAGGAGATCTATGCGCTGTACTACGACCAGTTGCGCCGCGCCATCGAAGACCGCGGCACCACCCACTTCCCCGAAGCCGGCGGCAAGAAGCTCTATGGCGAGCTGACCATGATGGTCACCGTCAACTTCGATGGTCGCGTCCTCTCCACCGAAGTGGTGGAAAGCTCGGGCAACCGCACGCTGGACCGCCGGGCCGAGGCCATCGCCCGCAACGCCGGCCCTTTTGGCGAATTCAGCCCGGCCATGCGCCGTCAGGCCGAACAGATCGTCGTGGTGTCGCGCTTCCGTTTCACGCGTGACGAGACCCTCGAAACCCGCGTCAGCGCGCCCCGCCCCTGACATCCGCATGAAAGGCCTGCTGCGCTGGACCCTCCTGCTCGTCGCCGGGCTACTGGCGCTGCAGCTGTTCTTCGTCGCGCGCATCGCCGCCATGGCGGTGCTCGACCCGCAGTCCACTGCCTTCGAGCGCTCCGAGGCCTGGCGCATCCTCAACGACAAGGGCCACCTGCGCTGGCGGCAGCAGTGGGTGGACTACGCCGACATCTCCGACCACCTCAAGCGCGCGGTGATCGCCTCGGAAGACGATGGCTTCACCTGGCACGACGGCGTGGACTGGGACGCGCTGGAAAAAGCCTGGCAGAGGAACGCCCGGGCCGAAGCGCTGGCCGCCAAGAAGGCCGCCAACGGCGCCAAGGTGGTCAGACCGCCCAAGATCGTCGGCGGCTCCACCATCACACAGCAGCTGGCCAAGAACCTGTTTCTCTCCGGTGAACGCACCCTGCTGCGCAAGGGGCAGGAGTTCGTGCTCACCGTGGCGCTGGAACTGCTGCTGGACAAGCGCCGCATCCTGGAGCTCTACCTCAACCACGTCGAGTGGGGCGAAGGCGTCTTCGGCGCCGAGGCGGCGGCCCAGCACTATTTCCGCAAGCCGGCGGCCAAGCTCACGCCACTGGAGGCGGCCCGGCTGGCGGTGATGCTGCCGCGCCCCCGTTACTTCGAGAAGCTGCCCAACTCCAGCTACCTGGCCGAACGCTCGGCGGTGATTGCCACGCGGCTATGGAACGCCGAATTGCCATGAGGATACTCGGCATCGACCCTGGCCTGCGCACCACCGGCTTCGGCGTCATCGACGTGGCCGGCCATCAGCTGAGCTATGTGGCCAGCGGCACCATCAGCACCCTGCACCTGGCACAGGGCGAGCTGCCGGCGCGCCTGAAGGTGTTGTTCGACGGCATCCACGAAGTGATCGCGCGCTACCAGCCCGAAGCGGCCTCGGTCGAGATCGTTTTCGTCAACGTGAATCCACAGTCCACCCTGCTGCTGGGTCAGGCGCGCGGCGCCTGCGTCAGCGCGCTGGTCACGCGCGACCTGCCGGTGGCCGAGTACACCGCGCTGCAGATGAAACAGGCCGTGGTCGGCCACGGCCGGGCCCAGAAGGCCCAGGTCCAGGAAATGGTCAAGCGCCTGCTCAAGCTGCCGGGCCTGCCCGGCCCCGATGCCGCCGATGCCCTGGGCCTGGCGATCACCCATGCCCATGCCGGCGCCGCCATGGCCCGGCTCGCCCAGGCCACGCCGCTGACACGCAAGGCCAGC
>CAZJKR010000018.1:0-535 GCA_964546615.1 uncultured Curvibacter sp.
GGGCCTGATCGCGCAACTGGCCGAGCGTGGCACGCGCGCCGCCGTGGTGCTGACCGCCGGGCTGGATGCGCAGCAGAAGCAGGCCATGCTGGACGCGGCCCGTCCCAGCCTGCTGCGCATCCTCGGCCCCAACTGCATCGGTCTGCTGGCGCCGCACCTCGGGCTGAACGCGAGTTTTGCCCATATCGGTGCCGTGCCGGGAGAACTGGCCTTCGTCACCCAGTCGGGCGCGCTCATGACGGCCATGCTGGACTGGGCGCACGCGCGCGGCATCGGTTTCTCCCATTTCATCTCGCTGGGTGAGCATGCCGACGTCGATTTCGGCGACCTGCTCGACTACCTGGCCAGCGACCCCAAGACGCGCGCCATCCTGCTCTACATCGAATCGATCGAGTCGCCGCGCAAGTTCATGTCGGCCGCGCGGGCGGCGGCGCGCAACAAGCCGGTGATCGTGGTCAAGGCCGGACGTTCGCAGCAGGGTCAGCGCGCTGCCGCTTCGCATACCGGTGCCCTGGCCGGTTCCGACCTGGTGTAC
>CAZJKR010000018.1:545-16787 GCA_964546615.1 uncultured Curvibacter sp.
GCGTCATGGCCGCCGATGCGGCGGCCCATGTGGGCGTGGCCTTGGCCGAACTGGCGCCGGCCACACTGCAGCGGCTCGACGCATTGCTGCCGGCCAACTGGTCGCACGGCAACCCGGTGGACATCATCGGCGACGCGCCGGTCGAGCGCTATGTGCAGGCCCTGCAGGCGCTGGCCCAGGACCCGGCCGCCGGTGCCGTGCTGTTCATCCATGCACCGACCGCCATCGTGCCCAGCGCCGACATCGCCCGTGCGCTGGCGCCGTTGGCCAAGACCGATCCACCGCGCCTGCTGGGCTGCTGGCTCGGCGACGGCGCGGTGACCGAGGCGCGCCAGATTTTCCGCGCAGCCGGCATTGCCGGCTTCGAGACGCCCGAAGAGGCGGTGCGCGCTTTTGCCATGGGCGTGACCTACCGCCACAACCAGGCGCAGTTGCTGGAGGCACCACCGGCGGCCGTCCACGCCGAGCCGATGGACACGGCGGCGGTGCGGGCCCTGGTGCAGCGCTTGCTGGCCGCCGGGCGGGAGATGCTGAGCGAGCCCGAGGCCAAGGCCGTGCTGGCGGCCTACCGCATTCCGGTGGTGGCCACGCGCCGTGTGCCGCCCGAACCGCAGGAAGCCGTGCAGGCGGCCGAGGCCATCGGCTACCCGGTGGTGCTGAAAATCCTGTCGGACGACATCTCGCACAAGTCCGATGTCGGCGGCGTGGTGCTCAACCTGCACAGCGCGGCCGAGGTGCAGCTGGCCGCGCAGGCCATGCTGACGCGCGTGCGCCAGGCCAGGCCACAGGCACGGCTGCAGGGTTTCACCGTGCAGGCCATGGTGCGGCGCGCCCACGCGCAGGAGCTGATCGTCGGGGCCAGCATCGACAGCGTGTTCGGCCCGGTGGTGCTGTTCGGCCAGGGCGGCACGGCGGTCGAGGTGCTGGCGGACCGTGCGGTGGCGCTGCCGCCGCTGAACGTGCCGCTGGCGCGCGCGCTGGTGGCGCGCACGCGCGTGGCCCGGCTGCTGGGTGGCTGGCGCGACACGCCGGCGGTGGACCAGGACGCCCTGCACGGTGTCCTGGTGGCGGTGTCACAACTGCTGGCCGACATTCCCGAGATTGCCGAACTCGACATCAACCCGCTGATTGTCAACTTCGAGGGTGTGGTGGCGCTCGATGCACGCATCCGCCTCAGCCGCGAGCGCCCGGCGGGCGCCGAGCACTTCGCCATCCGGCCGTATCCGAGCGAGCTGCTGGAGACGCTGGCTTGGAATGGGGGCACCCTGACGCTGCGGCCGATCCGGCCCGAGGACGAGGCGCAGCATCTGGCCTTCCTGGAGCGGCTGGACCCGGAGGACATCCGCATGCGGGTGTTCTACAGCCGGCGCAGCATCGAGCGCAGCGAACTGGCGCGTCTGATGCAGATCGACTACGAGCGCGAAATGGCCTTTGTCGCCGTGGTCGCGGGCCCGGACGGTGTGGACGAAACGCTGGGCGTGGTGCGCGCCGTGACCGACCCCGACAACCTGACGGCCGAGTTCGGCATCATCGTGCGCTCCGACCTCAAGGGCCAGGGGCTGGGTGTCCTGCTGATGGACAAGCTGATCCGCTACCTGCGCGCGCGCGGCACGCAGCGCCTGGCTGGCAACGTGATCCTGGAGAACCGCTCCATGCGCGGGCTGGCACAGCGCCTGGGTTTCGTCGAGGCGCCGGCCGAAGATGGCGACATGGCCTGTGCCATCGCGCTGGATCTGCAGACGCCAGCCCATTGACCCCTCACCCAGCGCCGGGGCAGGGTTGACCCGCTCGGCGTGACACTTGATCTGTATCAAAAATGCCGAACGGCAGTCGGCTAAGCTGCGAATCACGAGCGACCGGTCAGGCGCAGCAGACGGCACAGGCCGCACCGCCGGGCCCGGCACACAGGGGACCTATGGAACGGGAAGCTGTCATTCGCAAGACGGCCGCGCGCGATCTGCGCGTGCCGCCTCACTTGGTCGATTACGTGGCCCAGTGCCGCGATTTTCGCTGGGCGACGGCGCGCCAGGCCTTGCCGGGCCTGCCGGACGGCGGGCTCAACATCGCCTACGAGGCGGTGGACCGCCATGCCGCCAGTGTGCTGCGCGATCGGGTGGCGCTGCGTTTCGTCAGCCGCAGTGGCCCGGCGCTGGAGTTGAGCTATGCCGCGCTGGCGCGTCAGACCAATCGCTTTGCCAACGTGCTGCAGGGGCTGGGCGTCGGCAAGGGCGACCACCTGTTCGTGCTGGCCGGACGCATTCCTGAGCTCTACATCGCCGTGCTCGGGGCGCTGAAGAACGGCAGCGTAGTCACCCCCATGTTCTCGGCCTTCGGTCCGGAGCCGATTGCCACCCGTGTCAACCTCGGCAGCGCGCAGGTGCTGGTCACCACCGACGGGTTGTACCGCAGGAAGATCAAGGCCATGCGCGCGCAGATGCCCACACTGCGGCATGTGCTGCTGGTGGCCGAGGACGGCAGCACCACCCGCGAACCCGACACGCAGGATCTGCCCACGCTGCTGCGCGCCGCCGGCGATGTCTTCGAGACCGTGGCCACCACGGCCGACGATCCGGCTCTGCTGCACTTCACCAGCGGCACCACCGGCACGCCCAAGGGGGCCCTGCACGTGCACGGTGCCGTGGTGGCGCACCATGCTACCGGCCGTTATGCGCTGGATCTGCACGCTGAAGACCGCTTCTGGTGCACCGCCGACCCGGGCTGGGTCACCGGTACCTCCTACGGCATCATCGCGCCGCTGCTGCATGGCGTGACCTCGCTGATCGACCGCGAGGAGTTCGATGCGGAGCGCTGGTACATGCTGCTGCAGACCGAGCGCATCACGGTCTGGTACACCGCACCGACCGCCATCCGCATGCTGATGAAGGCCGGCGTGGCGTTGGCGCAGCAGCACCGCTTCCCGGATTTGCGTTTTGTCGCCAGCGTCGGCGAGCCCTTGAACCCGGAGGCTGTCTGGTGGGGGCTGGAGGCGCTGGGTTTGCCGATCCACGACAACTGGTGGCAGACCGAGACCGGCGGCATCATGATTGCCAACACGCCGGCCTTCGACATCAAGCCCGGCTCCATGGGCCGGCCGCTGCCGGGCATCGAGGCGGCCATCGTCGAGCACCTGGAAGCCGAAGGAGAGGCGCCGCGTGTGCGCGTGATCGAGCAGCCCGAGGTGGAAGGCGAACTGGTTCTCAAGGCCGGCTGGCCCTCCATGTTCCGCGGCTACCTCAACAACGAAGCGCGTTACCGCAAGTGCTTTGCCGACGGCTGGTACCTCACGGGGGATCTTGCCAGACGCGACGCCGATGGCTACTACTGGTTCGTCGGCCGGGCCGACGATGTGATCAAGTCGGCCGGCCACCTGATCGGCCCCTTCGAGGTGGAAAGCGCGCTGATGGAACACCCGGCGGTGGCCGAGGCCGGTGTCATCGGCAAGCCCGACCCGGTGGTGGGCGAGGTGGTGAAGGCCTTTGTTTCGCTGAAAGACGGCTATACGGCGGATGAAAGTCTGCGCCTGGACATCCTGGGCCACGCGCGCAAGCGTCTCGGGGCGGCGGTGGCACCGAAGGAGATTGCCTTCCTGCCCACGTTGCCGCGCACGCGCAGCGGCAAGATCATGCGCCGTCTGCTGAAAGCGCGCGAACTGGGTCTGCCGGAAGGCGACACCTCCACGCTGGAGTCCGGCGCATGAGCACCGCACGGTCGCCCGAAGAGGCCGGCGCCGCAGTGCGCAGCTCGGAGGTGACCCGGTGAGCGACTACCGCGTGCCGCAACCGCCTGCCGGACCGGTGCCCTGGGGCAAGCCACTGGCCCACGGCATGCTGCTCGACATGCTGCGTATCCGCCGCATGGAGGAGCGTTGCGCCCAGCTCTATGGCGAGCAGAAGATCCGCGGTTTTCTGCACCTCTACATCGGCGAGGAGGCGGTGGCCACCGGTGCATTGCGGGTGCTGCAGCCCCACGACAACGTGGTGGCCACCTACCGTGAGCACGGCCACGCGCTGCTGCGCGGCATGCCCATGCCGGTCATCATGGCCGAGATGTACGGCAAGGCGGCGGGTTGTGCGCGCGGGCGCGGCGGCTCCATGCACCTGTTCGACCACGCGCTGCGCTTTTTCGGCGGCAATGCCATCGTCGGCGGCGGCCTGCCGCTGGCAGCCGGGCTGGCGCTGGCCGACCAGATGACCCGGCGCCCGGCGCTGACCGCCTGCTTCTTCGGTGAAGGCGCGGTCACCGAGGGGGCCTTCCACGAGGCGGTCAACCTGGCGGCGCTGTGGCGCCTGCCGGTGCTGTTCCTGTGCGAGAACAACCTCTACGCCATGGGCACGGCGCTGGGCCGCGCCGAATCGCAGACCGATCTGTGCGCCAAGGCTGCCTCCTATGGCATGCCGGCCACGCCGGTCGACGGCATGGACGTGGTGGCGGTGCACACGGCGGTGGAGGCGGCGGCCCGGCAGGTGCGCGCCGGGCAGGGGCCGCAGTTCCTGGAGCTGTGCACCTACCGCTTCCGTGCCCACTCCATGTTCGACCCCGAGCTCTACCGCGACAAGGCCGAGGTCGAGGCCTGGAAGGCGCGTGGCCCGATCCACACCTACACGGCGCGCCTGAAGGCGCAGGGGATGCTGACCGAAGACGAGTTCCTGGCACTCGATGCGCAGGCCCAGGCCGAGGTCGAGCAGGCGGTGGCCTTTGCCGAGGCCGCCCCCTGGGAGCCGGTGGCCGATCTGCTGCGCGATGTCAGCACACCGGCCGGAGGTGAGGCATGAGCCGGCGCCTGAGCTACCGCGAGGCCGTGCGCGAGGCGCTGCGGGAGGCCTTGCAGGCCGACCCGCGCGTCTTCCTCATGGGCGAAGACGTGGGGCGCTACGGCGGCACCTATGCCGTGTCCAAGGGGCTGCTGGACGAATTCGGCCCCGAGCGCATCCGCGACACGCCGCTGTCAGAACTGGGTTTCACCGGCGCCGGCATCGGTGCGGCGCTCGGCGGCCTGCGGCCCATCGTCGAAATCATGACGGTCAACTTCAGCCTGCTCGCGCTCGACCCGATCGTCAACACCGCTGCCATGCTGCGCCACATGTCGGGCGGGCAGTTCTCGGTGCCCATCGTGATCCGCATGGCTACCGGTGCCGGCCGCCAGGTGGCGGCCCAGCACTCCAACAGCTTCGAGGGCTGGTACGCCCATGTGCCGGGCCTGCGTGTGCTGTCGCCGGCCACGGTGGAGGACGCACGCGGCATGCTTGCCGCCGCGCTGGCCGACCCCGACCCGGTGCTGATCTTCGAACACGCCCAGCTCTACAACCGCGAGGAGGAGATTGCGGACGTGGTGCAGGTGGACATCACGCACGCGGCGGTGCGGCGCGCCGGCCAGGACGTCAGCCTGATCACGCACGGCGGCTCGCTGTACAAGGCGCTGACCGCTGCGCAGGAACTGGACAAGCTTGGCATTTCGGCCGAGGTGATCGATCTGCGCGTGTTGCGTCCGCTGGACGAGGCCACGATCCTGGCCTCGGTGCGCAAGTGCCGCCGCGCCGTGGTGATCGACGAGGCCTGGCGCTCCGGCAGCCTGGCCGCCGAAGTGATGGCGCGCATCATGGAGCAGGGCTTCTACGAACTGGATGCGCCACTGGCACGGGTGTGCAGCGAGGAGGTGCCAATTCCCTATGCGCGCCATCTGGAAGAGGCTGCCCTGCCGCAGGTGGACAAGATCGTGGCCACGGTGCGCAGGCTGCTGGGGAAAGCGGCATGAGCCCTGCCCGGCCGCATGAAGGCACTCGCACCGCAGTGCGGAGCACGGAGGTTTTCACATGAGCGAGTTCAAGCTGCCCTCGCTGGGTGCCGACATGGACCAGGGCAAGCTGCTGCAATGGCATGTGCAGCCGGGCGATGCCGTCAAGCGGGGCCAGGTGGTGGCGGTGGTCGACACCTCCAAGGCCGCCGTCGACGTCGAGATCTGGCAGGACGGCGTGGTCCAGCAGCTGCTGGTGCAGCCGGGCGAAACCGTTCCGGTGGGCACGGTGCTGGCCACGCTGCTGGTGCCGGGTGAAGATGCCGCGCCGGCGCCCGCCGCCGCTGCAGCCGTTCGTCCTGAGCCCGTCGAAGGGCGTGCCGGCCAGGCGCCCGGGGGACTTCGACCGGCTCAGCCTGAAACGACATCGCAAGAGACACCGCCGCCATCGCGTGCGCCCGTCTCGCCCTCGGCGCGCAAACGGGCGCGCGAACTCGGCATCGATGTGGGCACGGTGCCCGGCACGGGTGCCCAGGGTGCCGTGACGCTGGCCGATGTCGAGGCGGCAGCGAAGCTGGTGACGGCCGCCGCCGCCCCGGCCGAGCGCGCGCAAGCCATGCGGCGTGCCATTGCCGCCGCCATGAGCCGTTCCAAGCGCGAGATTCCGCACTACTACCTGAGCGAGACGCTCTCCATGGCGCGTGCGTTGGCCTGGTTGCAGCAGCGCAACGAGGGCCTGGCCGTGGCCGAGCGCATCCTGCCGGCGGTGTTGCAGCTCAAGGCAGTGGCGCTGGCCCTGCAACGCGTGCCGCAGCTCAACGGCTTTTTTCGCGACGAGGCTTTTGAACCCTCGGCGGCCGTGCACACCGGCGTGGCAATTGCCCTGCGCGGCGGCGGTCTGGTGGCACCGGCACTGCACGATGTGCAGGCCAAGCCACTGGCGCAGCTGATGCGCGAACTGGCCGATCTGGTGCAGCGCGCGCGCGCGGGTTCGTTGCGCAGCTCGGAGATGAGCGACCCCACCATCACCGTCACCAACCTGGGGGACCAGGGCGTGGCGTCGGTCCTGGGGGTCATCTATCCGCCGCAGGTGGCGCTGGTCGGCTTCGGCAATGTCGCGGTGCGGCCCTGGGTCGTGGACGGCGAGGTGCGCGCCGTGCCGCTGCTCACGGCATCGCTGGCGGCAGACCACCGCGTGACCGATGGCCACCAGGGCGCGCTGTTCCTGGCCGAGCTGCGCGAGCTGTTGCAGACACCGGAAAGACTGGAGACGGCATGAGCATGGAGCGTGAACAACTCAGGACCACCACGCTGCAGGTGCTGCGCGGCATCGCACCCGAGATCGAGCCCGATGACATCGCGCCGACCACGCCCTTGCGCCACCAGATCGACCTCGATTCGATGGACTGGCTCAACTTCCTCATCGGCCTGCACCAGCGCCTGGGCGTGAACATTCCCGAGGCCGACTATGCGCAACTGGTGACGTTGGACAACGTACTCGACTACCTGCAGGCGCGGCTGCCGGGCTGAAGGCCTCACGGCCTGTCGCATCTGTCAAAATCGTCGGTCCTGCCTCTGGCATGCCTTCGGCCCGGTGCGGCCGTCTCCTTGTGAACCATCCCGTCCTGTCCGCCCTGATTCCCGTCGTTCTCCTGGTTGCTATCGGTTTCATAGCGGGTCGGGCAAGGTGGATAAGGTCGGAAGCCACAAAAGACCTGTCAAATCTGGTGTTCCTGGTGCTCACGCCGGCGCTGATGTTCCGCACCATGAGTACGGTGCAGGTGCAAGCCCTCGACTTCCGGCCGCTGGCGACCTATTTCCTGGCGGTGCTGCTCCTCTTCGGCGCCACGCTGGCGGTGCAGGGCTTCAACCGGCGCGCCGCCGTGCTGGCACTGGCCAGCACATTCAGCAACACGGTGATGATCGGCATTTCGCTCATCGGTCTGGCCTATGGCGAGGCCGGGCTGGTGATCCTGCTCACGCTGGTCTCGCTGCATGCGCTGGTGCTGCTGACCGCCGGGACCGTGGTGCTGGAACTGGCCGTCGCGCGCGAAGCCGCCGGACAGGGCGGGCCACGCACCATGCTGGCGACGGTGCTGGGCGCGGTGCGCAATGCCGTCATCCACCCGGTGCCGCTGCCCATCCTCGCCGGCCTGCTGTTCGCCCAGACCGGCTGGGTGCTGCCGGAGGTGGTGGACCGGCCGCTGCAGTGGCTGGGCAACGCCTTCGGCCCGCTGGCACTGCTGCTGGTGGGTGTGACGCTGGCCGGCTCGGGCCTGGGTGCGCAGCTGCGTGGCGCCCTGGGCGTGACGCTGGTGAAGAACCTGCTGATGCCGGCGCTGGTGGCACTGCTCGGTACCTGGCTGGGCCTGTCGGGCCTGCCGCTGCTGGTGATGGTGGTCACCGCGGCCTTGCCGATCGGTGCCAACGTGTTCCTGTTCTCGCAGCGTTACGCCGTGGCCGAGGGGCTGGTAACGGCCAGCGTCATGCTCTCCAACGCGGCGGCATTGTTGACGCTGCCGCTGGTGATGCTGCTGGCCGGGCTGTTGTAGCGCAGGACGTCAGGGCGCCAGGCGCTCGCGCGTCCAGCCGCCGGCGCCGTCGGGTCTGTAGCGCAGCCGGTCGTGCAGCCGGCTGGGGCGGCCCTGCCAGAACTCCCAGCGTTCCGGCACCAGGCGGTAGCCACCCCAGTGCGGCGGGCGTGGCGGCTGCAGCAGAAACTGCGCCGCGTACTTTGCCGCATTGGTCACCAGCACGCTGCGGCCGGGGATGACCTGGCTCTGCGGGCTGGCCCAGGCACCGATGCGCGAATCGAGCGGGCGGCTGTGGAAGTATTCATCGCTCTCCTCGGCACTGACGCGCTCGACCCGGCCTTCGATGCGCACCACGCGTTCGAGTTCGACCCAGTGGAACTGCAGCGCCGCAAACGGGTTGCCGGCCAGTTCGCGGCCCTTGCGGCTGTCGTAGTTGCTGTACCAGACGATGCCGCGCGCGTCATAACCCTTGATCAGCACCACCCGGGTGGAAGGGCGCAGATCGCTGGCCACGGTGGCCACGGTCATGGCGTTCGGCTCGGGGATCTCGGACTGGATGGCTTCGTGCAGCCAGCGGTCGAACTGCTGCAGCGGATCGGCATGCGAGGCGTCTTCGCTCAGTTCGGCGCGTTCGTAGCTTTTGCGGAGGTCGGCGATTTTGGTCATGCCGTCAGTATAGGAATTCGCGCGTGCCGGTCGGTGGTCTGCCGCCGCCGGTGTCAACGCAAACCCAGCAGCATCTGGATTTCCCGGTCGAGGATGCCGTGTGCCTTCAGGCTGTCATAGGTCTGGCGGACGTAGTCGTGGGTCGTGCCATAGCGGCCGCTGGCGCTGCTGAAGATGTGCCGGTACTGCGTCGGGCTCAGCGGGCCGGTATAGCTCGGGCTGTGGCGCGAGAGCGTGAAGGCCAGGGCCTGCACCGGCCCTTGTGGGGTATGGCAGCGCAGCCACCGGGGGTCGTACACGCCGGTCATCATCTCGCGGTCCCACAGCCGGTGCAGCACTTCCTCGCCTTCGTGTCGCTGGACCCGCAGCACCATGCCCCGGCAGCTGCCGCCCGACAGCAGGGCAAACACCAGCCCGGGGTTGTCCGGCGTGCCGCGGTTGACGCGGCTCCACATCTTGAGTGCGCGGTGCCAGCCATGCACCCGCGCCGCACGCTGCTCGTGCACGTGGAAGTCGGGTCGCCAGATCAGGGAGGCGTAGCCGAAGAGCCAGAGGTCGCCGCGCCCGCCCCAGTGCGCCAGCGTGCGCGCCAGCATCGGGGCCGGGTCGCGCCAGTGCGGCAGGTGGCGGTGGGCGTTGCCGTGCAGGGTCATGGGGGTCAGGTCGGGGATGTCGTGGCGGCCAGCCAGGCCTCCACCGGCTGCGGACGGGCAAACAGGAAGCCCTGCAGGGCGTCGCAGCCGTGCGCGGTCAGGAAGTCGGCCTGCTCGCGCGTCTCCACACCCTCAGCCACCACCTTCAGTCCGAGGTGCCTGGCCATGGAGAGGATCAACTCGACGATGGCGGTGTCGCTGGGGTTGGACGGCATGTCCTGGATGAAGCTCCTGTCGATCTTGACTTCGTACAGCGGCAGCCGCTTGAGGTAGGTCAGGCTGGAGTAGCCGGTGCCGAAGTCGTCGATCGAGAAGCGGATGCCGAGCGCAGTCAGCTGGTGCATGCGTGCGATGCTGCTGTCCAGGCCCTCGAGCAGCACGCCTTCGGTGATCTCCAGCACCAGTTGGGCCGGGTCGGCGCCGGTGCGGGCCAACAGCTGCGTGACGCGCAGCACGAAGTCCGGTTGGCGGAACTGCCGCGGGCTGACATTGACCGACAGGGGCAGCGGACGGCCAGCCGCCTGCAGCCGGACCAGGGTGCGCAGGGCTGCTTCGAGCACCCAGTCGCCCAGGCGCAGGATCAGGTTGGTTTCCTCCGCA
Source organism: uncultured Curvibacter sp. (assembly GCA_964546615.1). GTDB lineage: Bacteria > Pseudomonadota > Gammaproteobacteria > Burkholderiales > Burkholderiaceae_C > Hylemonella. Next base: position 10,730 of record CAZJKR010000018.1, read on the forward strand.
ATGGGGATGAACCGGGCCGGCGGGATCGGTCCCTGCACCGGGTGCGTCCAGCGCAGCAGCAGTTCGGCACTCAAGGTCTGCCCGGCTGGATCGACCTGGGGTTGCAGATACAGCGCAAGCTGGTCGGTCCCGATGGCCTGGCTCAGGTCGTGCTCCAGGGCCAGGCGCTGCTCCAGCCGGGACTGCATGCTGGCGCGGAAGAAGGCGATGCGGTTGCGACCGGAGGCCTTGGCGCGGTACATGGCGGTGTCGGCCTCGCGCAGCAGCTCGTCGGCCGTCTGTCCCTCGCGCGGCAACAGGGTCACGCCGATGCTGCCACTGGTGCTGAAGGGCAGTCCGTTGATGGGGAAGGGCTGCTCCAGGGCCGCCAGCACCTTGCTGGCCACTGCCATGGCGGCACGCGCGCCATCGTCGTCCGCGGCCGCGGCCAGATGAGGGCTCAGGATGACGAACTCGTCGCCCCCGAGGCGCGCCACGGTGTCTTCCTCGCGCACCAGTTCCCGCAACCGCTCGCCGACGCAGTGCAGCAGTTCATCGCCGGCGGCGTGGCCGCGCGCATCGTTGATGTTCTTGAAGCGGTCCAGGTCGATGTAGAGCAGGGCACCGACCTGCCCGGTGCGCCGGTCGGCGGCCAGGGCCTGGGCAATGCGGTCGAGCAGCATGCGGCGGTTGGGCAGGCCGGTCAGCGCATCGAAATAGGCCAGGCGGTAGATGTCTTGCGCCGCCTTCTTGCGTTCGGTGATGTCGCGTTCCACCGAGACCCAGTGCGTGAGCTGCCCCTGTTCGTCGGTGACCGGCACGATGTCGAGCTCCAGCCAGTAGGGTTGCCCCTGCTTGCTGTAGTTGAGCAGCTCACCGCGCACCGGTTCCCGGTTGCGCAGGGCGGTCTTGATGCGGTCGAGTTCGGCGCGGCTGGTGCCGGGGCCCTGCAGGATGCGCGGCGAGCGGCCCAGCACCTCGGCGCGGCTGTAGCCGGTTCGCTGCTCGAAGGCGTCGTTGACGAAGACGATGCGCGGCCCCGGGGTCTCCAGCGGCGCGGCCTCGGTGATGATGACCATGTCGTTCAGGCGCGTGAGTGCCGTGCCGCTCAGGCGCAGTTCCTCGTTGGCCTGGCGCAGGCGCGCCTGTCCCTCCTCCAGTGACTGGGCAATGGCACGCTGGCGTTCCAGCGACCGCTCCAGCCGGTTGAGCAGCACGGCGCAGGAGATGGTCATCACCGCGTTGATGAACATGAAATTGATCGTGATCACAATCCAGCGCAGCAGCGGCATCTGCTCGAAGCCGGGCACGTGCAGGTCGGTGTTGGCCAGGTAGCCCACGCCCATCAGGGTGACGGCATTGAGCGCCAGCGTCAGCAGGGCCGGTCGCAGCCCCAGCAGCAGGGCCGTCATCACCGGAAAGGCCATGAGGTAGATCTCGCTGGCCGGACCGATGCTGAACAGGAACCAGACCCCGAGCAGGTAGATCAGCGCCAGCAGGTTGACGGCGCGCAGGCGGTAGGACAGGCCCGGCTTGCGCCAGATCGTGATCACCCAGCTCAGGGCCAGCGCATCGATGACCACGATTGGCCACAGACCTTCACTGATCGCCAGCAGGACGCTGGGCACGGCCGCCAGGCTGCCCAGGACCACGATGACCAGCAGAATGGTCGAGAGAATGCGTTCACGCCAGTTGCGCAGCTCCTCATCCTCGGCCTGCGGCGCGAGGTATTGCTGGAGGTGTTGGAATGCCGGCATGGGGCGACCCGTGTGGCATCCATCCTACCGCGAGACCGGCTGGCGGTGTGGCCTGCGTCGGGGCCTCAGCGCTGGATCAGTTCGATCTTGTAGCCGTCCGGGTCGGTCACGAAGGCGATGACGGTGGTGCCGCCCTTGACCGGTCCGGCCTCGCGGGTGACGTTGCCGCCGGCGGCCTTGATCTTCTCGCAGGCGGCGTAGGCGTCGGGCACGCCCAGGGCAATGTGGCCGTAGGCGCTGCCCATGTCGTAGCTGTCTACGCCCCAGTTGTAGGTCAGCTCGATCTCGGCCTGGCCGGGGTTGCCGCCGTCGAAGCCGAGAAAGGCCAGCGAGTACTTGTACTCCGGGTTCTCGGAGGTGCGCAGCAGTTGCATGCCCAGCACCTGGGTGTAGAAGTCGATCGAGCGTTGCAGGTTGCCGACGCGCAGCATGGTGTGGAGGATTCGCATGGTGGTTGCTCTTGCAGTTTCAGGTGGAAAGAGGGGTCAGACCGGCACGGTGTAGTTCAGCGTCATGCGCCCGCCATCGGCGGTGACGATCTCGCCGGTGACGTAGCTGGCCGCATCGCTGGCCAGCCAGGCCACCACGTCGGCAATCTCGGCCGGCTCGCCCAGGCGCTTCATCGGTGTGCGGCTGAGGATGCGCAGGCGCGCCTCCTCGCTGGTGAGCACGGCGTTAGCGGCCAGCTCGGTGGCGATGGTGCCGGGCGCCACCGCGTTGACGCGGATGCCCTTGTCGGCCAGCGCCAGCGCCATCACGCGCGTGAGCTGGTTGAGGCCGCCCTTGCTGACGTTGTAGCTGGCAATGGTGGGGATGGTCAGCACGCCGTTGACCGAACTCATGTTGACGATGGAGCCGCGTCCGGCCTGCGCCATGGCGCGCGCCACCGCCTGGCCGACCAGGAAGGCGCCCTTGAGGTTGATGCGCAGCACGGCGTCGAAGTCGGTTTCGGTGATGTCGAGGAAATCGGCCGCGCGGAAGATACCGGCGTTGTTGACCAGCACGTCGATGCGGCCGTGGCGCGCCAGGGTCTGCGCCACCAGGGCGTCGACCTGCGCCTTGTCGCCGACGTCGCAGTGCACATAGAGCGCATCGAGCTCCGCAGCCAGCGCCTGGCCGCGCGCGTCATCGATGTCGGCAATCACCACCGGCGCGCCTTCGCGCGCAAAGCGGCGCACGCAGGCCGCGCCGATGCCCTGGGCGCCGCCGGTGACGAGGCAGACGCGGCCGCTCAGGCCGAAATGAATGGAAGAGGGGGCTGTGTCCATCCGCCTATCGTAGCGTCAGACACGAGCCCCCGGTTGCCGAGAGGTGACCGGCGCGCCTTGACGGCGCAGTGCCGGCGCGATGCGTCAGCGGATGCGGCCGAAGCTGGTGCGCAGCGGATCGACACCGCCACCACCGCCGCGCTTGTCGCCACCCTGGCTGTTGCCCGGACGGCCGCGGCCACCGCCGCCGCCACGGTTGCGGTGGCCGCGCTCGCCCAGCGCGTCAATACCGGTGCGCAGCGGATCGGGCTGACCGCCGTTGCCGCCATTGCCACCATTGCCGCCGCGCCCGCCTTGCGAGCGCGGTTCATTGCCGCGGTTGCCGCCGGCGCCGCGGCCCTGACCGGCCTTGGCACCTTGCGGTTTGCCCTGGCCCTGGCCTGGCGGGCGTTGGCCCGGCGAGCGGGCGCCCTCGGGCCTGGCTTGTCCACGCTGGCCCTGGGCGGGCTTGTTCTCGCGGATGCGCTGCATCATCTCGGCACGTGCGGCCTTGGCGGCGGCGGCCATGACCTCGCGGCTCGGCGGTTTGCCGGCACCGCCCCAGATGGTCTGGCGCCCCATGGCAATCGGCTCTGCACGCTCGCCCGGCTCGGGGCCGAAGCCCTCGACCGTCTGCACCTCGATCTTCTGCTTGGTGAAGCGCTCGATGTCGGCCATGAAGCCTTCCTCGTCCAGACACACCAGGTTGACAGCGGCACCATCGGCGCCGGCGCGACCGGTGCGGCCGATGCGGTGCACATAGTCTTCGCTGACATTGGGGATCTCGTAGTTCACCACGTGCGGCAGGTCGTCGATGTCGATGCCGCGCGCGGCGATGTCGGTGGCCACCAGGGCGCGGATATCGCCGCTCTTGAAGCCGGCCAGCGCCTGGGTACGCGCGCTCTGGCTCTTGTTGCCGTGCAGCGCCATGGCGGTGATGCCGTTCTTGTTCAGGAACTCGGCCACGCTGTTGGCGCCGAACTTGGTGCGGGTGAACACCAGCACCTGACTCCAGTTGTGCTGCTGGATGATGTGCGCCAGCAGCGCCTTCTTCTTGCCGCGGCCGACCGGGTGGATGACCTGGGTGATGCGCTGCACCGTGGTGTTGCGCGGCGTGACCTGCACGCTTTGCGGGTTCTTCAGCAGGCCGTTGGCCAGCTCGCGGATCTCGTCGCTGAAGGTGGCGGAGAACAGCAGGCTCTGCTTTTCCTTCGGCACCAGGGCCAGCACCTTCTTCACGTCATGGATGAAACCCATGTCCAGCATGCGGTCGGCTTCATCGAGCACCAGGGTCTGCACCGTGGACAGGTCCAGGAAGCCCTGCTGCTGCAGGTCGAGCAGGCGGCCCGGTGTGGCCACCAGGATGTCGACGCCCTTTTTCAGACGGCTGATCTGCGGGTTCATGCCGACACCGCCGAAGACGACGGTGGAGCTCAGTTGCAGGTACTTGCCGTAGGTCTGCACCGATTCCTCGACCTGGGCCGCCAGCTCGCGCGTCGGGGTGAGCACCAAGGCGCGGATGCCGGTGCCGCCCCATTTGTTCTGCGCGCTGCGGCTCATGGTCAGGCGGTGCAGCAGGGGCAGGGTGAAGGCCGCGGTCTTGCCGGTGCCGGTCTGGGCACCGCCGAGCAGATCGTGCCCTTCGAGCACCAGCGGGATGGCCTGGGCCTGGATCGCGGTGGGGGTTTCGTAGCCCTGCTCGCGCACAGCCTTCAGGATGGCCGGAGCCAGTTTCAGATCTTCAAAGTTCATGGTAATGGCGCCCATCCGGGCGCTGGGATATCGGCCTGTTCAGGTGTCGCAACACCCGGCCAGTAGAGGCAGATAGGATTCAAGGGAGAGGCCGTATCGATGCGCGTGTCATCGGGCAAGCCCACCAGCAGGGTGCTGGCGTTGCGGGCAACTGGAGCGCCGCAACGGGGTCTATTGTCGCATGCCCGCGCACCTTGTGTCGGCAAGTGTCCAAATCCACTCAATTTGCCTCTGGGGTAACAAGTTGTTGCCCTGGCCGGTGGCGTGCTGCTGCGGCGCCGAGAATCGGGGCTTCGCCGGCCCGTCCGGCCCTGCAATATTGGCTGATTGATGAACAAGTACCTGCGGCGCATCGGTGTGTCGGACGATCCGGTCGGTCAGCCGCCGACGCTGCAGGACTGCATCGAGGCCGTGCTGGCGCAGTCCGACCGGCTGATCGAGGACGTACTCCAGGGGCTGGAGGCCGTGGCCGGACAGGCGCGGCCGAAGGTCGCACAGATCAGCTACCGTGCCATCAGCAAACCGGCGCTGGCGCAATTGCGCCGTGACGTCGACGCGGTGCGCGCAACCTTCGGCGTGCAGTTGCGCCTGGCCCTGTACCACAGCGGGACGCAGGACTGGGTCCGCGATGCGGTGGTGCGCTTTGACGACCTGCAGCTGCTCGACGCGCAGCAGATCGACGCCAACATCGAGTTTGCGCTGGCGCAGCAGGAGGTCCAGCTGGCTGTGGAGGAGCTGCTGCCGCAGCTCCATGCGCTGATCAGCCGTCTGCTGGGCTGGCTCACGGTGCAGCCACACCTCAACCCGCTCCGGCCCGAGGCGTTTGCCCGTGCGCTGCGTGAAACGCTGGTGCAGCATGTGCCCGAGGAGACCGCGCGCAGCGGGCTGGTGGCGCCGGCGGCCGGTGTCCTGGGCGTCAGCCTGCGCCAGCTGTACCGGGAGCTGCTGGACTGGCTGCGTTCGCATGGGGTGGAGCCGGTGGGCGTCGTTCATGCGGGTCGCTCGCGTCGCAAGGGGGCGCGCAACCCGGTGAGTCGCACCATGCTCACGCTGAGCCGGTTGCGGCGACTGCTGTCGGGCGAGCTCGACAGCGGTGAGCCCGACCTCGACAGCCAGGTGCTGGAGTTCCCGCAAACCGTGCCGGCCCCGCTGGAGACACTGGAAGACCTGCAGATGGTCGAGCCGATGATGAAGCGTCTGAGCCAGCGGGCGGCCGCCGTGCCGGTGGTGCCGGGCCGCCGGCTGGGCCAGGAACTGGGCGAGGAGGTGGTGCGCCTGATGCTCGACAACCTCGCGCAGGACGAGCGCCCGCTGCGTCCGGTG
>CAZJKR010000018.1:16797-25265 GCA_964546615.1 uncultured Curvibacter sp.
GGGCCTGACCACCAACGGCAAGGGCGAATCGGAAAAGATCGCCAAGAACTTCAACCGCCACGGCTTCGAGGCGCTGGACCTGACCCACGACGAGCTGGCCAAGGAACACCTGCGCCACCTGGTGGGCGGCCACTCGGCCCTGGCGCAGGACGAGCGCCTGCTGCGTCCGGTGCGCGACCAGGTGAAGCGGCTCACGCCGGTGTTGCTGCGGCTGGCGCAGGCCGACCCACGGTTTTTCAGCAACCGCGGGCACCCGGCGCGCCAGCTGCTCGACAAGCTGACCCACCGCAGCCTGGCCTACCTGACCGAGAGTGATCCCGGGTTTGACGGTTTTCTCCGCTCCCTGAGCGCGGCGCTGGACACGTTGGCAGGCAGCGAGGGGGAGGCCGGGGATTTTGCGCACGCCCTGCACATGCTGCAAGCGCAATGGGCCCAGGCGGGGGCCGGTCAGTGGCAGCGCCAAGCCGAAGCGGCGCGCGCCCTGCTGCATGCCGAACAACGCAACCTGCTGGCGCAGCGGCTGACCGCCGATTTCGAGACCCTGCTGCACTCGCAGAACGTGCCGGAGCCGGTGGCGGCCTTCCTGCGCGGGCCCTGGGCCCAGGTGGTGGCCGAGTCGCAGCTGAGCAGCGTGGACGGCAGCCCCGACCCCCAGGGCTACCGGGCACTGGTGGACGATCTGCTGTGGAGCGTGCAGCCGCACCAGGTGCGGCGCAACCGGGCCCGGCTGGCGCAGCGGGCGCCCGCCCTGCTGTCGGGGCTGAGCCGCGGGCTGCAAAGCATCCGCTATCCCCAGGAGGGCATCAACGCCTTTCTGGACCAGTTCATGGCGCTGCAGGAACGGGCCGTCGAGGCTTCCGCGGCGCCCGATGCGCCGACGCCTGCGCTCGTGCCGGACATGGTGGTGGACCTGCCGCTGGCGCCGATGCCCGAGCGGGCGGATACGGCTGAACTGCTGCCGGAGCAGGGATTCTGGGTGGCGGACAACGAAGCCAGCGAGGCCGGTTACCTGCCCGAAGGCGCGGTGGTGCCGGCTGTCCCGGCGGCAGTGGTGGTGCGCGACTGGTGCGTGGCCGATCTGGCCACCGGCGTCTGGGTCGAGTTGATGCTGAACGAGGAATGGGTACGCGCCCAGCTCACCTGGACCAGCCCGCACCGCACCTTGTTCATGTTCACCTCCGTGAAGGGGCTGGCGCATTCCATGACCCGCCGGACCATGGACCGGCTGCGCAACCGCGGCCTGGTCCGCGTCGTCTCCGACGGGCATGTGCTCGACAGCGCCCTCGACGCCGTGGCGCAGGCCGCCTTGCGCAACGAGCCGGCCGGGGGCGACGACGCGTTGTAGCGTAGCGTGTGCCAGCGCCGGCGTGCGTCCCGAGGCGGGGCGGGGGATAATACGCGTTTTACCTCCCAGCAGAACGATTCCTAGATGGCTCAATACGTCTTTTCCATGAACCGCCTCGGCAAGATCGTGCCGCCGAAGCGTCACATCCTCAAGGACATCTCCTTGAGTTTCTTCCCCGGTGCCAAGATCGGCGTGCTCGGCCTCAACGGCTCGGGCAAGTCCACGCTGCTCAAGATCATGGCCGGCGTCGACAAGGAGTACGAGGGGGAGGCCATCCCGATGGCCGGCCTGAAGATCGGGTACCTGCCGCAGGAGCCGCAGCTCGACCCGAACGAGACCGTGCGGCAGGCCGTCGAAGGCGGCATGGGCGAGACCAAGGCCGCGCAGGCGCGGCTGGAAGAGGTCTACGCCGCCTACGCGGATGAGAACGCCGATTTCGACGCCCTGGCCGCAGAGCAGGCCAAGCTCGAAGCCATCATCGCCACCGCCGGCGACGCCGGCGACCACCAGCTCGAAATTGCCGCCGACGCCCTGCGTCTGCCGCCCTGGGATGCCGTGATCAAGAACCTCTCGGGCGGCGAGAAGCGCCGTGTGGCGCTGTGCCGCCTGCTGCTGTCCAAACCCGACATGCTGCTGCTTGACGAGCCGACCAACCACCTGGACGCCGAGTCAGTGGACTGGCTGGAACAGTTCCTGCAACGCTATTCCGGCACCGTGGTGGCCATCACCCACGACCGCTACTTCCTGGACAACGCGGCCGAATGGATCCTGGAAATGGACCGCGGCTCCGGCATTCCCTACAAGGGCAACTACAGCGAATGGCTGCAGCAGAAGCAGGCCCGTCTGGAGCAGGAACAGAAGGGTGAAGAATCTCGCGCCAAGGCCTTGAAGAAAGAGCTGGAGTGGGCGCGCCAGAACCCCAAGGCGCGCCAGGCCAAGAGCAAGGCCCGTCTGGCCCGCTTCGAGGAACTGTCCGACTTCGAATACCAGAAGCGCAACGAAACGCAGGAGATCTTCATTCCCGTGGCTGACCGCCTGGGCAATGAAGTGATCGAGTTCAAGAACGTCAGCAAATCCTTCGGCGACCGCCTGCTGATCGACAACCTGAGCTTCAAGGTGCCGGCGGGCGCCATCGTCGGCATCATCGGCCCCAATGGCGCCGGCAAGTCGACGCTGTTCAAGATGATTGCCGGCAAGGAAACACCGGACAGTGGCGAGGTCAAGATCGGCCAGACCGTCAAGATGGCTTTTGTCGACCAGACGCGTGATGACCTGGCGAACGAGAAGACCGTGTGGGAAGACGTCTCCGGCGGCCTGGACATCCTGACGGTGGGCAAGTTCCAGATGGCCAGCCGCGCCTACTGCGGCCGTTTCAACTTCAACGGCGGCGACCAGCAAAAGCGCGTGGGCACGCTGTCGGGTGGCGAGCGCGGTCGCCTGCACCTGGCCAAGACCCTGATCGCCGGCGGCAACGTGCTGCTGCTGGACGAGCCGTCCAACGACCTCGACGTGGAAACCCTGCGCGCGCTGGAAGACGCGCTGCTGGAGTTCGCCGGCTCGGTCATGGTCATCAGCCACGACCGCTGGTTCCTGGACCGCATCTGTACCCACATCCTGGCCGCCGAAGGCGACAGCCAGTGGACCTTCTTCGACGGCAACTACCAGGAGTACGAGGCCGACAAGAAGAAGCGCCTGGGTGAAGAAGGCGCCAAGCCGCACCGCGTGCGTTTCAAGGCGCTCAAGTAGGACCTGTGCCGCGCCGCCGCTGCGAACGCAGTGGCGGCGTACCTGTCTTCAATCGCCCTGCAGCTTGTGCCGGACCAGTTCGATGTTCCGGCGCAGGGCGTACAGCTCGTAGGCATAGGACAGCGGCACCGATACCTTGGCCACCCGGGCCTCCAGCTGGCTGAGCTGCTCCAGCAGCTTTTGCGGCGTGCTGCTCTGCGTCTGCCATTGTTCCTCGATGCTGCGCAGCTGGCCATACCAGCGGAACACCCGTGAACGGATCCTGAATTCATACAGGGGCGGCACCAGCCGGCTCAGCGGCAGCAGCACGGCCAGGATCAGACCGAGTGCCAGCCACATGCGGTCCAGCAGATTGGCCAGCAGAAAAGGCAGGTAGCGCTGCAGCAGCGGCAGGCCTTCGCGCACGGTGCGCTCGGCCTCCTTGGCCAGCGGAAATTCGGTGTTCTCCAGGTTCGGGAAGGCGCGTGCGCGGTTGAACCAGCCGGCACTGCCGTGCAGCTTGAGCGAGGCCTGCGAGAACAGCTGCATCAGCGCCGGGTGCACGTCCTCGCGCGCCAGCAGTGTGGTGGTGGAGGCCACCAGCCGCACGTCCTGCGCCGGCAGGTCAGCCGCCAGATCGACCACGCCACGTGGCAGGATCACCGGCGTGAGGAAGGCAAAACGACGCGCATAGGCCTCGCTCTGGGCGAAGTTCATGAGCTTCACCCCCGGCGTCTGCAGCAGCATCTGCACCATCAGCGATTCGGGAGCCGAGGCAAACACCAGCGCGTCGAGTTCGCCGTCCAGAAAGGCCACCGCCGCCGGGGTCTGTTCGAGCTGCGAGAGCTGCAAGGTGCTGCGTTCGATGCGGTTGAGTTCGAACAGCTTGTCCATCAGGGCCGGCACACCGCTGCCGGCCGTGCCGATGTTGAGGCGCAAGCCCTGGAGGTCCGCCAGCCTGCCCAGCGTGCCGCTGGCTGACACCTTGCGCGCTGCCGCCTCACGGTAGAACAGCCAGACCGGTTCCAGGAACAGGCTGCCCAGTGAGGTCAGCTGATCTTCGTCCTCGGCCAGTTGCGTGTCGCTGCCGCCTTTGACAAATCCCAGGTCGGCCTGGCCTGCGCGCAGCAGGGCCAGGTTGTGGGTCGATCCTTCCGTGGTGAGCAGCTTGACTTCGATGCCCTGGCGCGCCAGTTCGCTGGCGTAGCGCTTGCCGAAGGCTTCGTAGGCGCTCTGGGCCGGGCCGGTGGCCAGGGTGACCTGTTTGGGTGGCATCGGGTCCAGCCACAGGTAGGCCAGGGTCAGCAGGGCCAGCGCCAGCGCAATGAAAGGCCCGGCCGAGAGCAGCAGCTCGCGCAGCGAAAGCAGGGCGTGGCGCAGTGAGGCGGGCATGGCTTCAGGTACCGGCGGCGTTGAGCTCGGCCGCGGCCGGCCAGGTCTGCGCATCGACCGTCAGGCTCTGAGCGGCGTACACCGCGTTCACCACCGCGCGCGCCGTCACCTCGGCGGCCAGCGTGGCCAGCAGCAGCATGTCGGCGCTCTTGCCGCTGGCGCCGGTGGCCAGGGCAAACAGGGTGTCGCCGTCGAGCATGGTGTGCACCGGGTTGATGGCGCGCGCCAGCCCGTCGTGGCTGACCTGCGCCAGCCGCTGGGCCTGGGCCTTGCTCAGCAGCGCGTCGGTGGCCACCACGCCGATGGTGGTGTTGGTGCCGGCCAGCAGGTTCTGCGGCAGCTCGCCTTGCAGCACGGCATCGCGCGTGCCGAGCAGGGCACGGCCGTCGGCCGTGCGCGCGCCGGCAATCACCTGGCCGCTGGCCGGGTCGACGACATCGCCCACCGCGTTGCAGACGATCAGCGCGGCCACCGTGATGCCGTTGACGCACAGCGAGGCCGTGCCCAGGCCGCCCCGCATGGCACGGTCCATGCCAAGCAGCTTGCCCACCAGCGCGCCGGTACCCGCACCCACATTGCCCTGCGCCGGGGGCTGGGTGCTGGCCGCCACGCAGGCGCGGTAGCCGGCCTGGGCGTCGGGGCGGATGCGCGCATCCCCCACGCCCAGGTCGAACACCACCGCCGCCGGCACGATGGGTACCAGGCTGTAGCCGGTGGCTATGCCGATGCCGTTGTCCTCCAGCCAGCGCATCACGCCGCTGGCAGCGTCCAGCCCCCAGGCGCTGCCGCCGGCCAGGCACACCGCGTGCACCTGCTGCACCAGATTGGCGGGTTGCAGCAGGTCGGTCTCGCGCGTGCCGGGCGCCGCCCCGCGTACATCCACGCCGGCCACCGCGCCCTGGCGGGCGATGACCACGCTGCAGCCGGTGGGTCGGCGCGTTTCGGTGTAGTGGCCGACCTCGATGCCGACGACATCGGTCAGGGTGCCTGGGTAGGCGGTGCGGGGGCTGGAAGGGTTCATGGGCGGATTATGCGCAGCTGACCTTGGGCGCCAAGAAAGGAGTTCGATATACTGTATGCAAGTACAGTAAATCTGACCGTGGCCGAGTTCCGTCTTCCCGTCTCCGCCCTCAAAGGCCGTGGCGCCGCCTCGCAGGTGGCGCACCGCTTCGCGCGCGACGCCCGTGCGGCCTTCGATGACGGCTGGCAGACCTGGGACGACACGCCGCTGGGTGAAGCGGCCAGGCCGAAAACCGTGGTGCGCTGGGAAGAGGCGCGCAGTGCGCTGGTGCACAACGATTCGCCGGACATTGCGTTCGATTACTCCGTCAATCCCTACCGTGGTTGCGAGCACGGCTGCAGTTACTGCTACGCGCGGCCGACGCACAGCTACCTCGGCCTGTCACCGGGGCTGGATTTCGAGACGGTGATCATCGCCAAGCGCGGGCTGGGGCAGCAGTTGCGCCGCGAGCTGGCGCGCCCGTCCTACCGGCCGAGCATGATCGTCATCGGCTCGGCCACCGACTGCTACCAGCCGGTGGAGCGCGAACTGCGGCTCACGCGGGGGCTGATCGAGGTGCTGCAGGCGGCACGCCATCCGTTCTCGCTCGTCACCAAGTCCAGCGGCGTCGAGCGTGACCTCGACCTGATCGCCCCCATGGCGGCGCAGCGGCTGGCGGCGGTGTACGTCACCATCACCACGCTCGATGCAAAGCTCGCCCGCATTCTGGAGCCGCGTGCCGCCGCGCCGCACCCTCCGTACGCTGGCCGAGGCGGGCGTACCGGTGGGCGTGAGCGTGGCGCCGCAGATCCCGTTCCTCAACGACGACATGGAGCGGGTGCTGGAAGCGGCGGCGCAGGCCGGTGCCCGCAGTGCCTTCTACACCGTGCTGCGTCTGCCCTGGGAGCTGAACGAGGTGTTCCAGCAGTGGCTGCAACTGCACTACCCGCAGCGCGCCGCGCGCGTGATGGCGCGCATCCGCGAGATGCGCGGCGGACAGGACTACCGCAGCGACTTCGCCACCCGCATGCAGGGCAGCGGCCTGTGGGCGGAGCTCATCCATCAGCGTTTCCACAAGGCTTGCGCCCGTTTCGGCCTGAACCAGGCGCGCACCGAACTCGACCTGTCGCAGTTCCGTCCCGGCCTGGCCGCCGGCCAAGGCAGCCTGTTCTGAAGGGGCGCTTGTCAGGGTCGGACGGGTTCGATGCTCAGCACGATGTAGGCACCGCCCACCTTGTCGGCGGTGAAGCGCACCTGGTCGCCGGCCTTCACCTTGTCCAGCAGCGCGGCATCCTGCACCTGGAACACCATGGTCATCGGCGTCATGTCGAGGTGCTTGATCTCGCCGTGCTTGAGGGTGATCTTTTTCGCCGCCTTGTCCACCTTGCGCACTTCGCCTTCGCTGTAGTCGTTGGCAGGCGTTGCCGCGGCGGTGCCGTGGTGGCTGTCATGGCCGGCGGTCTGGGCCAGGGCCGGACCGGTGGCCAGCAGCGCCGTGAGGACGAGCAGGAGATGTTTCATGGGGGTGTTCCTTTCAGCGATAAGCCTGGTAGACCGATGACGTGCCGCCGCGCTGCACCAGCAGCACGTCGTACGGGTCCTGGCGGCCGCCGTATTCGGGGCCGTCCATGCCGGGTGAACCGATCGGCATGCCGGGCACGGCCAGGCCCAGGGCGCGCGGTTTGTCCTTCAGCAGGCGCTGGATCTCGCGCGCCGGCACATGGCCTTCGAGCAGGTAGCCGCCCACCAGCGCGGTATGGCAGGAGCCGTAGCGGTCGGCCAGGCCGAGGCGCTGGCGAACCTCGCGCTTGACGGCATCGCTGACGTCGTGTGCCTTGACCTCGAAGCCGCTGGCCTGCAGGTGCTTGATCCAGTCCTTGCAGCAGCCGCAGCTGGGCGTCTTCCAGACCTCGACCACCGGCTGGCCCGCGGCAGAGGCCGCGGCCAGACCGGCGGCGGTACCGGCGGCCAGCGCCAGGGTGTTGAGGAGCAGGGTGCGTCGTTGCATCGTGATTCCTTTCATTTTTTCAGCGCGGGCGCACGCTGATGGTGCCCTTCATGCCGGCCTGGAAGTGGCCGGCGATCAGGCAGGCGAACTCGAACTCGCCGGCGCGGTTGAAGGTCCAGATGATCTCGCCGGTCTTGCCGGGTGCGACGTGCGTCATGTAAGGCTCGTCGTGTTCCATGCCCGGGTGCTTGCGCATCATCTCGGCATGTGCTGCCAGCTCTTCCGGCGTGCCGAGCACCAGCTCGTGCATCACCCGCCCGGTGTTGCGCACGCGCAGCCGCACGGTCTCGCCTTCTTTCACCTCGATGTGGTCGGGCGTGAAGCGCATGGCGTCACTCATGCCCAGCGTGATGGTGCGCGTGACGGCCTTGGCCGTACCCGCGATGCCCCAGTCCTTCTGCTCGGCCGCGGCCGTGTGCATCGGCGCGCTGTGCTGGGATTGATGGCTAAATGCGGCGTTTGCGCCCGTCAATAGGGCGCAGATAGCTATGAATTTAGTAGCGTTCATGGGTCCTCAGTGGTGGGCGTGGGATCTGGGTTTGACAGCCTTGAGCTCGACCGGCGCGCTACTGCTGACCGCGGGCGCGGCCCGCTGCGGCGCTGGCATGGTGCCACGCCACTCGTAGGCCTGGGTGCCGCTCGGCTGCTTGAACCAGCCCGGGTCGCGGTAGTCGCCGGGTTTCTGGTCGCGCCGAACCTTGAGCGTGGTGAACATGCCGCCCATCTCGATGGGGCCGTAGGGGCCTTGGCCGGTCATCATGGGCAGGGTGTTGTCGGGCAGCGGCATTTCCATGGCGCCCATGTCGGCCATGCCGCGCTCGCCCATCACCATGTAGTCCGGCACCAGCTTCTGAAGCTTGCCTACCAGGCCGCGGTGATCCACGCCGATCATGGTGGGCACGGCGTGGCCCATGGGGTTCATGGTGTGGTGGCTCTTGTGGCAGTGGAAGGCCCAGTCGCCCTCCTCGTCGGCCACGAATTCGATCTGCCGCATCTGA
>CAZJKR010000018.1:25275-26730 GCA_964546615.1 uncultured Curvibacter sp.
CCCCCCACAACCTCCAGCTGCCGCATCTGGCCCACCGCCACGTCGGTGGTCACCTCCGGCACGCGCACGGCCATGGGCCACGGCCCGCCGTCGCTGCCGGTCACCACGAACTCGTGGCCGTGCAGGTGGATGGGGTGGTTGGTCATGGTCAGGTTGCCCACGCGGATGCGCACCTTGTCGCCCAGCCGCACGTTGAGCGTGTCAATGCCGGGGAAGGCGCGGCTGTTCCAGGTCCAGAGGTTGAAGTCCAGCATGGTGTTGATCTTCGGCGTGGCGCTGCCGGGCTCGATGTCGTAGGCGTTGAGCAGGAAGCAGAAGTCGCGCTGCACCGCGCCGATCAGCGGGTGTTTCGTCTTAGGGTGCGTGACCCAGAAGCCCATCATGCCCATGGCCATCTGCGTCATCTCGTCCGCGTGCGGGTGGTACATGAAGGTACCGGGGCGGCGTGCCACGAACTCGTAGACGAAGGTCTTGCCCGGCGGGATCTGCGGCTGGTTCAGCCCGCCCACGCCGTCCATGCCGTTGGGCAATCGTTGGCCGTGCCAGTGGATGGTGGTGTGCTCGGGCAGCTTGTTGGTGACGAAGAGGCGCACGCGGTCGCCTTCCACCACCTCGATGGTCGGCCCCGGGCTCTCGCGCACCACCGGCTCGGCCACCAGGTGGAATTCCTTCACGCCCTGGTTCATGCGCCACGGCAGGGTCCAGCCGTTGAGCGTGACCACCGGGTTGTAGGGCCGGCCGGTGGGCGGCAGCAGGGGCGCTGCGGTGTCGGCGCTGGTCTGCAGCACCGGCTCGGGCAGGGCGGCCAGGGCCACCGTGCTCACCGAGGCGGCGGCCACGGCGCCTGCGCCGGCAAAGAAATGTCGTCGGTTCATGGAAGTTGTCATGTCAGTGCCCTCCGCGGGCCGCACTGCGCCTGCCGGTGTCGGAAGTGCTGGCGTTGCTGCCGTCGTAATCTGCTCCGGCAAGAAGTGCCTGCCAGTCGGCCTGGGCGCGCCAGTAGTCGCGCCGCGCCAAGGCGGCGGCGTCGAGCGCGGCCAGCCGTTCGCGCGCACTGGCCAGCAACTGCCAGGTGCTCTCCAGCATGCCGTTGTAGCGCAGCAGGGTCTCCTGCTCCAGTGCGGCCTGCAGGGCCGCCACCACCTGTTCGCTGTGGCGGGCACTTGCGTGCCGGGTCTGCAGATTGGCCCAGGCTTCTCGTGCCATCGAGCGGCGCTGGGCCGCCAGGTCCAGCAAACGTGCCTGCTGCTGGGCAGCGCGCTCCAGCGCGTGGTCGCGCAGCAGGCTCAGGTCGTCGAGGTGGGGTGGCGTCAGCGGGCCGGCCCCCGGGGCCGGCATGGCTTGCAGTGCGGTGTCGAGGGCGCTGCCCCAGGCCTGCCAGCGCGCGTCACGCACACCGGCGAAGGCGAGTTCGGCCTCGCTGCGCCGGGTGGCCAGGCCTGGGTGGCTGCGCAG
>CAZJKR010000019.1:0-4045 GCA_964546615.1 uncultured Curvibacter sp.
GCTGGCCCTGATCGGTACCCCGCTGTTCTCCGGCTTCTACTCCAAGGACAGCATCATCGAGGCGGTGCACTTCAGCAACCTGCCCGGTGCCGGCTTCGCCTATTTCGCCGTGCTGGCCGGTGTGTTCGTCACCGCCTTCTATTCCTTCCGCATGTACTTCCTGGTCTTCCACGGCAAGGAACGCTACGACCAGAACCCCGACGCGCATCACGACGACCACCACCATGACCCGCACGACGACGGCAAGCCGCACGAGTCGCCTTGGGTGGTCACCGTGCCGCTGGTGCTGCTGGCCATCCCTTCGGTGGTGATCGGCTACATCACGCTCATGCCCATGCTGTTTGGCGACTTCCTCAAGGACGCCATCACCGTCAACACCGCGGCTCACCCGGCCATGGCCAAACTGGCCGAGATCATCCACGGCCCGCTGGCCATGGCGGCCCATGCCCTGAGCACGCCGCCGCTGTGGCTGGCGCTGGCCGGCGTGGCGCTGTCCTGGTACATGTACATGGTCAACCCGGCATTGCCGGCGGCCATCCAGCGCGCCGTGCAGCCGGTCCATACCCTGCTGGAAAACAAGTACTACCTGGACTGGATCAATGAAAACATCCTGGCGCGCGGCGCCCGGGCACTCGGAACCGGCCTCTGGAAAGGGGGGGACCAGGCTGTGATCGATGGCGCGGTGGTCAATGGCAGCTGGCGCCTCGTAGGTTGGGTCGCCGGCGTGGCACGCTGGCTGCAGTCCGGTTACCTCTATCACTATGCGCTGGCGATGATTGTCGGTGTGCTGGTGCTCATGTCCTACTTTGTGACCTGGCCCATGCTGGTCGAGTGGCTCAGCCGATAAGGAGAAGAACAAAATGGGTTTGTTGAGCCTGGCTATCTGGATGCCGATTGCGTTTGGCGTGGTGCTGCTGGCCCTGGGCCGCGATGAGCAGGCGCGCGTGGTGCGCTGGATTGCGCTCATCGGCGCGGTTGTGAGCTTTCTCGTCACACTGCCGCTGTACAGCGGTTTCAAGCTCGGAACGGCAGCCATGCAGTTCGTCGAGAAGATGCCCTGGATGGAGCGCTTCAACGTGTTCTACCACCTCGGCGTGGACGGCATCTCGTTCTGGTTCGTGTTGCTGACCGCTTTCATCACGGTGATCGTCGTCATCGCCGGCTGGGAGGTCATCACCAGCCGCGTCAACCAGTACATGGGTGCTTTCCTGATCCTCAGCGGTCTGATGATCGGGGTGTTTTCTGCGCTTGATGGCGTGCTGTTCTACGTCTTCTTCGAGGCCACGCTGATCCCGATGTACCTGATCATCGGTATCTGGGGCGGTCCGAACAAGATCTACGCCGCCTTCAAGTTCTTCCTCTACACGCTGCTCGGCTCGCTGCTGATGCTGATCGCGCTGATCTTCCTCTACACCAAGTCGGGCGGCAGTTTCGACATTGCCACCTGGCACAAGCTGCCGTTGGACGGTACCACGCAGACCCTGCTGTTCTTCGCCTTCTTCGCCGCCTTTGCCGTGAAGGTGCCGATGTGGCCGGTGCACACATGGCTGCCCGATGTGCACGTGGAAGCTCCCACCGGCGGCTCGGCCGTGCTGGCTGCCATCATGTTGAAGCTCGGTGCCTATGGCTTTCTGCGCTTCTCCATGCCGATCGCGCCCGATGCCGCGCGCGAGTGGGCCTGGCTGATGATCGCGCTGTCGTTGATCGCCGTCATCTATGTCGGCCTGGTCGCGCTCGTGCAGCAGGACATGAAGAAGCTGGTGGCCTATTCGTCGGTGGCGCACATGGGCTTCGTGACGCTGGGCTTCTTCATCTTCAATGACCTCGGCGTGTCCGGCGGTCTGGTGCAGATGATCGCCCACGGTTTCGTCTCCGGCGCCATGTTCCTCTCCATCGGCGTTCTGTACGACCGCGTCCATTCGCGCGACATCGCGGCCTACGGCGGCGTCATCAACACCATGCCCAAGTTCAGTGCCTTCGCGCTGCTGTTCGCCATGGCCAACTGCGGCCTGCCGGGTACCGCCGGTTTCGTGGGCGAGTGGATGGTGATCCTGGGGGCGGTCAAGTTCAACTTCTGGATCGGCTTGGCAGCTGCCTCCGCCCTGATCTTCGGCGCGGCTTACACCCTGTGGATGTACAAGCGGGTCTATCTGGGGCCGGTGGCCAATGACGACGTCAAGGCACTGGTGGACATCAACAGCCGCGAGTTCTTCATGCTCGCCCTGCTGGCCATCGCGGTGCTGTACATGGGCATCCATCCCAAGCCCTTCACCGACGTGATGGATACCTCGGTGGCCGAACTGCTCAAGCATGTGGCGCTGTCCAAGTTGAACTGATTTGAAAGACGGAAGATGACAGACAAACTCGGCTGGATAGCGGTTTATCCCGAAATCATTCTGCTGGCCATGGCCTGCCTGATCACGCTGATGGACCTCGGCGTGACCAGCCGCCTGCGCACTCGCACCTATGTCTGGACGCTGCTGACCCTGGCGGTGGTGGCCCTGCTGCAGTTCCTCTATGCCAGCGGCGGCGGCACCCTGTACAGTCTGCACAACATGGTGGTGAGCGACCCCATGGGCAACTGGCTCAAGTTCTTTGCCACCATCGCCGTGCTGGTGACGCTGGTCTATTCGCGCCCTTATGCGGCTGATCGCGACATGATGCGCGGTGGCGAGCTGTTCTCCTTGAACCTGTTCGCGCTGCTGGGCATGTTCATCATGATCTCCGGCAACAACTTCCTGCTGATCTACCTCGGCCTGGAGTTGCTCACGCTGTCCAGCTACGCCCTGGTGGCCCTGCGCCGCGACAATGCCACCGCCACCGAGGCGGCGATGAAATACTTCGTGCTGGGTGCGCTGGCATCGGGTTTCCTGCTGTATGGCCTGTCGATGCTGTACGGCGCGACCGGCTCGCTCGACATCAATGCCGTGTTCCGTGCCATCAACTCCGGCACCGTCAATCCGCAGGTGCTGGTGTTCGGCACCGTGTTCGTGGTGGCCGGCCTGGCCTTCAAGCTCGGCGTGGTGCCCTTCCACATGTGGATCCCCGACGTCTACCAGGGTGCGCCCACCGCCGTCACGCTGATGATCGGCGGGGCGCCGAAGCTGGCGGCCTTTGCCATCGTCATCCGCCTGCTGGTCGAAGGCATGCTGCCGCTGGCGGTGGACTGGCAGCAGATGCTGATGCTGCTGGCCATCGCCTCGCTGCTGGTGGGCAATCTGGCCGCCATCATGCAGACCAACCTCAAGCGCATGCTGGCGTATTCCACCATCGCGCAGATGGGTTTCGTGCTGCTGGGTCTGATGTCGGGCGTGATCAACGGCAACATCTATTCGGCGGCCAACGCCTACAGCTCGGCGATGTTCTATGTCGTCACCTATGTGCTGACCACGCTGGCGAGCTTCGGCGTCATCCTGTTGCTGGCGCGTGAGGGCTTTGAGAGCGAGGAGATCGCCGACTTCGCCGGTCTCAACCAGCGCAGCCCGCTGTACGCCGCCATCATGGCGATCTGCCTGTTCTCGCTGGCCGGCATTCCACCCATGGTCGGCTTCTATGCCAAGCTGTCGGTGCTGCAGGCCCTGGTGGCCTCGGGCCAGGCCCTGCACATCGGGCTGGCCGTGTTTGCCGTCCTCATGTCGCTGATCGGCGCGTTCTACTACCTGCGCGTCGTCAAGGTCATGTACTTCGACGCGCCCATTACCGCCAGTACGGTCTCGGCTCCGATGGACGTGCGCGCCGTGCTGTCGCTCAACGGCCTGCTGGTGCTCGTACTGGGTATCGTGCCTGGAGGCCTGATGACCTTGTGCGCCCACGCCATCCAGTCCATGTTGGGTACCTGATTCCCATGTCGCAAACTGCCGCTGTCTGGTTTGTGGTGCTGGCTGCGCTGGCCGGTGCCAATCTTCCCTTCATCAACCAGCGTCTGATCGCCGTGGTGCCGCTCAAGGCCCCCAAGGGCCTGGCGCTGCGCCTGCTGGAACTGGTGTTGTTCTATTTTCTGGTCGGCGGCATGGCCCTGCTGCTGGAGCAGCGCGCCGGCCAGATC
>CAZJKR010000019.1:4055-4696 GCA_964546615.1 uncultured Curvibacter sp.
TCGCGCCACAGAACTGGGAGTTCTACGCCATCACCGCCGCGCTCTTCCTCACGCTGGCCTTTCCCGGTTTTGTCTACCGCTACTTGATGAAACACCCCTGAGGCGCTGCGCGCCATCCCCTCATGGGGACGCGCCCAGTGGCCCAGCAAAGCCGGTTCCACGGGCGCCCGCGTTAAAGTCCGACCATGACCTCTGACGATCGCCACCTGATCGAAGTGCAGCAAAGCAGCGAAGAGCTGCTCAAGGGCCGTTTCCTCCATGCGTTCCGCGACACCGTGCGCCTGCCCGATGGCGGTACCGCCATCCGCGAGTACGTCAGGCACCCCGGCGCCGTGATGATCATCCCGCTGCTGCCGCAGCCCGACGGCAGCCTGCAGGTGGTGCTGGAACGGCAGTACCGCTACCCGGTGCAGCAGGTCATGGTCGAGTTTCCCGCCGGCAAGCTCGATCCGGGCGAGAACATCCTGGCCTGTGCCGTGCGCGAGCTGCAGGAGGAGACCGGTTACCGCGCCACCGAATGGGCGCGCGCCGGCGTGCTGCATCCGGTCATTTCCTATTCCACCGAATTCATCGAGGTCTGGTTCGCGCGCGGCCTCACGGCCGGCGAGCGCCGACTGGACGAGGGCGAGCACCTCGACGTC
>CAZJKR010000019.1:4706-10358 GCA_964546615.1 uncultured Curvibacter sp.
AGCGCCACGCCTGCCGAGCTGTTGCAGTGGTGCCGCGACGGGCAGGTGACCGACGCCAAGACCCTGACCGGCACGCTCTGGCTGCAGAACGTCCTCTCGGGCGCCTGGACGCTGGACTGGCGCGCGGCGCCCTGAGCACCGGGCTGGGATAATCTCCCCATCCCGTTCGGCTCGAGCCTCTCGCAGGCCCCGCAAATACATTCACGTTCATGAAGGTCTACAACCTCCAGTGCAGCGCACAACACCACTTCGAAGGCTGGTTCGCCTCGGAGGAGGACTACGCCAGCCAACGGGCGCGCGGCCTGCTGGAGTGTCCGTTGTGCGCGGACAAGGCCGTGCACAAGCTGCCCAGCGCCCCGCGCCTCAATCTCGGCGTGCCTGAGCCGCAGGCAGCAGTGGCTCAGGCTGCCCCGGCCCAGGAACTCGTGAAGGTGAACCCCGACCAGGCCCTGCAGGCGGCCTGGCTGCAGGCAGCACGACGTATCGTGGCCGCAACCGAAGACGTGGGGGCGCGTTTCGCCGATGAAGCGCGGAAGATCCACTATGGCGAGGCCCCGGAACGCGGTATTCGCGGCCAGGCGTCGCGCCAGGAGACCGAAGCCCTGCGGGAGGAAGGCATCAACGTGATGCCCCTGCCGCTGCCCGATGCGCTCAAGGGGCCGTTGCAATAGGCACTTGCCTGGCACGCACAGTGCTAGGACTGGAACTGCAACGCCGCCAACCGTGCGTAAATGCCGTTGGCCGCCAACAGGCTGGTGTGCGTCCCCTGTTCCACGATGCGGCCATGGTCGATGACCACGATGCGGTCCGCCTGTTGCACGGTCGCCAGGCGGTGCGCGATCACCAGCGTCGTGCGGCCACGCATGGCGGACTCCAGTGCCGCCTGCACCATGCGTTCGCTTTCGGCATCGAGGGCGCTGGTGGCTTCATCAAGCAGCAGCAGGGGCGGATTCTTCAGCATGGCGCGGGCGATCGCAATGCGCTGGCGCTGCCCGCCGGACAGGCGCACGCCGCGCTCCCCGAGGAAGGTGTCATAACCCTCGGGCAGGGCGCGGATGAAGGCGTCGGCATAAGCGGCGCTTGCGGCGGCCTTTACCTCGGCATCGCTGGCCTGCGGCCGGCCATAGCGGATGTTCTCCAAGGCGCTGCTGGAGAAGATCACCGGTTCCTGCGGCACGATGCCGATGCGCTGGCGCAGGTCCTGCAGCGTCAGATCACGAATGGAAATACCGTCGAGCAGAATGCGGCCGGCCGCCGGATCGTAAAAGCGCAGCAGCAACTGGAATACCGTGCTCTTGCCCGCGCCGCTGGGGCCGACCAGCGCCACCGTCTCGCCGGCGTGCACCTCGAGCGTGAAGTCGGTCAGTGCCGCCTGCATCGGGCGCGAGGGATAGTGAAAAGTGAGTGCTTCAATTTTGATAGCGCTTCCCGCAGAAGGGGTGGGTGCTAGCGCCGGATTTGAGGGTGAAAAAATGGGCGAGCGACTGGCCAGCAACTCCATCAGCCGCTCGGTCGCACCGGCAGCGCGCAACAGTTCACCGTAGACCTCGCCCAGCACGGCGAAGGCGCTGGCCAGCATGATGACGTACATCACCGTCTGTCCCAGGTGGCCGGCCGTGATACGCCCGGCCAGCACCGCCTGCGTGCCCTGGTACAGGCCCCACAGCAGCGCAGCCGAGGTGGCGATGATGATGAAACCCATCAGCACCGAGCGTGCCCGTACGCGCCGCTCGGCGGTGCGAAACGCGCTTTCGCTCGAGGCATCGAAGCGGGCTGCCTCGCGCGCCTCGGCGGTATAACTTTGCACCACCGGAATCGCGCTCAGCACCTCGGCGGCAATCGCGCTCGAGTCCGCCACCCGGTCCTGGCTGGCGCGCGACAGGCGTCGCACCCGGCGACCGAACCACAGGCTGGGCGCCACCACCAGCAACAGCACGCCCATGACCTGCAGCATCACCTGGGGGTTGCTCCACACCAGCATTGCGAGTGCACCCAGGCCCATCACCAGACTGCGCAACCCCATGGAGAAGGAGGAACCCACCACCGTCTGCACCAGGGTGGTGTCGGTCGTCAGGCGCGAAAGCACTTCGCCGGTCTGGGTGGTCTCGAAGAAGGCGGGGCTCTGCTGCAGCACATGGCGGTACACCGCGTTGCGCACGTCGACGGTCACGCGCTCACCCAGCCAGCTCATCAGGTAAAAGCGCAGCGCCGAGAACACGCCCATGGCCATGGCCACCGCAAAAAGCAGCGCAAAGTGCTCGCGCAGGGCCATCACCTGGGCGCCGGGCGCCTGCGGCAGCAGGCCGCCGTCGATCAGGCTGCGCAGGGCCAGCGGAAACGCCAGCGTGGCCGCAGCGGCCAGCAGCAAGAAGAGCAGCGCCAGCGCGATCCGGCTGCGGTAGGGGCGCAGAAAGGGGAGCAGGCCGGAGAGGGACTGGGGGTGAGGGGGGCGATCGTGGGGCATGGCAGGCGAGGGAGGCAGGCAGATCGCAGCATACCCGCAAGTGCGCAAGAATCGGGTGGCGCAGCCCGGCGGACCGCGGTCAGAATAGGCGCATGACGTTTGCCAGCCTGCTCCAGCTCCTGCTGCTTGCCGCCATCTGGGGCGCCTCCTTCCTCTTCATGCGCATCGCCGTGCCGGCGCTGGGGCCCGCCTGGCTGATCGAGGCCCGGGTGGTGCTGGCGGCCGCACTGCTGTGGGCTGTGGCGCGACTGTTGCGCCAGCCGCCGCTGGGGCTGCGCAGCCACGGACGCCACTACCTTGTGCTGGGGCTGCTCAATACCGCCTTGCCTTTTCTCTGCTTTGCCTATGCCGCGCGCACTTTACCGGCCTCCTTGATGTCCATCCTCAACGCGACCGGCCCGATCTGGGGCGCGCTGATCGCCGCCTTGTGGCAGCGCACCCCCTTGCAGCCGCGCGCGGCCGTCGGCCTGTTGCTGGGGGTGGCCGGCGTTGCGCTGCTGCTGGGTGTGGAGCCGGCCACCGCCCAGGCCGGTGCACCGCTGGCGATCAGCGCCACGCTGGCGGCCACCTGCTGCTACGGGCTGGCCAGCAACTACGCGCGCGTGGCGTCTACCCAGGGGCCACTGGCCAACGCGCACGGCAGCATGTGGGCGGCTGTGCTGTGGGGGCTGCCGCTGCTGGCCTTTGCGCCGGTGCCGGCCGTGCCGTCGCCCGGCGTGCTGGCCACGGTGGCCGCGCTAGGGCTGCTGTGCACCGGCGTGGCCTACCTGCTGTACTTCCGTCTGGTGGCCGATATCGGCGCCGCGCCGGCGCTGACCGTGGGTTTCCTGATCCCGCTGTTCGGTGTGCTGTGGGGCTGGCTGTTCCTGGGCGAAGCCGTCGGCTGGCACACCCTGGGCGGGGCGCTGGTGGTGCTGCTGGGCACGGCGCTGGTGACAGGCGTCTCGCTCCGTACCCTCTGGCCGGCGAAGGCAGTGACCCATGGATGAGCGCACGGCAGATGACGCGGGGCGGCAGTACGCCGTGGTGGCCCGTGCCATCACCTACCTGCGGGCCAATGCCCTGCGCCAGCCCTCATTGGCCGAACTGGCACAGGCGGTGCACATGAGCGAAGGCCATCTGCAGCGTGTCTTTGCCGCCTGGGCCGGCCTCACGCCCAAACGTTTTCTGCAGTACCTGAGCAAGGAGCATGCGCGCCGGGCGCTGTGCGATGCCGCTGATCTGCTCAGCGCCAGCGCCGCTGCCGGTCTGTCCGGTTCGGGCCGGCTGCACGACCTGATGGTGACCTGCGAGGCCATGACGCCGGGCGAGATCAAGCAGGGCGGCGCTGGTGTGGCGCTGGGCTTCGGCCGCGCACCGACGCCATTTGGTGACGCGCTGGCGGGCTGGACAGGGCGTGGTCTATGCTATCTGGCGTTTCTCGATGACGACGAAGACCTGCGCTTGCGCGAACTGGCCGCGCAGTGGCCGGCCGCGCAACGGCAGCGCGACGACGCGCAGGCCCGGCGGCTGATGGGGCAGGTGTTTGCGGTTACCCCGCAGCGCGGCACTCTGCACCTGGTGCTGCGCGGCAGCAACTTCCAGCTCAAGGTGTGGGAGGCGCTGCTACGGGTCGAGCCGTCCCGCGTGGTGTCCTACAGTCAGCTGGCCCGGCTGGCCGGCATGCCGAAGGCGCAGCGCGCCGTGGGCAGCGCACTGGCGGCCAATACCATTGCCTACCTGATTCCATGCCACCGGGTGATCCGCGAGTCCGGCGAGCCGGGCCAATACCGCTGGGGCAGCGAACGCAAAAGCGCCCTGCTGGCCTGGGAGGCGAGGCGCGACGCCCCGCCTTGATGTGCAGGCGAGCAAGCGGACTTCAAGGGCGCCACAGGCTGCCGACCAGCACCAGGGCCACCAGCACGGGCGCGATGTAGCGCAGACTGACGTGCCAGGCCCGCCCCAGGCGGCTGGCATGCAGGTCGCTGGCCTGCAGTGCATCGTGCCGGGGCCAGACCCAGCCGATGAAGAGTGCCATCAGCAGCCCGTTGAGCGGCAGCAGCAGGTCGGCACTGACGAAGTCCATCAGGTCCAGAATGCCTTTGCCACCCGCACTCTGCACCTGCGACCAGAGTCCGAAGCCCAGTGACGCCGGTATCCCCAGCACAAAGAGCAGGCTGCCCAGCAGCAGACTGGCTCGCGCGCGCGACCAGCCCCAGCGCTGCATGGCGTAGGCCACCGGCACTTCCAGCAGCGACACCATGGACGTCAGCGCCGCAATCGACAGCAGCAGGAAGAAGGCCAGGCCCACCGCAGCGCCCCCCGGCATCTGGGCAAACACCCCGGGCAGTACGATGAAGGCCAGGCCCGGGCCCTGTGCAGGGTCGAGTCCGAAACTGAAGACGGCCGGGAAGATCACCAGACCGGCGGTGATGGCAAACAGCGTGTCACTCAGGGCAATGGTCACTGCCGCGCCGGGCAGGTGGCGCGAGGCCGGCAGGTAGCTGCCGTAAGTCACCATCACCCCCATGGCCAGCCCGATCGAGAAGAAGGCCTGCCCCAGCGCCGCCAGATAGACCTTCGGGCTGGCCAGTACCGACCAGTCGGGCCGGAACAGGAAAGCCAGACCCTGGCCGAAACCCGGCAGCGTGGCGCTGTGGAGGGCCAGGGCCAGCAGCAGTACGCCAAGCGCGGGCATCAGCAGCAGGCTGACCTTCTCGATGCCGCGTTCCACGCCACGCGCGATGATGGCCATGGTCAGTGCCAGGCCCAGGCCCTGCCACAGCAGAGGCTCCAAGGGCTGGGCCACATGGGCCTGGAACGACAAGGCAAAGCCGGCGGAGGCGAGTTCGTGGGTGGTTCGGGTGACATAGAGCGACAGGTACTTGAAGACCCAGCCTGCAATCACCGCGTAGTAGGCCAGAATGCCGCACGCAGCCAGCACTCCCAGCAGGCCGACGCGGCGCCAGCGCGAACCGGGTACCAGCCGCTCGAAGGCGGCCGAGCTCTCACGCTGTGTGCTGCGGCCGAGCGCGAACTCGCCCAGCAGCAGCGGCACACCGACCAGCAGCACCATCACCAGGTACACCAGCAGGAAGGCGCCGCCGCCGTTCTCGCCCGTCACATAGGAAAAACGCCAGACGTTGCCCAGCCCCACGGCAGAACCCAAAGCTGCCAGCAGAAAGCCCTTGTTCGAGTGCCATTGCTCG
>CAZJKR010000019.1:10368-11141 GCA_964546615.1 uncultured Curvibacter sp.
GTGGTATTTCCGACATCGCCTCTCTCCGTATGTGCAGGTTGAGCCCGATCGTACGACGGTCAGCGCAGCAGCAGCACGGGAACCCTGGCCGAACGCAGCAGGTCGCTGGTCTTGCTGCCCAGCAGCAGGCTGCGCAATGGCGAGTGGCTGTAGGCACCCATGGCCAGCAGATCGTAGCCGCCGTCCTGCACCGTGCGGTTGATCACCTCTCCGGGGTCGCCCGCCACGATGTCGGTGCTGACGGCAAAGCCGGCGGCGACCAGCGTCTGCTGCGCCCATTCCATCTGCTTCGGGCCCTGCGGTTGCGGTTTGCCAGCCATGAGCACGTGGATGGGCAGACCCTGGAGCAACGGGCTGGCGGCGATCATCTCCACGCCGCGGCGCGTCACGCTGCTGCCGTCGAAGGCCAGCAACACCCGGCTGGGTTCGCCGTAGCGCTCGTTGACGACCAGGATGGGGCGCTCGACGGCGCGCACCACCCATTCCAGGTTGCGTCCCAGGTCGCGCTGGCTCAGCTCGGCCGAGGCGCCGCGGCGGCCCAGCACGAACAGGCGCACCGCCGCCTGCTGCTCGGAGAGCGTTTCCTCCAGTGCGCCATGGCGCTGGCGCATGTCCACCGTGGCCACGCCTGCGGCCAGCGCGCGCTGGCGCAGGTGGTTGAGGAAAACGCGCCCGGCCTCGCGCTGGCTGCGGCTGCGCGCTTCGTCCTCGTTGCTGAGCTGGTCGAGCAGGCTGTCCTGCGCACCCAGGCCGATGGCGCCGCTGTGGTCCTG
>CAZJKR010000019.1:11151-18612 GCA_964546615.1 uncultured Curvibacter sp.
GCCGCTCGATGACGTGCAGGAATTCCAGCGGTGCGTCCATGCGGCGTGCGGCCCATGCGGCGTAGTCGGCCACGGTGTCGGCGAAACGCGACTGGTCCACGCAGGCCAGCACCTTGTTGTCGGTATTGATTTTCACGGTTGTGTCCTCAGTGGCCCAGCAGCAGATCGTCGGCGCCGTCCTTGTCGTGCACGGCGAACTTGTCTACCAGGGTGGCGCTGGCCTCATTGAGGCCGATCACCTCCACCTCGGTGCCCTCGCGGCGGAACTTCAGCACCACCTTGTCCAGCGCGCTCACCGCGGTAATGTCCCAGAAGTGCGCGCGGCTGACGTCGATGCGCACCTTGTCGATCACTTCCTTGTAGTCAAAGGCGTTGGCAAAGCGCTCGGCGCTGGCGAAGAAGACCTGACCAATGACGGTGTAGGTGCGGCTGCGGCCTTCGTCCTCGGCCTGCGAGCGCACCCGCAGGATCTGCCCCACCTTGTGGGCGAAGAAGAAGCCCGAGAGCAGCACGCCGGTGAGCACGCCCTTGGCGAGATCGTGCGTGGCCACGGTCACGACGACAGTGGCAATCATCACCACGCTGGAGCTTCTGGGGTGCTCGCGCAGGTTGCGGATGGAACCCCAGTTGAAGGTGCCGATGGAGACCATGATCATCACGGCCACCAGCGCGGCCATGGGAATCTGCTTCACCCAGTGGCCCAGAAATACCACCAGGATCAGCAAGACCACGCCCGCCGTGAGTGTGGACAGGCGCCCGCGCCCGCCGGACTTCACGTTGATCACCGACTGGCCGATCATGGCGCAACCCGCCATGCCGCCGATGAAACCGGTGGCGATATTGGCCACGCCCTGTCCCACGCATTCGCGGTTCTTGTCGCTCTTCGTGTCGGTCAGGTCATCGACGATGGTGGCCGTCATCAGCGACTCCAGCAGGCCCACCACCATCAGCGTGAGCGAGTAGGGGAAGATGATGGCCAACGTCTCGAAGTTCAGCGGGATGTCCGGAATCAGGAACACCGGCAGGCTGTCGGGTAGCGCGCCCATGTCGCCCACGGTGCGGATGTCCAGACCCAGCGCGATGGATACGCCCGTGAGCACCACGATGGTCACCAGCGGCGAGGGCACTGCCTTGGTGAGATAGGGCAGGCCATAGATGATGGCCAGGCCGGCCGCCGTCATGGCGTAGACATGCCAGGTGACGTTGGTGAGCTCGGGCAGCTGGGCCAGGAAGATCAGGATGGCCAGCGCGTTGACGAAGCCGGTGACCACCGAACGCGAGACGAAGCGCATCAGCGCGCCCAGCCGCACCCAGCCGGCGATGATCTGCAGTACACCGGTGAGCACAGTGGCGGCCAGCAGGTACTGCAGGCCGTGGTCTTTCACCAGCGTGACCATCACCAGCGCCATGGCGCCGGTGGCGGCCGAGATCATGCCCGGGCGGCCGCCCACGAAGGCGAGGATGGTGGCGATGCTGAAAGAGGCATAGAGGCCGACCTTGGGGTCCACCCCGGCGATGATGGAAAAGGCGATGGCCTCGGGAATGAGGGCCAGCGCGACCACCAGGCCGGCGAGCAGATCGTTGCGGACGTTGGAGAGCCAGTCCTGGCGAAGTGTGTTGAGTGACATGGGCGCAATGCAAATAAACCGACCCCGGCAGGTCAGTCGGGTCGGCGGATGAAGAAGGTGCAGCCCCTCGGGCCGGAAGAATGCGTGGGGGCCTAGGGCGGCGTCACGGCACAGAAGTAACCGCGCGGCAAACCGCAACCCGGGTAGCAGGGCATGGCAGCCTGTGACAGCGCAGTGGGCAGCGGCATGGCGCGATTTTACTGTCTGCACGTGTGCACGCCGTCGGCACTGCGGCGCCAGAAAGCGAGGCTGTGTCTGAAAGGCGCGGTCTGGTGAAGAAAAATTCAGCTTGCAATTGTCTGAATTGGTTCTATTGTTAGACACAACGATTGAAGACGGACTGGGCTTGACTGCATCATCATCGGCAGTCGAAACAACGACCAGGGAGGTTCCATATGTTGACCGTCAACCGATTTGGCGCCGGTCTGGTGCTGTTCGCGGCGC
Organism: uncultured Curvibacter sp.; assembly: GCA_964546615.1. Classification (GTDB taxonomy): domain Bacteria; phylum Pseudomonadota; class Gammaproteobacteria; order Burkholderiales; family Burkholderiaceae_C; genus Hylemonella. The sequence continues at coordinate 13,224 of CAZJKR010000019.1, forward strand.
TCCTGCTGGGCGCATGCGAATCAGGCGGTTATCGTGCCGACGCGCCCGCCTCGGGCTACGGCGTCGTGCAATCCATCGAACTCGTGAAACAGGAAGGCATCGGCGGCAGCGGTGTGGGCGTGGGTACCCTTGCCGGCGGGGTCGTTGGTGGGGTGCTCGGCAGCCAGGTCGGCTCCGGCTCTGGCAAGACGGCGGCCACCATCGGCGGAGTAGCCGCTGGCGCCTATATCGGGCATGAAATAGAAAAAGGACGAATGGGGACGGGTGATGTCTACAAGTTCACCGTTCGCATGGACAGCGGCGCCTACCAGACCTTGACCCAAAGCAGCAGTGACAACTTCAAGGTGGGTGATCGTGTGCGCATTGAGAACGGCACCCTGGTGCGTCCATGAGGGTGCGCGCCCCAAGGCAGAAATGGCTATCTGCAAGTGTTCGGTGTTGATTCAAACCTAGGGAGTGTTGCCATGCGACTGACCAATCGATATGCTGTTTTTTTCTTGGCCTTGCTGATGGCGTTTTTTGTCGGTTGCGCGTCGACCTCTACGCAGGAGGGCACCGGCGAATATTTCGACGATTCGGTCATCACCACCAAGGTGAAAGCCGCTATCTTCAATGAGCCCAGTCTGAAGTCGGCCGAGATCAATGTGGAAACCTTCAAGGGCGCGGTTCAGCTCAGTGGTTTTGTTGCTTCCCAGGCTGACATCAACAAGGCCGTCTCGCTGGCGCGCGGTGTCAAGGGAGTGACTTCGGTCAAGAACGACATGCGGCTGAAATGAGTCCGCAGAGTTGCCGCGTCAGCCGTCGGCTGAATCCGTCCAAGAACCGACCGGAGCCGCAAAGTGCTTGAAACCATTGCCGTTATTCTGATCATTCTGTGGCTGCTGGGCCTGGTTTCGTCCTACACCATGGGCGGCTTCATCCATGTTCTGCTGGTTATTGCCGTCGTGGTGATCCTGTTGCGCGTGATCGGGCGACGCGGCTAGTTCATCGGCTCAACTCGCCCTGCCTGCTGCCGGGCAGGCTGATCACAGCCGCAAACTGCCCGCTCAAGCCGTCGTCTCCTGCTAACCCCGCGCCCGATAGCCGGCCCTGGGCATCAAAGAGTTTGCTCAGACCTTCGCAATAGATGGCGCTTGGGCAGGTGCGGCTGTCGAGCTCCTGGTTGTCCAGCACGGCCTTTTTGGGAGAACGTGCCCGCCAGTGTGTGCACCATCCTGGAGACAGGCGCAGCCGCTTTCACAGGACTGTCAAATGAGCATGCTAGTTTTGCTGCCATGACTTCCCATGCTGCCTATGTACCCGCCTTGGATGCCTCCCCTGTGCCTGCGCTGTCAGGGCTTGCCGTGGCGTGGCCGCCGCCGGACACGGCCCGTGCGCTCGATACCCATCTCAACGCGGCCATGGCCAAGGCTTGGTCGGGCATATCCCCGATCTCGCTGACCCTGGCCTGCGCCGACTGGGGCCTGCATCTGTTGAGCTCACCTGGTTCGCAGGTGCACCTGGCCCGCACCGCCATGGTTCGCTATACGCAATGGCTGAGCGACACGGGGCAGACGCTGGTGCACGCCGGGGCTGATGGCTCCGCCGACGCGGATGCCCGAACCTCACCGGCGCACAGCGCTGAACCGGATTCCCGTTTTGATCATCCTGCATGGCGGCAATGGCCCTGGCAAGGGTTCGCAGGTGCCAGCAGGGCATGGGAAGGCTGGTGGCACGAGGCCAGTGATCTGCCCGGCATGCGGGATCACAGCCGAGAGCAGATGCGTTTTTACGGACGGCAGATGCTGGATGTGCTGTCTCCCAGCAACTGCCTGCTCACCAACCCCCAGGCCCTGCAGGCAGCGTGGGCGTCGGGCGGCAAAAGTCTGCTCCAAGGCATGAACCATGCCCTGGAGGAGCTTCGCCAGCGCCATGGTCCGCTGCCGCAGCAGGCAGGTGGCGCTGCTCCGGGGCAGGGGCTGGCCATGACACCCGGCCAGGTGGTCTGGCGCAACCACCTGATCGAACTCATCCAGTACGAGCCGACCACCCCGCAGGTCCATCAGACGCCGGTGCTGATCGTGCCTTCGTGCATCATGAAGTACTACATCCTCGACCTGTCGCCGCACAACTCCATGGTGCGCTGGCTGGTGGCCCAGGGGCATACGGTCTTCATCATCTCCTGGCGCAACCCGGACGAACACGATGCCTTGCTGGGGCTGGACGACTATGTGCGCGAGGGTGTGCTGCAGGCCTTGAACCACGTGCATTGCGCCACCGGTCAAGCCGTCCACCTGGCAGGCTATTGCCTGGGCGGCACCTTTGCGGCGATTGCGGCCGCGGCGCTGAAAGGTGCGCGTGCCCAGGCCAGCCAGGCGGACAAGGCCAACGGCAGGCCGCTGGCCAGTCTGACCCTTCTGGCCGCTGAGACCGATTTCAGCGAGCCGGGTGAGATGGGCGTGCTGATCGACGAGGCCCAGGTCCGGCTGCTCGAAGAAATGATGGCGGAGAAAGGCTTTCTGACGGGCCGGCAGATGGCCGGCTCCTTCCAGTTTCTGCATTCGCGCGAGCTGGTCTGGTCCAGCCGCACGCGGCGCTGGCTGCTGGGCGAAGACGAAGTGGCCAACGATCTGATGGTCTGGAATGCCGATGTCACCCGGCTGCCGGCCGTGATGCACAGCCAGTACCTGCGCCGCTGCTTCTTGCGCAATGAACTGGCGCAGGGGCATTTCGTCTTCGACGGCCTGCCGCTGTCGCTGCGCGACATCCGCATCCCGGTGTTCGGTGTCGGCACGGTCAAGGACCATGTCTCGCCCTGGAAGTCGGTCTACAAGGTGCACCGCCTCGTGTCGAGCCCGGTGACGTTCGTGCTGACCAGTGGCGGCCACAACGCCGGCATTGTTTCCGAGCCGGGCCATCAGGGCCGCCACTTCCAACTGCTCGGCATGGCACCGGATCAACCCAGGCTCAGTCCGCAGGAGTGGCAGGCGGCGGCACCGCGTCATGAAGGCAGCTGGTGGTCAGCGTGGAGCGACTGGCTGGCGGCACAGGGCAGTGGGCGACAGGTGGCGGCACGCCAGCCCCCGGTGGACGCCGGGCTGGGCGCGGCACCCGGCCAGTATGTGAGGGTGCGCTACGGCGACTGAGCCAGCAGATGGGCGGCTGCCTGAGCCGCCATGCGGCCTTCGTCGGTGGGGACCAGCCAGATCTCGACAGCACTGTCCGCGGCGTGCAGGGCCGCTGCACTCGTGCCATCCGCCGCGCGGTTCAGCTCGGCATCGAGCCGCACCCCCAGGAATGCCAGGCGTTGGCATACCTCGCTGCGCAGCACCGCGTCGTGTTCGCCGATGCCGCCCGTGAAGGCCAGCAGATCCAGCCCACCCAGACAGGCGGCCATGGCGCCGGTTTCGCGCACCACGCGGTGGGTGAACAGGTCGATCGCCTGCCGAGCCGATGGCTGCGGGCTGGCGCGCAGCTGGCGCATGTCGGCGGCGATGCCCGATACACCGAGCAGGCCGCTTTGGCGGTACAGCAGTTGCGTCAGTGCCTCATGCGACCAGCCCTGCGCCATCAGGTGCAGCAGCACGCCGGCGTCGATGGCGCCGCAGCGGGTGCCCATCATCAGGCCGTCCAGCGCCGAAAAGCCCATGGTGGTGGCGCGGCTGCGCCCCTCAAAGGTGGCGCACAGGCTGGCACCATTGCCCAGATGGGCCATCACCACGCGCCCCTGGGCAAGTGCGCTGAGGCGGCGCAGCTGGGCCTGCACGAACTGGTACGACAGACCGTGAAAGCCGTAGCGTCGGATGCCCTGGTCGCGTTGTTCAGCGGGCAAGGCGAACAGGTATTCCACCTCGGGCAGATCGGCATGGAAGGCCGTGTCGAAGCAGGCGACCTGGGGTGTTTCGGGGAAGGCGCGCGCGAAGCAGCGTATGCCCGCCAGGTTGTGCGGCTGGTGCAGTGGCGCCAGCGGGCACAGGCTGTCGAGCCGGGTCAGGGTCTCCTCGTCCACCTGCACCGCGGCCCGAAACCAGGCGCCGCCATGGACCACCCGGTGCGCGATGGCCTGCAATGTCGTGCCTGCCAGTACCGGCGCCAGCAGGGCCTGCAGCGCCTGCAGGGCACTGGTGAAGCTGTCGTCGCTGTCGACGCACAGGGGTTGACGCGCCTGCTGCCGGCCGTGGCGCCAGGCCAGCACGGCATGGCCCTTGGCCTCCAGTCCTTCGATGTTGCCCACCAGCACGGCCGCACCGACCCCGCCGTCGTGGCGAAGCGGGTAGAGCGCGAACTTCAGTGTCGAAGAGCCTGCGTTGACCGCCAGAATGGCCATGGGCTGAGCGGTGTGTCGTGTGTTTCGTGTCAGGGCTGGACCAGCCGGTTGTGATGGGCGACCAGCTTGGCCAGCAGCGCCGAGGCCATGCGGGCCGTTGCGCCATCGGCCCGGCTGGTCAGCGCGATCGGCACCCGCGCACCCAGCACGATGCCCGCCGCGGTGGCGCCGGCCAGGTACTCCAGCTGTTTGCCGAGCATGTTGCCCGACTCCAGGTCGGGCACCATCAGGATGTCGGCATCGCCAGCCACGTCGGACTCAATGTGCTTGATGCGTGCCGCCGCCGCAGAAATGGCGTTGTCGAAGGCCAGCGGTCCGTCGAGCATGCCGCCCACGATCTGGCCGCGCTGAGCCATCTTGCACAACGCGGCGGCATCAAGCGTGGACGGAATGTCCGGATTGACGGTTTCCAGCGCCGAGAGAATTGCCACCTTGGGCATGGGCGTTCCCAGCAGGCGGGCGAATTCGATGGCGTTCTGCACGATGTCCACCTTGTCCTGCAGGGTCGGTGCGATGTTCAGCGCGGCATCGGTCAGCAGCAGCGGCTTGGCGTAGGTGGGCACCTCGAAGCGGAACACGTGCGACATGCGCCGGCCCGAGCGCAATGCGCGCGTGGCGAGCACGGCGTGGATCAGTTCATCGGTGTGCAGGCTGCCCTTCATGAGCGCTTCCACCTCCTTGTCGGCAGCCAGTGCTGCCGCCATGGCCGCAGCGGCATGGCTGTGCTCCACGGCCACGATGCGCATGCCGTGCAGATCGAGATCGGCTTCTTCTGCCACGGTGCGCAGCCGGACCTCCGGGCCGATCAGCACCGGCTCGATCAGTCCGAGTTGCGCGGCATCGACGGCGCCGCGCAGGGAGTCGGCGTCGCAGGGGTGGACCACGCCGCAGCGTACGGCGGACATGTCCCGGCCCAGGCTCAGCAGCGCATTCAGGCGGGCCTGCGGGTCGAACAGCTGGATCGTGGGGCTGTGGGTGCGGGCGCGCCGGACCTTCTGCGTCGGTGCCAGCACGCGGGCCAGGCCATACAGTACGCGCTGGCCGTTCTGGTTGATCACCTGGCAATCGAGTTCGATGCGTTTG